>NZ_WPOO01000006.1:0-158658 GCF_009755265.1 Adlercreutzia rubneri | reverse complement strand
CTACTCGACCGTCCGTCTAAAGGCCTTCCGGGAGGGCGGCAGGACCGTCTACGATACGATAGACAACCGCAGGAGGCGGTTGGGGCTGGCGGCGTAGGCCGCTGTCCAAGTAACTGTCCGCACCCCCTCATTGGGGCACTGAAGGGCACAATTGCCCAGGATATCTTCTTCGATACTTGCGCGTAGACCTCTTCGGCCTGTTTGGCATCCATCAAATAATTTCGTGCTTCATGAACTGCTTCGCAACGCATCTCGCTATATTTGCTGAGCTCTTCTGCCTCAGCGATATCTATTTGATCGCCATTCTCTAAAAAGAGATTCACTATTTCGTCAACCGAATACGTCCGGATCGCGTCTGCTCTTCTTTTCGTATAACCGAGTTCTTGCGAAATGAATCTCACCTTCGCCCAAAACTCAGAAGGTTGTCCTTTGAAATAGTCGAATCTACGCATTCTCGGTCTCAATCTGCTCAAAAAGGACTGACAGAGGTGTATCCAAAGCTGCTGATATCTTCTCTATGTTCTCCAAAGATACATTACGTAATCCACGTTCAATATCACTGATATAGGTTCGATGCATTCCGCACAGGTCAGCCAGTTCTTCTTGTGAGTAGCCATGATTAACCCGTGCATCTCGCACCGCATCGCCGAATGCTATTTGGATACTTCTTTCCATGGGTTGATCATGGTACTATGTAGACGATAAGTCTACATGATATAAGTTACGGAGTTTCTAATGGTACCAGCCTTATTGAAGTGGATAGGCAACAAACAAAGGTTCGCAGAATACATCGTTGATTGTTTTCCTGAATCCTTCAGAAACTACCACGAACCTTTTTTGGGGAGCGGTGCTGTATTGGCTGAATTATCTCAACGTAATGCTTGCGGAGCAATGTGGCCTAGGTTTGAACGCGCATACGCCAGTGACGCACTTCCTTTTCTTGTCGATATTTTTCAATACGTCAAAGATGATCCCGATGTTCTCTGCGACTACTATCAAAGCCAGATTGATGATTACTATTCACATCCCGACGAATCATATTCCATGATTCGCGACCGCTTCAACAGTGATAAAAACTGCCTTGATTTTTGTCTGCTCACAAGAACCTGTTATTCAGGGATCGTCAGATTCAGGAAGAAAGATGGATTTATGAGCACCCCGAAAGGTCCGCACAAACCGATTTCCCCCGAATCGTTCAGAGAGCGCGTATATCAGTGGCACAACCTTGTTCAAAATGTTGATTTCGATACCGCTGATTATCGTGAGGCGATGTCACGCGCCAAGAAAGGCGATTTGGTCTATTGCGATCCGCCTTATACGCATTCTCAATCCATTATTTACGGAGCGCAGGATTTTTCCATCGATGGTCTTTGGGATGCTATAGCCGATTGCAAGTCGCGAGGAGTTTATGTCGCTTTGTCGATTAACGGATATAGGAAGTCGAAGTCAAAAAACATCTCACCACAACCACCTGATGGCGTTTTCGCGCGTGAAATAATTGTTAACTGTGGCACCTCAATGATAGATCGTCTTCAACAGAAGAATCATTCTATGCCAAATGACATTGTCCACGATAAATTATTGTTGACCTGGAATTAGGATTTATATTTTCAGATACTTCTTACTTCCATCAGCTGTACCTATGACCACATACTAGTGGCACCGCTGCAGGCTGTGCAGTGCGCCCAAACGCAGCCGCCTGCTTCAATAGTGCCGGCAGCGATGGAACAGATCCTGTCACCGTAGAATGTCTTGCAACAATTGACGCTGATCAAGCTTGGCGCACCACAAACGTCAAGCGAATCACAAACTACCTTGTAGGCGCCAGCGATCACACGCGCAACGCCAGTGGAGGCGCCATCAGCATTCGCCACGCCGTCCGAAAACTCGTGCCTATACGATGGTATGCGTGTCACCCAAGACAGCACGTCTCACATCACTTGCGTCATAGCGTCCGGCGATAACAGCACGCACCGGCGTATCCGCACCCTCCCCACACAGCAACCATGCTTTCGCCGCTCGACACAGCACGGCTCTGTTAACGCCTGCACTAAACCGCAGTAAATCCCACCCGGCGCTAACAAGCTATTTCTGGTATCTCCACGTACCTCCCTTCTTCTTAAAAAAACACTCGCGTATGTTCGAGTTCTCACGATAGATGCAGAGAGCCCCAGTCGCTATGCAGTTGAGAACAGGGTTGATCATCAGCTCGCCTTCGATACACAAATACTGCTCGGCGAGCTCAAACTCCGAACCGATAACAGTCGCGCTACAGTCCTCGCGCGTCTCCATGATCTTGAACAGGTCGACCGAGCCTTGCGTCGATATATTGTTAGGATCGTCCGGCAATCTTCTGGGCAGGTACCGCAAGATGAAGGCAACCTCAAACGAGATGATCGTGCGGGCGACGGGGACGTTCACCTTGTGCGCCAGCCAAATCTGGACGCCGGAGATGGAGGAGAAGCTCTGCCGCTCCGACGCGCAGCGCCAGGCGATGGCCTACGGTCACGGGTTCACGCGGATCATCAGCCCCACGGGGCAGGTCATCGCCAAGATGGAGCACGACGCGGAGGGCGTGCTCGCCGCCGACATCGACCTGGGGCTCATCCCGGTCGCCAAGTACTTCATGGACCCGGCTGGCCACTACTCCACGCCGGGGAACATGCAGCTTTTCGTGGACGCGAGCCGCCAGAAGCCCGTGTTCATCCTCGGCGAGGAAGAGTGCCCGAGGGCCTCTCCTACGAGGACATCCAGTTCGAAGTTCAGTAGAATCTCGCCACCCGGAGGGTGCGGCCCAGGTCGTCTTCGCGCGGCATCGGGCCGCACCCTCCGCAATTCCAACTTCCCTGGGCGCTAGGGCGCACCAGAACCACCTGGACAAGTTCCCCAACGACTACTGCCATATCCCCAGGGAGCTCATGAGGAAGTACTTTCAGAAGGTGGAATAGCTTTCTCCACTTGTTCCAAACGCTGCTATAGCTCGGCGAATCTTTCCATACGCTCGGTCTCCGCCTCAGACAGGCGGCGCAGCATGGCGGCCAGGCCGTCGTAGTCGCTGCGCGCCAGCAAGTCCATGTAGGCGGCGCGCTCTTCCACGGGGATCACTACCGGAGCGAGACCGGCTCGCATGAGCCCGCGGTTTACGAGGATGCGACCTGTCCGACCGTTGCCATCTTCGAAGGGATGAATTCTCTCGAAGCGGACATGGAAGCGAGCCTCGCGCAGGAAGGGGTCCCCTCCCTCGTCGTGGTTGTACTCGTACACGAGCTGCATCATGAGCTGGTTCACTTGATTGGCGGCCGGCGGCAGGTGCTCCGCCCCGCGGATGATCACCTGGCCGTGACGATAGTCGTCGATGCCGCTTATGTTGCGGTTGATATCCCGCGCTATAGCCTTGACAAGCCGCTCCGAAAGAGGGTCGTCCATGTTTTCCGATGCCGTGGCCAGGGCGTACTTGTGGTTGATCGCCTCGTACAGCTCGCGAGCCGTGGCCGTCACCTTCATGGTGTTGTCGTTCCAGAGGATGGCATAGGTCTCGGCAAAGGACAGCGTGCTGCCCTCGATGGCGTTCGAGTGGTATGTGCTGCGTGTCACGTAGTCTTCGAAATAAGCCTGGTGATCGCGCGTGAATTGCAGGGCATCCACGGGGCGCTCCTCATAATGAAGCGGGTGCCCTCGTTACGGAGAGCACCCGCTAGGGTGATCAAGCGTCAAAGGAAAGAGGAGAACCCCTACTCCCACTCAATCGTAGTTTTTGCCGTCAGGCGTACAATACGTATCAAATCATGTTATGTCGTCCAACCTGCATCATGACGTCCACCTAGTTAAGCAAATCAACAGTATCGTTTTGTACTCACCTTAAATCCCGTTTTACACACCTCGGAAAGGGAATAAATACGGCGTTACAATAAAGCACCTGTGAACAGGTGTTTTCTCCTATTTCGAAAATGCTGAGTACAAAAATGCCGAGATCCCGATCGTTTACTCCGCAAATTTATTACCAGGAATAACTCAGGAATAAATTCAGCATAGGGGTGTAAAGGCCTGAACAGGCAGAACGTGAAACGCTGAGTACAAAGTGAGTTCCAAGTGAGTACAGGGTCTTTATGAGCCGGTTCGCAGAGCAAAATCGCCCCAAACCGCTTAGCAGCATGCATCGACTGCCCATTTGCCGCCCAGATCCAGCATGCGGCGAAGGGAGGTCGCCAACTTACCTCTGCTCAACCGATAAAGGCACGACCTCGTTGATGGGGACATGCTTGTGAAGCGTGCCGTCATCGGCTCTCACATCGCAACTGGGGCAGACACCGAAACAAACGCCGCCGCCCCTAGGATCGACGACGAAAACGGTGCCGGAGACGAGGTTTCCGTCGAATTCGAATCGAACCCTGTTGCCCGCTTCTGGCAGGACCCTGGGTGACTCCATGGTAATTCTCCAATCTCAAGCACTCGTTTGCGAAGACGCGCGCTCCGGGTGGAGCTGCGGCGGTAATGCCACGAGAGGCTCGGTTCCCCCGTGAGCTAGCTCTTGGGAAACTCCAGTCCCTTCAGCGTCTTCAGGAACACTTTGCTGAGCCTTCGCCTGCTCTCAAAGAAGATGAGCTCGGACTTGCTCATGCCCGCGCCATTTTCAGATTTCTCCCGCATAAGCTCCAGCGTGCAGACCATGTCCGCCGTCTGGCTCAGCCTGTATTCGGAGGGAGCTATCTTGCGGACATCCACATTCGTCAGATACGCGCAAAGCACGGTGTTGATGAGGTCCGTGACAAGAGCCTGACCGTTGTCGTAGTACACGATGACCGACTCGAATCCCTGGAAGAAAGCAAGGTTGTCCCTCAGGAAAGAGCCCAGCTCGTTTGCGAGCCGCCCCCTCAGCGCGAACCGGTCGGCGCATTCCCTCTTCCTGACGGAAAACGTCTTGTAGCTGATAGGGCTAAGCCTCATGAACGAGAACATCTTGAAGAAGACTTTGCGGCGCTTTTCGAGATCGACGTCCTTCCATTCATCCTCTTTGCGGACTATGGGACCGGAGTGGACTGCTTCTTCAGGATGCACATCCAGAAGATCGAGCTCGTAGCAAAGCTTTTGTTCCTGCTGTTCGATGCTCGATGCTTGGTCATGGAGTATCATCGTGATCAGATAGAACTCGGAGTTCGACCCTACGTCTCCAGATTCGTCGATGAATATCCCAAGGTCAGACAAGGTATTGCTCCTAGATATAGAAATGGCGGGGAATATCCCCGCCGCAGGGTGGACCAAGATCTATTCGACCAGTCCGTTGCTGAACATTATAAGGCCTGCGAGCTCCTGCGACAACAGGCAATTCCGCCCTACACGAAATCGTGACCTCTCGTGGCTATACGCAGGCGTAGACCATGTCCCAGGTGATGATCTTTCGAATCGCCCCGCATGCTCGGCGATAATCTCCGGCACCAACAGCAGCCTCATATGCAATCTTCACGGTAAGCTCGTCTATACCGACAGCCTCGGCGATCCAGAGGAGCGAGGCAGCGTTCATCAGGCTGTTGCAGCATCGTCTCGCGCTGGAGTTCGGAGTCTGCCTGCTGTACGAACCGCTTCCCTTGGTCTCGTTCGCGCGAAACCATTCGACCATGTGCTCGCGCTCGGTCCTTCCCGTCTTGGTGGACGAGTCGTGAACCTCGCTTATGTACCTGTCTGAATATGGGTAGTGATCCTCTTTGGTTCTGAGAATGTCCGAGAATCTCCTGCATCTGATGTCGGCCAAGCTGTTTCCCTCGTTTATGGTTCCTTCACATGTAATTATAACGGCAGGCACGGAGAGCCACTTTTGCACACCCTATGGCCTATCGCCTCTTTCCGAAGATCGCATCTATGATGCCGTAGACGATCGAAGACCCGAGCCATAGAGGAACAATCAGTATCGAGGCGATGAACAGACCGTAGAGTAGCGGGTGCAAGACAGCTCCTCCAACCAATCCGGCTATTGCCAACCCGATGACAAGTATCGCTATTATCCAGCCCATCAAAAGACCCTCCTGAACCACTGTGACAAATTGTCACAGTGGCCCTGAGCAGGCGACACTTCGAGAAAACTAGAACAGGCAGGCATCTATGGCCTCCTTACCGCGAAGCTAGTGAAGCCAAATAGTGCCTCTGACCTGGTAATACTCACTCCCACTCGATAGTTTTAGGGGCGGATAATTGTTCGAGCAGAGTCATTTCGTATCACCTCATCATAGGATGTCCGACTAGTGTCGAGCATTCCTAGTACCAATTTGAACTCACTTATTTCGCAATCTCTAGTCTTAGCATGAGGGAGTAAATAAGAAAACTAGAAAACACTTTGTCTGACCAGCCGAAACTCTCTGCACATGTTTATGTTGAGTTCAACTACCCATTATACAGGACTCACATTTATACCCAGGAATAACGCAGGAATAAAAACAGACTATGGGTGTAAAGTCCTGAACTGCGCAAACGAAAAACCATGAGTTCAAAGTGAGTTCACGATGAGTTCAGTGTCTCCGAAGGCCAAATCACTGTAAAACATCACATCCAAGCCATTAGCCGCCATGCGAGAGCCATTGTTCTGCGGAGACTAGACTGACTTAGGTCAAGGCAGAGATAGCAGAGCATAAGAAAGGCCGAGGGATGCCCTCGGCCATTCAGCAGAAGAAAAGCCTCCAGCAGCTTCCATGAACTAGACTAGTCGCGAATTAGAGTGCCTATTCCGTTCGAAAACGCTGTAGGCACTCAACGCCCTTGTTGATTGCGTTCTCGCTGATCGAGTAGTGCATCCAGCGCCCTTGCTTCCTAGCGCTGATCAGACCGGCATCCTTCAATATCTTCATGTGATGAGACAAGGTGGGCTGGGTGATGTCGAGCTCGTCGAGAATACGACAGGCGCAGAGATCCTCTCCTTGGGATACAAGTTTTAGGATACGCAAGCGATTCTCGTCTCCGAGAGCCTTGAATAGCAGCGCTGTCTTCTCTGTCTCCATGATTCCAAACCTTAGAAATTGATGCTTATCTATATATTCAATCAGGATGTTACGGCTGTCAAGCGCAGAACGCACCCCGTCAGATAGCGGCTTCCGCCTACAGGAGCTCCTCGATCTCCGATTGCGCGAGCACCTTGCCCTGCGAGACGACCTTGCCGTTCACGAGAAGCGCAGGCGTAGCCATGATGCCCGCCTCGGCTATCGCTACCGGGTCGGTGACGTACTCCACGCTCACCGCGCCGCCCGCCTTCGATGCGGCGGCCTGCGCGTTATCGTTGAGCTGGTGGCAGCGCTTGCATCCCGGCCCCAGCACGGTCAGCACGACTGCATCCGCCCCAGATGAATCGCACTCGCATGCCGCAGGTGCCTCCTCGCCCTCGGGTACCTCCACGATCTCCATGTCGCAGCAGCAGCTATCTTTCTTGTCCTCTTTGCCGAACACCTTTCCGAACAGTCCCATCTTCCTATCCTTTCTCTAATGGGCCTTCATTGCTATATGCTTCTCATGCCGCTAGGGCATGACGAGTGTGAACGCGAAGCCTGTGCCTATGGCCACCAGCAGGATGCACAGCACGAACGTCACCACCATGGGCTTCTTGAATATGCTGTTCAAAAGCGACACCTCGGGGATGGAACAGCCCGCGCCGCCCAGGATGAGCGCGATGACGACGCCCGCTGACACGCCCTTCTCCATGAGGATCCCCGCGATGGGGATCATCGTCTCCACGCGGATGTACATGGGGATGCCGATCACGGCGGCAAGCGGGATGGCCCAGAGGTTGTCCGCCCCGGCAAGCCCTTCCAGAAGCTCGGTGGGAACAAATCCGTAGATGAAGGCTCCGATGCCCGCGCCGAGGAGCAGCCACCCGACGACCCCCTTGAACAGCCCTATGGCGTCCTTGAAGGCGTACTTGCATGCCTGAGCCTGCTTCTGCCAGAACGTCCCCTTCAGGTTCTCCCAGGTGACCTCGTCGCCTCCACAGCACCCGCCCTTGACGACGACGTTCTTGATGTAGCGGGAGAACCCGAGAGCGTCGAGCAGAAGCCCCACGCACACCGCGAACGTGAAGGTGATGACGGTGTAAACCAGCGTGGGAACGGGCCCGAAGAACACGAGCAAAAGCGCGATGATGGCCGGGTTGAGGATGGGCGATGTCATCAAAAACGATATGGCTCCCGAGAACGGAGCGCCGCTCTTGAAGAGCCCCACCAGCACGGGGATGGTGGAGCATGAGCAGAACGGCGTCACCGCCCCGAGCGCCGCGCCGAGCACGGCGTTGGTGACCTTGTGGGGACGAGAGAGGATGCGCTTGATGCGGTCCTTCGACACCCACACTTGCAACAGGGCCACGAAGAAGCTTATGGCGATGAAGAGCAGGAAGAGCTCCCCGAACAGGTAGGCGAACGTGCCCAGAACGTTGAGCAGGTTCTCCACGGTGAATAAGTTGTCGAACATCTATGCCTCCTTGGGTTCGCATGCCGATGGGAAGGGGTATGGCCCAAAGCCCATCGGCCGCAATCAATCGAATCAGCTATACGGTCGTCAATTGAAACCCGGGAGGCCTACACCGACCTGCATCTATGTCTTCTCTTGCACCTGCACATAAGAGCTCCTAAACGAACAATGGCTGCAGCCAGTTGAACACGTACCCGCTTATGATCATGCCGATAAGGCAGATGCCGACGAACGTGGCGAGCAGCTTCGGCTTCACCACGCGCGAGAGCATGGTGAGCGAGGGGATCGAGAGCACGGTGACGCTCATCATGAACGCGAGGATGGTGCCGAGTCCCACGCCCTTGCCGAAGAGCGCCTCGGCGATCGGGATGGTGCTGAAGATGTCGGCGTAGATGGGAGCGCCGATGAGCGTCGCGAGCACGACGGCAAACGGGTTGCCGTCGCCCAAGACCGCCTCGACGATGTCCTGCGGGATCCAGTTGTGGATGAGCGCGCCGATGGCGACGCCCAGGAGGATGAAGGGGAACACCTTCTTGAAAGTCTCCGCCGTCTGCCCGAGTGCGTAGGTCGCGCGCTCCTGCTTCGTCATCGTCTCGGCTTGCACGGCGTCCACCGCCTCGCCGCGCACGAAGTCGGCCACCTGGTCATCCATGTGGAGGTGCTGAATGACGGTACCCCCCGCCACTGCGATCACGAGTCCCACCACCGTGTAGATGAGGGCCACGTGCGGGCCGAAGATGCTCATGATGAGGATGATGGAGGCGATGTCCACCATGGGAGACGAGATGAGGAAGGAGAACGTCACCCCGAGCGGGAGCCCCGCGCGCGTGAACGCGATGAACAGCGGGATAGAAGAGCAGGCGCAGAACGGCGTCACCGTGCCAAGCAAAGCACCTACGATGTTGCCGCCGATGCCCTTGAACCGCCCCAGGATGCGCTTGCTGCGCTCGGGCGGGAAGTAGCTCTGAATGTAGCTGATGATGAAGATCATCACGCAGAGCAGAATGACTATCTTGACGGTGTCGTAGATGAGGAAATGTATCGTGCCTCCCCATTGGGAGTTGACGTCCAAACCGAATGCGCCCACGAGCATGGTCACAAGATCCGAAAGCCACTGCATCTTGAGCACCTGATCCATAAGGTACGAGCCGACCACTTCCATTATAAATCCTTTACATCGATAACCGTCTATGTAATACGCTTAGTATATTCATACATTGAAATGTGTCAATGTATAGTCTATGAATCGCTGGATTCTTAAAACAATTCAAAGTTATAAAGCTAAGGAATCTGAAATCTAAGCGCATATTTGAAACATTGTCTCTAGGCACAGCACTCCAGAAGCCGCCAATATACAGTATTGGAACCGGGAAAAGAAAGACCCGTCAAGGCTTTGACGGGTCATTTTCAATCAAATCGAAAGTGAGAGGATAATCGAGTGGCTTGCAAAATCCTTGTGGAGAATTACACAGTTTTACAAAGAATTAGAAAGTAATGGTGAAGCAAAATAGCGCCTCTGAACTGGTAAAACTCACTCCCACTCGATTGTATCGAGTGGGCTTTCTTGTTTTATGGGCATTGCGATTTCCGTCTCGTGCTTCATCGTCCAATCCTTGCTCACTGATTTCAGTATCGTTTTGAACTCACTTCAAAGAAGGCGAAAAGGGCTTAAAGCCTGGAATAACTCTAAGAAGCAAATCCTGGTTCTCTGAACTGGGATTTATTATATCTGAGCATGTTTTGAGTTCAGGATTTCAGGCTCGTCATCTCGAACCTCCGAAAATTTACGCGACGGGAATAGTCCAGGAATAAAAACAGGCCTTGTGAGTAAATTCCTGACCAGCAGAAACGCGAAACCCTGAGTTCAAAGTGAGTTCAGATTGAGTTCACGTATTATCTGAGGTGTCTCCGCAGCGTCATCACGGGCAAGCCACCCGCGACAACCCTTTGGCGATAGTCGCTAGGCGGTATGGCGAAGCACATCTCCCGGCTTGCAGCCCAATCCGTCGCATATGGCAGCCAGGGTCGAGAAGCGCACTGCCGACACTGGGCCTTCACCGATCTTGTTAGCGCTCTCCTCGCCAATCCCAGGTAGTGCCGCGAACTCCTCCAGGCTCATGTTCTTCTCTTGCAAGACATCTAGTATGTTCAGCTTTACGATACCCATGGCGAATTCCTCTCCCGTTCGATATGCGCTCCCATTATGACAGTGCGCGGTTTGTATCAGGGAAGAGTCCTTTTACGCACAATGCGAGAAAGGCTGGAGAGAACCGCTCGGCACGCACGCGCTACGCGAGCGCGTAGATCATGTCCCACGCGATGATCTTGCGGATTGCCCCGCACGCGCGGCGGTAGTCATCGGCGGCCACGGCCGCCTCGTAGGCTCGTCGAACAGTGGGCTCGTCGATCCCTACGGCTTCGGCGATCCATAGCAGAGACGCCGCATTCATCAAGCCGTTGTAGCATCGCCGGGCGCTCTGGTTGGGAACCTGCCTGGAATAAGCGCCGGAGCCTTTGGTCTCATTGGCACGGAACCATTCGACCATATGCTCGCGTTCGGTCCTACCGGTCTTATCCTTCGAGTCATGCACCTCAGCTATGTATTTGTCCGAATAAGGATAGTGGTCGGATTTAGAAGCAAGGATATCCGAGAGCTTCCTGCACCTGATATCTGGCAATTGACCCTTCGCCAACCTCTCCCAGCGCGTCCCTCTCTCGCGCTTGTCTTTGGACATTTTCTCACAAGGCTCTAAAACCCCTTCCTACTCTTACGGAAGCGTCAGGCTCAAGTGGAATTTCGACCCAGCGAAAAGTTACGTGGACAAATTGTCCACGTAGGTCTGAACTGGTGTTTCTTAGCATTTCTGACAAGTATCCGCATCGAGCTCGGCGATTCACGCTTCGCCGCAATCGCGATAACTGGGCCGATGACAAACAAAAAGTCGCCCCGGCGATGACCAGGGCGACTTTAAAACTCTGCCGATGAGAATTCTTACCAGATCGGCTTCTTCCCGTTCGGCAGCGTCTCCTTCTTGGGGAGCTTGTAGCAGTAATAGAGGTTGATTACCGCCAGAGCCGATGCCACGATGCCGCAGAAATAGTACGCGGGCGTGTTCAGGTACGGCGTCAGCTGGATATACCAGGAGAGGCCGGGCACCCACATGAGCGTGATCTGGATGGTGATGATCCACTGAAGGCCCATGGAGTTGCGGAAGCGGTTGCCGTTCTTGATGCCCTGCTCGCGCCAGAATCGCCAGGTCCAATAGGCGAACACATAGTTCGTGAAGGGCCAGATGATGAAGACCGCCCAGTTGCTGAAGCCTCCGAGAAGGGTCTCGGCCCAGAGGTTGACGCTCGCGCCGACGATGACCATGCCGATGGCGACGACCCATCCCTGCTTTAGCGTGACCTCGCCCTTTACCAGGCTCCCGAACTCCTCCTGGCGATGGTTCTTGACCGACTTGTAGATGCACACCGCCTCCATGCACACCCAGATGGGAAGGCCGATGCCGAACAGCACGAACACCCAGAAGAAGTCGTGCTCGATAGCGCACTGCCAGGACATGATGGAGCCGGTGAAGTCGATGGAGATCATCCAGCAGTGAAGCCAGATCGGATAGGGATCGACCTTCTCGCGCACCATGATCCTTAAGGCTTGCACATAGAGCAGGTATCCGAAGGTCATGCACAGCAGCATCGCTATGAGGGCCTCGGGGTGGACGGGGATGAGCGTGCCCGGCTGGAAGGCCATGACCTCCATCACCTGTCCGGGGACATCCTTGAGGAAGTCCATATAGTTTTCTGTGAACATGCGAAACCTCCTTTCGCGACGCATATTCAGTTTCGATGCCCATATGGTCGCCGAATGGGGCGCTTGCGGGAAGTTCCGCCCGGACCATGGCGCGAGAGAATGTTAACTAGTACAATCGGACTATATAAATCTGATAAGGAGCATGATGGAGCAGAGTAATCCTGAGAGCGCAGACCAGATCATCGACTTCCTCTCATCGCGCATGGGTGAGCTAGTCGACGGGCTCGTCGCAAGCTATATCGTCCGCTACCCGCAATCACGCGCTTCCTCCCTCTCGCGGGAATCGCTTGACCGCTGGACCCGAGAAGAGATCGACGAGCTTTTCAGGGCGTTGCGTCACGAGCCCATAGAGCCGCGCGGCAACCTGCTGTTCACAGGAGATCTGACCAAGGGCGAGAGCGACATCTTCATCCCGCTGGCCAACTACATGGAAACCAAGATGATCGTCGGGAAATGGGTAACCGGCTTCCTTTGGGAGAACTGCGATGCCCCGCGACGCCTCATCCAGGAATACTGCCGCATCGTCGAGGACGCCACATTGACACTAATGAAGGCGAACCTGGATGAGTTCCGGGACAGAACCCTGGTGGAGGGTGCCTTAATGAGGTACTGGGGCGAGTCCCGTTATATGGGGTCCAAAGAAGCTCCGAAAAACCCTCAGAGTGCGGAAACGCTAACGCCCCAGGAGCACAAAGTGCTTCTCCTCGCCGTAAAAGGCCGCACGAACGGAGAGATAGCCTCCGAGTTGGGCATAGCGCAGAATACCGTGAAGAACCACCTGGCGCATATCTATGCGAAGATGGGCGTGGGGAACAGAACGGAGCTCGCTAGCGAGTACTTGCGAAGGATTCACGGCAATATCGCAGACTAATTGCAATCATCGGTCTCATAGAAGAAGCCGGGCTTACGTTCTCGACGTTCCCGTCACTGCACTGGAGGACTACGAGATCGACTCCGCCAGGGACGCGCTAGAGGCGCTCTTCAGGATGGAGGATTCGTTCGGCATCGCTCCCGGACCCGTCGGCACCATCACCATCGATCATAAGACCAAGGGTGCGAAGAAGCTCACGCAGGCCCTCAAGGCATGGAGCCGCGCCCTGGCCGATGTGGAGTCCGGCAAGATGACCGAAGCGGAATACGAGCTCTGGAAGGCTTCATTCCGAGCTTAGAAGATGCTTTTTTGATTTACTCACCGCAGCTTGAGTTTTGCTCCGTATTCATGAGGCATCCGATACTGTGGGTGCCTCTGCATTTCAGGCAGTATCGGCGGAATTTTTACTCCATTGTCTGAACTGGGAACTCTTCCATCGTGTGCCCTCCCAAAAGCGGGTGAGTTCAAAACGATACTATCGCGCATTCTCAGCGCCGTATAGCTCGAAAGTGAAATAGTTGCGAGCGGCTTGCAAGCACCGCACCCGGTTGATAGCGATTACTGGACGTGAACATGAATGAAGGAAGCGCACGGACTTTGGATGAAAACACAGCATTTCTTAGCCTCTAGCTGGGAAAAAAGACCGTCGAGCAATCTCGACGGTCTTGGCAAAGTGAGAGGATTCACTGGTGGCTGTCAGATTTTGGTTGAGTCCATCAAATTTGACAGCCTCCGTGAACTGGAGTAAATTACGCTCATGCCCCAAAAAGCGAACAAATGCTCACTCCCACTCGATCGTTGCGGGCGGTTTGCTGGTGATATCATACACCACTCGGTTCACGCCGGGGACTTCGGCTACGATGCGGCCGGAGATGCGGGCTAGGACGTCATAGGGCAGGCGGGCCCAGTCGGCGGTCATGGCATCCGAGCTTTCTACGGCGCGCAGGATCATCGGGCGGGCGTAGGTGCGCTCGT
This sequence comes from Adlercreutzia rubneri, assembly GCF_009755265.1. Classification (NCBI taxonomy): domain Bacteria; kingdom Bacillati; phylum Actinomycetota; class Coriobacteriia; order Eggerthellales; family Eggerthellaceae; genus Adlercreutzia; species Adlercreutzia rubneri. The sequence continues at coordinate 144,562 of NZ_WPOO01000006.1, read as the reverse complement.
CGCCCATGACGCCCACGCTCTTGATGTCCGGCAGCACGGCGAAATACTGCCACACGGCGTGCTCGCTGTTGCGCTCGCCGGTCTCGGCGAACAGACGCTCGTTGTAGGCATCCAGCTCTTCGCGCACGATGGCGTCGGCGTTTTTCAGGATGCTCAGCTTCTCGGCGTCCACGTCGCCGATGATGCGGATGGCCAGGCCCGGCCCCGGGAAGGGCTGGCGGTGCACGATGTAGTCGGGCAGGCCCAGCGCCGTGCCCAGCGCGCGCACCTCGTCCTTGAAGAAGTGGTCCAGAGGCTCAATCAGGTCGAAATGCACGCCCTCGGGGAACGGGATCAGGTTGTGGTGGCTCTTAATGGTGCTCGCCTTCCCACCGGTCTTGCGCGCGCCGCTCTCGATGATGTCGGGGTAGATGGTGCCCTGGGCCAGGTACTTCACCGGGCGCCCGTCCTGAGCCAGATCCTCCGCCACCGCGAAGAACTCCTTCCAGAACTGCGTACCGATGATGCGGCGCTTCTGTTCCGGATCGGTCACACCGCGCAGAAGCTCCAGGTAGCGCTCCTCGGCGTGCACGTGGATGAAGTCCACGTCGAACTGCTTCGTGAACACCTCTTCCACTTCCTCGGGCTCGCCCTTGCGCAGAAAGCCGTGGTTCACGAACACGCAGGTCAACTGTTTGCCAATGGCGCGGGCGCACAGCGCCGCCACCACGGACGAGTCCACGCCGCCCGAAAGGCCTAAAATGACGCGGTCGTCCCCCACCTCGGCGCGGATGGCCTCCACGGAGTCCTCGATGATGGAGTCCATGGTCCAATCCGGCTCAAGCTCGCACACGCCGAACAGGAAGTTGCGCAGCATGGTCTGGCCGAACTCGGTGTGGCGCACCTCGGGGTGGAACTGCGTGGCGAACAGGCGCCGCTCGGGGTATTCCATGGACGCCACCGGGCACACCTCGGTGCGCGACGTGATGGAGAAGCCCTCGGGCACGCGGCTCACAGCATCGCGGTGGCTCATCCACACGGTCTGTTCGCCGGGGGTGCCGTCGAACAGCGCCGACTCGCCCGCCCGCGTGATGACCGCTGGGCCGTACTCGCCCTTCTCGGTGTGGCCCACTTCCCCGCCGAGCGCCACGGCCATGGCCTGCTGCCCGTAGCAGAAGCCGAGCACGGGAATACCCAGGGCGAGAATCTCCGGGTCGATGGAAGGGGCGTCCTCCGCGTACACCGACGCCGGGCCGCCGGACAGGATGATGGCCGCCGGCGCGATGGCGCGCACCTCCTCGGCCGTGATGTCGCAGGGCACGATTTCGGAATACACGTGCAAATCGCGCACGCGACGGGCGATGAGCTGCCCGTACTGGGCGCCGAAATCGACGACGATGACTTTCTGTTCCGGGGTAGCGGACTCGGCCACAATGCCTCCTTGGGTCGCGAAATGTTCGAGGGCGATTTTACACCTCCCCGCGCGCTGAGGTATTTCTACGAGGTGAAATGTCGAGAAAGTGCGGAATGGGTGGTCGGCCGCCGCAACTACCGCAGGTACTTCGCCCGCAGGGCCTGGCGCTTCTCGGGGCCGAAATCCAGGGCCTCGGTGAGGTAGTTGTCGAAGGAGCCGTAGTTGGCGCTCACCGCCGCCATGGCGCGGTCGTAGTAGTCGTTGTAGGCGTAGAACAGCGAGTCGACGTCCGCATCGAGCCCGCGCGCAAGCCGCAGCTTCTCGCTGATGGCGTCGATGATCCCCTCGGCGCGGTTGCGGACGAACAGGTTCGTGGCCAGATAATCGGCGCGCACGTAGGCCTCGGGCACGCCGAGCGCCCGTTCCACGATGACGGCGCCCAAACCGGCACGATCCTTGCCCTCGGTGCAGTGCCACAGATATGCTCCGCCGTCGCCTTCCAAAAGCACCTCGAGGAACGACGTGTAGGCGACCCGCCCCGCCTCGTCCAGCAGGATCTGCGGGTACATGCCGCACACCAACTCGTGGGGGCCGGCGTTGTAGCTGGCGAAGGTCTTCAGGTCCTGGGCCACGCCGGCACCGTGGGTGATGCCGATGGTCTCGCCGGACAGCGCCGGGAAGTCGTAGAAGACCACGCCCTCCATAAGCTCGCGAGGGTCGGGCTCCTTGTCGCGCTCGAGCTGGGTGCGGAAGTCGATGACGCCGGCGAGGTCGTAGTCGCCCACGAGCCGCGCCAAATCCTGCTCGCTCGCCTTGTGCAGCGCGCCGCTGCGCAGGAGCTTCGCCGGCGCGATGGTGCGCCCGTCGGCCGTCGGCATGCCGCCCAAGTCGCGCGTGTTGCGCAGCCCCTCAAAGGGAATGTGCCCGAATTCGGGGAACCCGGGAATGGGCTCGGGTCTATCGAGCTGCGAGGACTTCTCCTCGTCGATGCGCTTCTCTTCCGTGGTCATAGCGGCCTCCCGTCTTCGCGAACGCGGGCCCCCCGCGTCGGTGTCTCCCGCCTATGGTAGGACAGCGAAGGGCCGCCTGCCACGGACAGACGGCCCTTGTCATCGTTTCGTCGCGACGGGGCGCCAATATCGGCGGCGCCGGACGCGCGATCCGGCTGTCTTCGCGCCCTCCTACGACGCCTTCGCGAAGGCAACCGACGAGGCCTCCACGGGACGCGCCGGGTCGCGTATCCAGTCGTTCATGTTGCCGGCGTACAGATACAGTCTACTGTAACCCGCCGACGCCAGGTAATCGCAGGCGATCTTGGCATGCACGCCCATCTGGCAGTACACGACGACCGCGTCCTCGGGGAAAATGCCGTTGTCCTGGAACATCTCGGCCAGCTCCTCGGCAGGATCCTCCGAGGCGGCGGCCACATCGAGCCGAATGTTGATGGCCGAGGGAATATGGGCCGGGTCGTAGCGCAGCGGCGGCCGCACGTCCACGATGGGCATGCGCCCTATCTCGCGCTTCACGAAGTCGGCATCGACGATTTGGTAAGCCTTCATTGCAACACCTTTCAAATTCGCATCGGGCGCGACGGGACGACCGACCGCGCCTTCTTCCCCAGCTCATATCAATGATTGGGAATTGGCCGGATCGTGCAAGGCAAAAGCATGCGGCACTGCGTCCTATCGCGTTTTCTGCTTTCAATGGTAGCTTTGGCGCGCCTTCCGATGGCGACGGAGCCGTTACGCTTCCCCTTCCGTTGCCCTTCCAAACGAAATCTTTTATTCCACCCCTTGACAGAACGGTGGCGGTGCCTATACTTATGAACAGTTGCTCATATGTTTAATAGTTTGCAAGGAGCTGAGATGAGCGAACCGACAGCCATAGAGAAAGAAGCCGGCAAAATCGTGGAAGGCGCCTGCGCATCGCTGGAGGCCTGCCCCTGCGGCTGCAACCGCGAAGCCACGGCAGGCTTGTTCGCGGAAATGCCCGACGAGGAGCTGCTGTTCGACGTGGCCGACCTGTTCAAGGCCTTCTCCGACACCACCCGCATCAAGATCCTGTTCGCGCTCATGGGCGGCGGCCTATCCGTCGGCGACATCACCGCCGTCGTCGGCTGCACCCAAAGCGCCGTGAGCCACCAGCTGCGCACGTTGAAGCAGGCGCGCCTTGTGAAAGCCACCCGCGACGGCAAGAACGTCATCTACGCCCTCTCCGACGACCACGTCTACACCATGCTCGCCCAGGGCATGACCCACGTGTGCGAGTAACCCTGTCCCCCTTGCGATTCACCGAACCGCCCGCCACTATCGAGTGGGAACAACATTGAAAGGAACCATCATGCGCAAGTCATTCAAACTGGAGAACCTCGATTGCGCCAACTGCGCCGCGAAGATGGAGGCCGGCATCAATGAGCTGCCCGGCGTGAACAAAGCATCCATCAGCTTCATGACGAGCAAGCTGATGATCGACGCGGACGCCGCCGACGAGGAGGCCCTAGCCGCCATTGTCGACGCCGCCCAGGCCGTCTGCACCAGCTACGAGAAAGACTGCCGCATCGTCCGTTAGGATTCCCCATGAACCCGAAGCAGAAGAAACTCCTCACCCGCATCATCGTCGCGCTCGTGCTGTTCGTCATCATCGAGGTGGCGGCCCAGACCGGCATCCTGCGCGCCGCCTTCGGCACCCCCGGCGACGTGTACGCCGAGTTCGCGTTGTTCCTCATCCCCTACCTCATCGCCGGCTACGACGTCATCGCCGGCGCCCTGCGCGGACTCGTTCACGGACACGCGCTGGACGAGGACTTCCTCATGACCGTGGCCACCTTCGGCGCGTTTGCGCTGGTGCTGTTCCCCGACACCGAGCCGCACATGGCCGAAGGCGCGGCCGTGATGCTGTTCTTCCAGGTGGGCGAGCTATTCCAAAGCTACGCCGTGGACAAGTCGCGCCAGTCCATCGCGGACATGATGGATATCGCGCCCGAGTACGCGAACGTCATGGAGGAGGGCAAGCTGAAGCAGGTGGATCCCTTCGAGCTCGCCCCCGATGACGAGTTCATCGTCATGCCCGGCGAGCGCATCCCGCTTGACGGCACGGTGCTGACCGGCGAAAGCCAAATTGACACGGCGGCGCTCACCGGCGAGTCGGTGCCCCGCACGGCGCGCCCAGGCGACGAGGTCATCTCCGGCTGCGTGAACCTGACGGCCAAACTCGTCGTACGCGCCACCAAGCCCTTCGAGGACTCCACGGTAAGCCGCATCTTGGAATTGGTGGAAAACGCCGCCGAGAAGAAGGCACGCACCGAGAACTTCATCACCCGCTTCGCCCGCGTGTACACCCCCATCGTCGTGGGCGTGGCCGCTGTACTCGCCATCGTGCCCCCGCTGTTGTTCGGCGGTCAGTGGTCCGACTGGATCCTGCGCGGACTCACCTTCCTCGTGGTGTCGTGCCCCTGCGCGCTGGTCATCTCCGTGCCGCTGTCGTTCTTCGGCGGCATCGGCGGCGCCTCGCGCCTCGGCATTCTGGTGAAGGGGTCGAACTACCTGGAGGCCCTCGGCTCCACCGAGACCGTCGTATTCGACAAGACCGGCACGCTGACCGACGGCACGTTCTCCGTGACCGAGCTCGTTTGTGCCCCCGGCGTAAGCAAGGCCGAGCTTGCTGGCATCGCCGCGGCGGCCGAGACCTTTTCCACCCATCCCATCGCGCAATCGGTGCGGGCCTATCGCGACTCCCTGACGACCGACGCGCGACCGGACAGCGACAACGACGCGAATCTGGCGCAACCGGACAGCGACTCCACCACGACTGGCGCGCGGCCCGGAAGCAGCTCCACCACAACCGCCGAACGGGTGCGCGACGTCCGCGAGATCAGCGGCCAGGGCGTGGAAGCGGTCGTGGACGGACGAAACGTGCTCGTGGGCAACGGCAAGCTCATGGCGGCCCATGACATCGCCTTCACGGCCACCGACGTGCCGGGCACCGTGCTCTACGTGGCCGCCGACGGCACCTACCTGGGCGCCATCGTCATCGCCGACACCGTGAAGCCCGACGCCGCCCGCGCCATCGCCGATTTGCGCGCGGCCGGCGTGAAGAAGACCGTCATGCTCACGGGCGACCGCACACCCGTGGCCCGGGCCGTCGCCGCCGAACTCGGCATCGACGAGGTGCACGCCGAGCTGCTTCCCCAAGACAAGGTGGCCGAGGTGGAGGCGCTTCTCGCCCAAACCGAGCGCGACACCAATGGCAAGGGCAAGCTCGCCTTCGTGGGCGATGGCATCAACGACGCACCCGTGCTCACCCGCGCCGACATCGGCATCGCCATGGGCGCCATGGGTTCGGACGCCGCCATCGAGGCCGCCGACATCGTGCTCATGAACGACGACCCCGACGACATCGCCCGCGCCATTCACCTGGCGCGGCGCACCATGGGCATCGTCTGGCAGAACATCGTGTTTGCCCTGGGCGTCAAGTTTGCCGTGCTGGTGCTGGCCGCCTTCGGCATCGCCAACATGTGGATGGCCGTCTTCGCCGACGTGGGCGTGGCCGTCATCGCCATCTTGAACGCCATGCGCGCCATGAACGTGAAGCGCTACCTCGACTAAAGGCGAGCGGTCAAATCAACTTTAAACTGCATTTCGGCAACCGCCCGTTCACAGGCTGGCTCATAGCCCCCGATTTTCCTCGTCGGGGGCTATGCTCTTTTCAGCACATCAGTTGCACCACGCGCCGTCGCCTTTCCAGACGCAACGGCGCCGCGACACTGCTGCGCGCACTTTGTGTTCCCGACCACTTTGGAGGTTCGTCATGAAAGACGAGAAGGAGACCTTGCGGAAGACCGCCGATAGCATTCACGTGATGGAAAAGTTCGATCCGGCCATCCTCGCTGATGTGACCGCGCCCGTCGTGTCGCTCTATATTCCCGTGCACCACACCGAGCGCGAGGAGCGCCGCGATATCTGGGATCGCGACATGTTCAAGGATCTGATGAAGGATGCCGAGCGCACGCTCGCCGAAACCTACGACAAAGATGCCTATAAGGGCATCGTCGAGAAGGCCGACTACCTGCTCGAGCATCCGGACATGCCGCTTTGGCTGCATGCCGGCGAGGGTCTGGGCTTCCTCATGAACAACGACGACATCTACGTGTACAACCTGTTCTTCGCCCCCGATCCCATGGTGGCCGCCGGCGACACCTACTTCGTCAAGCCGCTTTTGCGCAACTTCCAGTACGGCACCGAGTACTATGTGCTGGAACTGGGCAACGACCGCTTCAGCTGGGTGAAGGGCGACCGCACCCATGTGGAGCGCCAGCAGCTGCCGCAGGAAGTGCACGACTTCTTCAGCGAGCTGTTCGCCAACAGCGACGACATCGCCGCCGACGCTCGCAAGGGCGAGAAGGGCGCGCTGGACTACATCTCGCTGGAGGGCCACATGGGCCAGTACCACGACCATCAGTCCCGCAACGAGGTGAAGAAGGACGACGCCCTGCCCTGGTTCCGCTATGTGAACAAGGCCGTGAACGACTACCTCGTGCACGATGACACCACCCCCATCATCCTGTGCTGCGACGAGGAGTACGAGACCGCCTTCCGCAAGCTCTCCACGCTGCGTCATCTCTTGCCCGTCGGCATCAAGAAGGATCCCGCCGGTCTTGACGGCAAGGCGCTTCTGGAAGAGTCGCTGGCCGTGATGGACGGCATCCGCGATGCGAATATCAAGGAAACCGCCGAGAAGTTCGGCGCCGACGCGGCCCATGGCAAGGCCTCGGACGACTTCGACGCCATCGGCATGGCGCTGGCCGAGCGCCGCGTGGGAGCGCTGTTCCTCGTGAAGGGCAAGATCCTCCCCGGCGGCTTCGACATCAACACCGGTACCGTCACCTTCGACGGCGATCCGAACCCGGTCGATGACGGCTACATCGACCCGGCCGCGCCCGACATCACCGACGCCTTCGCCCAGGCGGCACTGGCCCAAGAGGCCCACATCTACATCGTCGAGCAGAACCAGATGCCCACCGACAAGTCGGTAGCCGCCCTCTTCCGCTACGCGGAGTAACGCCCACGGCGGCGTGACAAATAGCTATACTGAAAGGGAGCTCTTACGGGCTCCCTTTTCTCATGCCCTTAAAGGAGCTTCCATGACCGACCCCGCCCAACTCGCCGACCTCGCCATCAACCAGCCCGATGTGGCGCTCATCTTCGAGGGCGGCGGCATGCGCAACAGCTACACGGCGCCCATGGTGGTGGAACTGCTCGCGCGCAACCTGAACTTCGGGTGCGTCTACGGCATCTCGGCCGGCTCCAGTCACACGGTGAACTACCTGGTGCGCGACGCTACCCGCGCTCGCGCCTCATTCGTCGAGCTGGTGAAGTATCCGCGCTTCGGCGGCTGGGGCAGCTTCTTGCGGGGCACCGGCTACTTCAACAGCCCCTACCTTTACGAGGAGCTGATCGAGAACGCGCCCGCCGGCGACCCCATGGCCTTCGACTGGGACACCTTCGCCGCCAACCCGGCCGAGATGCACATCGAGGCCATGGATTGGGACACCGGCGAGACCGTCGCCTGGACCCGCACCGATGTGAAGGACGCCCACGACCTGGGGCTGAAAGTGCGTGCATCGTCCACCATGCCCCTTTTCATGCCGCCCACCACCATCGACGGGCACACCTACATGGACGGCGGCATGGGAGATAGCTGGGGCATCCTGCTGAATGCCGCCCGCGCCGACGGCTACGAGCGTTTCTGCATCATCCGCACCCAGCCGCGCGGCTACCGTAAGCACGCCATGAGCCGGGGCGCCCAGGCGCTCTTCCGCGCGGCCTTCCGCAAGCATCCCATCGTGGCCGAGCGCACCATCGCGCGCTGGCAGCCCTACAACGAGCTCTGCGACGAGATAGAGCAATTGGAAAAGACAGGCGCCGCTTGGGTCTTCTACCCCGACACCATGGACGTCACCAACAAGACCACCGACTACGACGCCCTCGTCCGCTCCTACGAAACCGGCCTCGCCCAAGCCCAGCGCGACATCGCCTCCCTCCTGGAGTGGCTGGGCTAAACCGCCTATAAAGCAAGAGCACCCCGCAAAGGAGAGTACAGGCAAATCGCCAGGTGCTCTTTCGGAAGCCGCGAAGACGCCATCCTAGGGGTAGAACGAACGACCTTTTAATATTGCTCAATGAACGAAGCTAAGTCACTGCGGCTATGGACATCAAGTTTTTGGTAGATGTTCTGTACATGGGTCCGCACGGTGTTCAGCCCCATACAAAGCTCTTCCGCGATTTCTTTGTTCCCACGTCCCGCAGCCAGCATTCCCAATACCTCAGCTGTGCGTGGAGGCAAGTGATACTGCGCCGCAATGCGCTCGCATTTGTGGTTGAGATACTCTTCTCTGGCTTGCTGAAGATCAAACGCAGAGCGATCAGTTACCTCAGGGGCTTCCTGAATCGATACCTGGGTCAGCTCCACAAGGTTTCCCCCCGAGAGAACTACCGTCGCGCAACACACCACGACTAGAACAAGAGCAACCCAAAGATATTCGCCCCCTTGGAAGCTGTAAATCGACTTTAGATAGCCTGCACCGAGCAAATACCCCGCTATCGACCCCGCCAAAAATGCGGCGCGGCCAAACGCAACGATACAAAGTGCCCGCTTTCGACCCACGAAGGCAGCCGCGGCAATGAGGCACCATGACAAAACATCGAGAACCAGGTAGAGCGCATTAGTCAGTTCGAACATCCAATGAGCGTCTACCCCGACCGCAAACACCAGAAGTAACGCAAAAACGCAGCTGACCACAACCAAATAGTAAACGCCACGTAGCATGGATACCGAGAGACCCTTAACTGCCAGCAGCATAAGCGACAAGCAGGAAACCAGGGCGAGGAACATCATCGAATGGAGATAACCCTCCTGAGAGGCGTCTAGGAACAGCACACGCCCCATGCCAGCCACAGCCGCAAACACGAAGAACGCCGAGAAGAACCGCCAGAAATCGACAAGCGATACGCGCAGTCCCCTCTCGCCTTCCTCAGCCTCGTCAGCTCGCTTCCCTCCCTTTCTATAAGGGCCAGTGAGCACCAGCGCCGTCGTCGTCATCGGGAGCAAAGCCAACACGAGCCCTGCTGATATCAGAGTGACGCACGAAACCACAAACCAAATAAGCATTGAGAGAACCGACGATGCCGAGATAAAGAGAAACGCACGCTTGGGCCCCTCTTCAGCAAGATCAAGACCAATCCTCACGGCAAGTGGAGCCATTCCCGCAGCCGAAACGCATGAGCCGAGGCCGAAGAAAAAGGGGGTCAAAAACCCTACGGAGAACAGCATGAGCAGCGATCCCGCAGTCGCAACAAGAGCGAAGCCGGAAATAGCCAGCGGAAGCGAAAGAACCCTCAACGTTCGACGAGGAAGGAACGCCGCTGCTACGAAAGCTGCCACAAGAGTCAGAGAGGGAGCCACGAAGAGAAAGATGCGCTCTACGGGACCCGCCGCATTGAAGCGAATCCACGACTCCCCGAAAAACGTCATATGGTACCAAGCCATATAAAACGCCAGGGCGAAGCAATGAATGCCGGGCCACTTCTTCCCCTCGTCCGACAAAGCCGCAAACAAACCGCCCATGCTCTTTGTAGATGCCGCGCCTCTCGCCAAGTTACCAGCACCTCCAAAGTATCGCCGGCTACGCACACTCCTTCAGGACGAGGAGACATGCCTCCAGCCCCTTCGCCCAATTAGCATAATACCCCGTTTTGTCCCGCTCCTGCAGCGACTTAGAAAAAATGGGAGTCCAGCGGGCAAGGTGCTCATCGGCAAAACGGGCCGCATCTGCAACGAGAGCACGGCCCTCCTCCTCTTCGTCGGCTAAGGCGGCTCTTAGACAGAGGGCGGAAAGAAAGCCAAGCTCGATGGCGATATGGTCATCGGCCACCTGTTGAAACTTATCGGCTACATAGCCAAGTGACTTATAGAAATTGCGAACATCGAGGGTACTTTCCTGAAAGAGGAGCTGAGGGTTGCCAACATACGTGGATTCCCAGGGAGAAACCTCGAGCGAAGGGCTTACGAATAAGCGATAGTATCCCTCCCCGATGCGCTGGAAGTCATTCTCATCTGTCAAAAACTGGTCCATAGCGCAGGCAATAGCCTCGTTGCCTCCCAACCCAAGAAGGGCAAGAGCTTCCTGGAAGGTATCTTCGCGCAACGCATTGACCTGTCCAACACTGGGCTCTGCGCCGAATACGCTCTGTAACACCTTCAGCACCAAACCGAAGGCAGCCGCCTTTTGCCGATCAAATACGCTTACGTCTGTGCTCATTGGCCTTTCCTTTCCTTCGGCTCGGTAGACAGTTCTCCGAACATTTTCAGATTTGAAAACTTCAGCATATGGAAGGCGACCGCGCACAATTGCAATCGCCTTCCATCTCGCACGCTCATTTCGCGAACACTCGCCTTCGCGGCTTTTCAAATCGCATCTTTCCAGCAAGCATCCCTATAGACGAACGCTGGCGATTCTCTTAATAGACGCTCTGAACAGTGAATTCTTCTTCAAGAGCACAGGCACGCGGGTTTATTAGCAGCGAAGGGTTCGTCTCGCTAGCGGAGGGCAGCACCGGAATCTCCGACACCAAGCCTTCGCCATGAAGAGCGCGCAGATCGTCCAAATCGCCGAACTCCAAGCAGCGCATCAGGCAAGAATCGACACAGACGGGGTTCCCTCCAGCGGCAGTTAAATCCGAACAACCGTCGCACTTACGGCTCACACTTGCCTCCGCGTCATACTGGGGTTGGCCATAGGGGCACGACATTACGCAAGACCGACAACCAATGCATACCTCTTCATCGATAGTTACCAGTCCCTGCTCGTTCTTCGCGCAAGCTCCCGAAGGGCAGTTGCTCACACACGCAGGGTCTTCGCAGTGATTGCAGCCTTCGGAAATGTGGAAGAATGACCCCTCGGGGAAGCGTCCCGCTTCTACCGTCACCACACGGCGGAACAACATTCCCACCGGAAGAGCATTCTTGTCCTTGCAGGCAATCTGACAGGTTCGGCAACCAATGCAATTGACTGCGTCGAAGTAAAATCCCATACGTCCCATCGTTACTCCTCCTCGTCTTTCTGGCATTCGGGCATCGCCACAGGACGCTCCCAATCTTCAGGGCTGCCATCCACCTTGGTCACCGAGCAAATCTGGGTGTTGTATCCCGAGACGCCCGTGCCGCCCGTCACCGAGCCGCACAGCGTGGCGCCGGATCCGCCTAGATCGTTTCCTTGCTCGTCCATCTCAAACCATCCTCCATGGGGTAGCCCAACCACGCCAGGCATGATGCGGTTGGTCACACAAGCCTGACGCACCACCCGACCGTAATCGTTCTCAACGAGAACCGTGTCGCCGGTCTCAATGCCTAACGACTCGGCATCTTCCAGACTTATGAACAGCGGGCGTTTGAATGCCTCGCGAAGCTCCAAGATGTTATCGAAGTGAGCGTGCGCTGTACGGGGGTAGTGAGGATTGAAGAGCTGGAAGGGATACGGGCCTTTTTCGCGTGCCTCATAGTTCGCAAATGTCGCCTTATAGCCGAACTTCTGATCATCGACGTATTCGGGCACGGGGGACACGACGCCCCATCCTGCGCGAGAGGTTTGCTCTTCCAGGCGACGACAGTACAGTTCCATCTTGCCGCTTTCGCTCGCGAGGGGATTTTCCTCGGGAGCAGTTCGGAACGCCTCGTATGCGATGTGCCCGTGATTGTCAGATTCAGAACGGGGTACGGTTATCACGCCCTGCTTTAGCGCGTCCCGGTAGGAAATCTTACCTTCTTGGGGCTCACCTTCCACGCCGAGGGCTGCGATGTCCTCTGCGGTAAAGGTAACAAGGGGCGAGAAGGTCTTTCCGTCGTCCTCAATAATCTGCGTCCCGGAAATCTGATAGAACGATTGCTGCTCGTCGGAGTACGGATAGGCCAAATCGGGGTCGATGCCCCAGCGCGCGAGGAGTTCGCGTCCAATCCACGTGACCGACTTCGACTCCCAGAGCGGATCACACACCTTATCGCCCAAGAAAGCCGCCTCTCGCCCCGTGAACATACCCAACTGGGGCGGCAGCTCCCAGGGCGAGCACACGGGAAGTACGATATCGGAGTACTGGGCGTTCGGATTGAACGTAAGCGCATGGGTCACCACAAAATCCATCTTTCGGTAGGCCTCGATACCCTTTATCTGGTCTTCCGTACGGCTGAGCATATTGAGCGAATAGTTGTAGATACAGCGAACATCAATCTCGCGCTCTTCGCCTTCGAGAAATTGGCCAAGGCCGTTGTACACGTAGCGACCCTCCAGAATCGCGGGCCACAGCAGCGGATCCTGAATGCAATCATCAACGGGGTCGGGCACGCATGGCAACTTTCTCCAGCCCGGGTTGATGAGCGCATTGCCGCCACTTGCCGAGGTGTCGCGCAAGCTGCTGCCGGTCATATGGCCCGACTTGCCGAAATGTCCACCGAGCACGCACCCCACTGCCATAAGAATCTGAGGAAGGTTATCTACGTCGTTGCAGCGCCCCGGACCCCATCCACAAAGCAGGGCCGTCTTGTTTTCCATACCCAGCACATAGGCAATCTCTCGAATCTTGCCTGCAGGAACGCCGCAAATCTCCTCTGCCCACTCGGGATTTTTGGCACAACCGTCATAAATTCCCAGAATATGGTCTTTGAAGTTCCTCTCGGTGTCGGCGCCCTCCGGCATGGATTCGGCATCGAAGCCGATGGAGCAGCGATTGACCACGTCCCAATCAATAAGCGGATTACTCTTGGGATCATCCTCGGTGATCATCACGTAGGCGCACGCCATGAGAAACGCGATATCAGTGCCAGGGCGAATGGGCACCCATTCCGCACCCAAGACCTCTGCCGTGTCCGTATGCATGGGGTCGATGCAGTAAAACTTGCATCCGGCGTCTCTCATGGGCACGAAATTCGCCCACAAGGTTGTGCCGTCAGAGCTCCAAGCAGGGTTCACGCCAACCATGACCGCGTATTCGCAGTTGCGTGCGTCAAGTCGATCATTAAGCATGTCGATGCCGCCACCAGCATTAGCTGTTCCAAAACCCACCAGTTCGGGAACGTTCTGGAAAGAGCCCGCCGAGCCCGTGCCGTAATGGGACACTTGACCGCCGTAAAGATTCAGCACATTGAAGAATTCCAGCCCCTTGATGAAGAAGTCAGGAAAATCGATGTACATTTCATAATCAACATAAGTACGGTTCGTGGGCTGTTGACCACTTCCGAGAATGGCACGGTTTCCATAGGTTTCCTTGATGCGCGTTATTTCGTCTGCCACCATATCGAGAGCTTCGTCCCACGAGATGCGCTCCCACTCGTCAATGCCACGTAGGTCACCGTTGACGTTATCGCCGCCACCCGGCTGCCAGTGCTTCCGCTTCATAGGGAAGCGAACGCGGTCCTTCGAGAACACGTCAAACTTTCTCGAGCGGCCACGCAAGCAGGCGCGGTGCTGAGGATGATTGAAAGAATCGTCGTGGGTGTCGTCAGTTTTAAGCCTGAGGACGGTGCCGTCTTTCACATAGGCTTTGAGTCCACATTTGCCGCCGCAATGCGCCCAGCACACTACTGGCTTCCACTCCGGTTCAACTTCTTCCAACTCTCCTGTCTCTGCCATTCGGACGTTGTTTTCGGAGCACCCTAGGCTTGTAGCGCCCAAGGCAGCAACCGTGGCGGCACACGCGCCAATGAAGCCCCTTCGAGACAAATCTGACAATCTCTTCTCCGTATTAGACATAGTTCCCCTTTTCTCTCCACGGGATAAAGCGTTCTTGCAAACATCCCGGTTTGCAAGCGCCGACAATCCGCAAGATAGAACGCGGGGCTATACTTGTCCTCATCTATTCAGACGTTTGCGGGTTTGGGGACTAGTTCTTTTGGATGAGTCCAGTTTTGACCTGGGTTTTTTGTTATTTAGCTATAGTGAAGTTGCCGTCAATGCGACCATCTGATGGCGCGAGCGAAGGCAGCGACGAGGCGAACGCAATATTTAGAGCACCGTACTACTATCTCCCAAATGCCCTCGCTCGCTTCTAATGCCAACAAATAAGCACGACTAACCATTTCCAAATATCAAGGCTCGGTCATTCGCTATTGTTCGCAATGTCCATCCATTGCGTTCACGGACCACCCGTACGCGAACGCCAGCAAATGAAAGACTCGGAACCCTCATGAGCATCTATGATTTCAGCGTTAGAGTCTAAGGCGACACCGACGTGCCGCTGTCCAAATACAAGGATAAGGTGCTTCTTATCGTTAACACCGCCACCAGTCACGGTTTCACCCCACAGTACGAAGGCCCGGAGAAGACGGGCGCCGCCTGGATCTTCTATCCCGACAAGATGGAAGTCACCAACAAGACCACCGACTACGATGCCCTCGTGAAAATCCTACAAGGACGGCCTCGCCCAAACCCAGCGCGACATCACATCCCTCGTAGAGTGGCTGGGCTAAGCCGACCGAGAGCCGGCAATCCTCCGAAGACAAAAAAGGACCCCTCTCGTAAGCGGGGTCCTTGTGTTCAACCGTGATGGTTGGGAGAAGTCTTCGCGAAAGCGAATTTACTTCAGGGTCACAGCGGCGCCGGCCTCTTCCAGCTTCGCCTTGATCTCCTCGGCCTTCTCCTTGTTCACGCCCTCGGCGACAGCCTTCGGAGCGCCCTCGACGACCTCCTTGGCCTCCTTCAGGCCCAGGCCGGTGATCTCGCGGACAACCTTGATGACGGCGATCTTGTTGTCGCCGAAGCCCTCGAGCACGACGTCGAAGTCGGACTTCTCCTCGGCGGCAGCGCCACCCTCAGCCGGAGCAGCGGCGGCCACGGCCACCGGAGCGGCGGCGGACACGCCAAAGGTCTCCTCGATGTCCTTCACGAGCTCGGAAGCCTCGAGCAGGGACATCTCCTTCAAAGCCTCAATGATCTCTTCACGAGTAACAGCCATGTTAGTTTCCTTTCAAAGGGGGCCGGCACCTCTTCGCGCCGACCGTTATTTCTTCTTGCGTTACGCGACCCGTCTCAGGCCGCCCGAGCTGTTAGGCAGCTTCCTTCTGCTCGGCCACGGCCTTGACGACCTGGGCCAAACCGCGCGGCACACCGTTGATGGTGGTAGCCAGACCGCGAGCGACGCCGGAGATAGCACCGGCGATCTGAGCCATGAGCTGCTCGCGAGAGGGCAGAGAAGCGATGGCCTCCACCTCTGCGGCCGACACGGCAGCGCCTTCCATCAGGCCGCCCTTGATCTCAAGGTTCTCGTTGGCCTTAGCGAAGGTCTTCAGGGCCTTAGCCGATGCGGCCACGTCGTTGCCGGAGAACACGAACGCGCTGGGGCCGGCGAGCATATCGTCGAGCGTCGGCAGTTCGGCCTCAGCGAGCGCCAGGTGAACCAGCGTGTTCTTGTAGACCTTCATCACCGAGCCGGTCTCGCGAATGTCGCGGCGCAGCTGCTGCATCTCCTTCACGGTAAGGCCGCGGTAATCCACGACCCACATGGCGGAAACGCCGTCGAGATCCTCCTTGATGCTGGCGAGCATCTCCTTGTTCTGAGCGTTGGGCATGTTGTACGTACACCTCCTTCTCAAAGCTTTCCGGGTTCCGCACCTGTGCTGGGTGGGCCGCAAGCCTTAAGATGAGAAAAGCGGCCCCCGCCCATAAGACGGAGGCCGCAGAAATTCACGGTTGCGAATCTTCGACCACCTCGGCGGGCCGCTTTCGCGATTAAACCGAGCCGTTGCGCCAGGTGTCGCCCCTTCCGGAACGCCCCGCAGGCGGTTGCAGACTCGGTACCTGCTGTCTTAAGTAGCGGAACATATCTGTTCGTTGCACTGCCCACCTTTGGGCAGCTCGTCTATTCTAGAGCGAATCCCGCCCGTGTCAACGGGTTTTTCTCCCCTCTTCAAAAAACCCGCGCGAGCGGCAGCCTGCGCAGCCCGGCCAGCGGCAGCCTGCGCAGCCCAATCAGCAGCAACCTGCAGTTGCTTACGAACGAAGGCCCAGCAGCTCGAACAGCTCCTTGCGGGAGTTGATGCCCATCTTCTCGTAAATGTGGCGCGTGTGGGCCTTGAACGTACCCTCGGCGATAAACAGCTCCTGCTGAATGACGCGGCCGGTCTTCCCCTCGGCCAGAAGCGCCAGCACCTCCTGCTCCCGCGGACTCAGGCGGTAAGTGCGCGAGAGCTCCTCCACGCGCTCGGCGGCGCGCTCCTCCTCGGCCGTGCGCTGCACGAGGCCGCCCTCCTCCAGGATGGACACGCCCCACTTGCTAGCCAGCTCCTTCTCGGAGAACAGCAGCACCGTGGCCGCCAAAATGAGTACCGACACGATGACCGTCACCGCCAGAGCCTCGGTGGACGCCGGCAGCCCGAGCATGCCCAGCGCATCGGTGGCGCCGCCACCAGCCAGCTGCAGCAACTGCTCGGCGTTCTTGATGGCCATGAACGCCACGATAGCCACACCCAAGCGCTTGGCGATGTCGAACAGCAGGAACATCACGAGGAAGGACATGAGCGAGTAGCTGATGGCGATGAGGTAGCTGGACGCCGCCGTGCCGAACAGACTCTCGGCCGGCACCAGCAGAAAGCCGCACACCATGAGCACCACGGGAGATCGGTACAGAAGCCCGATATTGAACCGCTTCGACGCGAAATAGGCCGTGGCGAACAGCACCGCCATGAGAATGAACGTCGAGGCCGACGAGTGCCTCCCCGCGCCCGCCACCAGCTGGTTCGCCCGCATGCCGTAGGCGAAGGCGTACAGGCCGTACAGCACGAACAGCTTCCACGGGTAGGAGAACTTCGGCACGCCCCGCTTGGGACGATCGGCCGCAGGCACATGCTCGTAGGCGCCCTGCAGGCACAGCGTCGCCAGCAGAGGCAAAAGCACGAGCATGGCCTGGGCCTGAAGGCCGACAAGCCCCTCGCAGAAGAACGTGATGACCGAGCCTAGAAGCATCGCGCCCGACAGGAACAGGAAGATGCGCAACAGACTGAAGGTGGCCAGCACTTCCGCGGCCAGCAGCAGGAAGAGACCATAGCCCACGCCCGCCGCCAGCGATCCCGCGACCATGAGCCCCAAGGACGCCCCCGGGATCCAGGCAGTCGCCACGCACAGCAGCGATGCAGCCGCCATACAGCCGGAGGAGACCGCCTTCACCACGCGATTCTCGTTCAGGGGCACCAGACGCCGGAACAGCAGCACCACGAGAATGCTGACGGCAATGAAAGCGATGTCGAACGTGAGGTGAGAATCGAAGTCGCTCGACGGCGCGCCCAGCACGCCCGCGCCCGACGTTCCCGTGAACGTCAGCGTCGCCCACGCCCGAGCGCACCCGTAAGCGCAGACGTAGCGCCGCCCGCCCCTCAAGAGCGCCCGACGATCTTCCGCATTCTCGCTCTTCACACTCAGCCCCTTTGCAACCCTCGTGTCAATCTCGCCCGTCTATTATGGCAGAAATTTCGAGTTGTTAGACATATCCTCTGTCTACGCCTGAACCTAACTGCGCTTTTTGTCTTTCAAAAGGCGGAAAGTCTTTTCCGAGCTCCTCTTTCGACGAAATCAGGCCATCCTCAGGGAACCGAATGTCTAACAACTCGAAATTATTCCCAGAAAACATGCCCCACATTTTCCAGAAGTCCCAATCCGTGGCAAGTCCCGCTTTTTCCACGTCCCCAATTCGGCGGAAACGGCAAAGCCGACGCCCGGTGAGGGGCGTCGGCTCAGAGGGAGGGTGAGAAAAGCGCCGTTAGCGAGTCTACAGGCCGGCGACGTAGCGGCCCGTGGCGAAGCCGGTGGTGATGGCGCGGCCCACCGACAGGCCCTCGATGTCCATGGGGTAGTTGCTGTTGCCGAAGAAGGGACCGGAAGCGTTTCCGACGGCGAACAGGCCCTCGATCGGCTTCATGTCGACGTCCAGGCACTGGAAGTTGCCGTCGCACCACAGGCCGTCCACCAGGGCGTCGATGTTGTTCGCGCCGCGCGGCACCGCGTAGCAGGGGGCCTCGATCGGCACCATATACTCGTCGCGCTTGCCGAAGTCCTCATCGCCGTTGCCGGCGGCCACCAGCTCGTTGTAGCGGTTGATGGACTCGACGATGGCCTCCACGGTGTAGTCGTGGGCCCAGCCCTCCTCGTCGGCGTAGGCGATCATGCCCTCGGCCAGCTCCTCCAGCGTGTCGCCCTTGATCCAGGCTTCGGGATCGACGTTGCGGTAGGCGTTGTGGATGGAGATGTCGGAGAAGTCCTTCCAGGCATCGTAGTGCTCCTCCCAGTTCGTGGGCACGATGGAGAAGAACTTGGCGGCCGTGGACTCGGCGAAATCGACTTCGGCCAGGTACTTGTTGGTGAACTCGTTCAGATAGCCCATGCGGCAGCAACCCTCGTCCATGAAGCGCTTGCCGTGACGGTCGAGGAACAAATACGGCATCTCGAAGCGCACCTTCGGGCCCTCGCCGTGCACCATCTTGGTGTGAGAGGCGGGGCACATCTGGGCGCCGGCCCACATGGCGGCCTTCAGGCCCGTGCCGTTGCGGAAGTCGACGGCCTGATGCAGGCCCTTCGCGTCGGGGGTGTAGTAGTACAGCATCTCGGAATCGCCCACATAGTCGCCGGCGGCCATGATGACGCCCTTGTTGGCACGCAGCAGCACATGAGCGCCGTCCTTGGTCTCGCCGATGGCACCCGCCACGCGGCCGTCCTCCACGAGCAACTGCACGCAGGGGGTCTCGAAGAAGATCTCGGCGCCCTCGGCCTGCACGGCGTCGCCGATGACGAGCGCGCCCTTCTGATGGCCCTCGTCATGGAAGTAGGTGTTGGCATGGAAGAACACCTCATGCCCGTTGCAGTTCACCGTGTAGTCGTAGGGCTTCGACTCGCTGCCGCCCTTGGCCGCAGCCTCGGCCCACCAGGCCAGCGCCTCCTGGGAGTTGCGGGCCCAGGTCTCTACCTGGCCCAGGTTGGCGCGGTAGTCGCTCTTGTAGTTGATGAAGGACAGCACCGCCTTGATGCCGGCCTCGTTCGTCTTCGTCAAATCGATGGAAGCGCCCATGTTGCCGGCGGTCTGCACGATGGAGAGGCTCTGCAGCGCGCCCACCGTAGCGCCCGCCTCCAGGGCGGCGTGCATGGCGGAAAGCCCCGACTCGCCCGCGCCGACGACCACGACATCGTAGGTGTGCTCCTCGTCGAACTCGGTGATTTCGGCCGGCTTCTGCAAAAAGCTCGGGCCCACGTAGGTAGATCCGTCCTCGGCAGCGGCGGCGCCCGTGCTCGCCATCTTCTGCTGGGGAGCGCAGCCCGCGAGCGCGCCGGCTCCGGCAGCGGTGATGGCGGCCAGGCCACCGAACTTGAACAGGTCGCGGCGAGAAACATTCATTCCGTTGGTCATGATGGGTCCCTTTCCCTCACTCGTGACGCCGAGCTTCTCTGAAAGCTCGGTTGCAGCGTCCGTGCTGCGTTGGTTTGCGGAGAAGCTTTTCGCTTCGCCGCCGCAGCTCCCTCGCTGCACCACGCACTATGGACGCCTTGGCAAATCCACGCATCGACCAAGCGGGAAAAAGAAGTTTAAAGCTTTAAACCCTCCTATAAACCTTCATGTTGACCTGGGAAAACAAAAGCGAGCGAGATTGCTCCCGCTCGCTTTAAACCTTAAGAATTACGTTGGCTCCGAAGCGCCCCTAGGCCACTTTCTCGGTGTCCTCGCCAGAAGCAACGTCGGCAGGCGTCTGGGCGGCCCCGTTATCCTGCACCACATCGTCCTCGGGCTCGCCGGAGGCGTTCTCGGAGGCCTTGCCGCCCTCGCCCAGAATCTCATAGGCCGGGCTCACGTTGGAACCGGCAGCTTCCACGTAGGTGAAGTTGATCTCGTCGCCCACCTTATAGCCGACGATGTCCAGCAGCCCCGGCAGCGCGAAATCGAAGATGGAGCCGTCCTCCCCTTCCACGGTCAGGTAGAAGTGGGTGTTGCCCTCGATGACCGCCTGATTCATGGAGCGGATGGTGCCCTTCACCGTCACCACATCGGTCGCGCCGCCCTCGCCCTCGGCCACCACGCCGTTGGTGGCGAGCAGCGCCTCGTAGGCCTTCTGGGTGTCGGCCACCGTATCGCCCACGGCCACGTTCTGGTAGCGCTGGATGTCGATCATGGCGAACTTCTTCACCAGGCCCGCGCCGTCCTTCAGGGCCATGAAGTAGGTCGGCTGGTTCGACACGTTGATGAGCAGCGGGAACGTGGAGGTGTAGCGCAAGTTCTGCACCTGGCCCTCGGCGGACTGCATGGCAGAGTCCTCCGTGGCGCCCGAGACGCTGTAGAAGTGCGACTCCTGGGTGCGCTGGTTCACCAGCACGAAGCCGATGATGGAGTTGTCGGCCGTGGCCGAGGTGACGCCGGTGTACACCCACACGTCGTCGTCCTTGGCGATGTAGTTGTAGCCCAGCGTGCCGTCGGTGCCGGGCGTTGTGCGCACCACGCCCTCCTGGCCGAGGAACGAGTTCAGCCAGCCGTTGTTGTAGGCCCCCCACCAGTTGTACTGCTGGATGAGCAGCTCGGCGGGAAACACGCGGTCGACCCACTCGGGGCAGTCGGCCACGGCGAGGTCTTGGGTCTCGCCGGTGGTGGCGTCACACAGCACCACGCGACTGATGGTCTCGCCACCGAAGAGTCCGATGGTGAAATCCTTCACGGGACAGATCCACCAGGGGTGGCCGTCCTCATCGATTTCGAAGGACTTCTCGCCGAACATGTAGAAGGGGTAGGACAACTGCACGTGGCGGTCGATGTTGCGCACGAGCGGCTCGGACTGCGAGTAATAGATGGGGCTGTCTTCCAGACGCACGATCTCGGCGTCCTGGGTGGTCATGTTCACGAGCGCGTAGGCCGGGATGCCGCCCTCGCGGTTGGTGAACCACTTGAACAGGTCGGCGTAGCCCAAGGGGCTCACGCGAACCGGCGTGCCCTGGTAGTTGATCTGCGAGTACAGGTTCGACACCTCGAACTGGCTGACGTACTCGGGGATGGAGCCCATCTCGCGGTTGCCCAGCAAAATGGCGGAATCGCGGTCGATGACGGGAATCTCCGAATAGTTCACTTCCTTGATGTCCTGGGCAAACTCCAGCGTGTCGGTCTTCAGCACGTTGGAATACTTCTCGGCATTGCCCGGGAAGATCGCCATGGACATAAGGGCGCCAATGGCCACGAGCGCCACCACGGCCACGGGCACGAAGGACAGAATGCGGAAGGTCTTCGCCTTACCCTCGTTCTTCGTCACTTCCTTGGTGCCCGTCTTGTACTGCTTGGAGCGCATCCAGAAAACGAGGAACAGCGGCAGCAGGATAACGATGAAGACGAAGCCCCAGAAGTCCGTGGAGTGAATGTTGATGGCCGGATGGAACCACCAGTAGGCACCGGCGATGACGAGCAGCGCCAGCACGATGATGAGCGCCAGCCATTTCTTAGAAGGCAGGTGGAAGTCGTTGGCGAGGAACTCGAAATCGACCGTAGGGCCACCATGGCCGCCATCGCCGCCATAACCGGAGCCGGAGCCGCCATGGCCGCGACCGCCGCCGTTGCCCGCACCCCCGAACCCGCCGAAGCCTCCGAAGGGAAAGCCGCCCACACCGCCGCGCGAGCCCGACGCTCCCGCGCCGGCGCCCGAGCCGGAGCCCGGCGTCTGCGGCCCGGACGACGCCGAATCCGACGCACCGGCGCCCGAGCCCACGCCATCGGTGTTCATACCCGACTGGCGCAACGCCTCAAGCAGCGAATCCAAACCAGATTGTGCCACGTAACTCATCCTCTCTTATCGGCCGCAGCGCACCGCGCGGCGACCTCGCATCTCCCGGAGCCCCTTTGGCCCCACAAAAGGTTTCGTGACACTATACAGGAAGGCCCCGCGCCAACACCCAACCCGTCAAATACCCGAAAGAAAACCACGGGCCTGAAGATTTTCTTCACTGCGACCTTAAAAGTCTACCTCCGCCCACAACTCCAGAAGCAATCCCTCGACACGCCGGAACACCCTCGTGTTGTTCGAAACGAGCGTCGCGCCATGGGCAAGGGCCGTCGCGGCAATCAGCAGATCGTTCGGCCCGATTATGCAACCGCGCCGCTTCAAGTCGGCCCGGACTCGCGCGTAGCAGGCGGCGCACCGGGAATCGAAGGGAATGATGTGCAGCGGCGACAAGAGGCTCTCTACAAAATAGCGGCCCTCTTCGGGATTGTTACTGTTCTCGGCCCCGTACAGCAGCTCGGCCTCGACGATAGCCGGCACGCCGAACAGATCCGGCGAGCTTTTCCGCATGATCTCCTGGGCCCGCGGCAGATGGCCCCGCATGATCTCGATGCACACATCGGAGTCGAAGAAATACATGACGGCCCCTTACGCGAACAGAACGATCTCGTCGAGGTCTCCCTCTTCCTCGGGGACAACGAACGTCGGATCCTTCAGACAGCCGTAGACGTTATCCCAGTAGCCTGACGGCCAGCCGCGCCCTTCCCCACTCTCGCGAATGAGCCCCGTCACGTACCTCGACATCGACTGATGCGCCCGCGACGACTTCTCGCGCAGCATTTCCATGGTCGGCTCATCCAGATACAAAGACAACTGCGGCATAGCGCACCTCCTGTATACTTGCAATTCAAGTATACTTGCAGCTATACTTGCTGTCAAACCCGAAGAAACAGGAAAAGCTGTCGACGCATCGCCGCATCGACAGCTCCCTCTTTGACGCCAGAAAGCAGAGCGAAAAAGTTCCTACAAAATCGCGCGACCTAGCTCGCCGACGACTTCTTCCAGGCGCACCTTGGCCTCGGTGTGGGTGGCCATGTCGCGCAGGGTCACCTCGCCCGCATCCAACTCGTCGGGGCCGAGGACGGCCACGCGGGCCGCACCCAGCTTGTCGGCCAGCTTGAACTGGCTCTTCAGCGAGCGCTTCTGGTGATCCATCTCGGTCGTGAAGCCGGCGTCGCGACATTCCTGTACGAGCGCGAAGGCCCGGGCGCGCACGGAATCGTCGACGCAGGCCACGAACAGGTCGCACTTCTGGGCCCGCGGGAATTCCACGCCGGCCGCTTCCAGGGCCAGCACGCAGCGCTCGAAACCGAGCGCGAAGCCGAGGCCCGGTGTGGGACGGCCCCCCACCTCCTCGGCCAGCTTGTCGTAGCGCCCGCCGCCGCCGATGGCGTTCTGGGCTCCCATGCCGTTGTCCACCTGCACCTCGAACACCGTGCGGGTGTAGTAGTCCAGCCCGCGCACGAGCTTGTAGTCCTCCTCGTAAACAACCCCGGCGCCATCGAGCAGAGCCTTCACTGCATCGTAGTGCTCGCGGCACTCGTCGCACAAGTGGTCGGTGATCTTCGGCGCGTCAGCCATAATGGCCGCGCACTGGGGATTCTTGCAGTCGAACGCCCTCAGCGGATTCACCTCGGCGCGCGTCATGCAGGTGTCGCACAGCTCGTCGGCGTGCTCGTCCATGTAGGCGCGCACGAGCTCGCGGTAGGCCGGACGGCACTGCTCGCAGCCCATGGAGTTCAACAGAAGGCGCATGGAATCGCGCGGGATGCCCACCTTCTCGTAAAAGCACATGAGCATGATGATGGCTTCGGCATCGATCGTAGGCTCCTCGGCGCCCAGGCACTCCACACCCACCTGATTGAACTGGCGCTGACGCCCCTTCTGCGGGCGCTCGGCGCGGAACATCGGGCCTGCGTACATGAGCTTCGCCGGGGCCGCGCCCTGCGGCACCAAATCGTGCTGCACTACGGCGCGCACCACACCGGCCGTGCCCTCGGGGCGCAAGGACAGGCGGCTCTTCGCCTTCGGGGCCTTCCCCTCTTCCACCCAGCGACGCAGATTCTCACCGGAAATGGCCGTGAACATCTCCTTGGACACCACATCGGTGGCCTCGCCGATGCCGCGGACGAAGAGCTCGGTCTGCTCCATGATGGGCGTTTCGATGGGCAGATACCCGTAGGTGCCGAACACCTCGGCCGCCGTCTGCTTGAACTGATTCCAGAACAGCGCCTCGTCGGGCAGAAGATCGCGAGTCCCCTCGGGAGCGTTAATGGCCATGGTGATATCCTTTTTCGTCGACGGGGCTTTGCGGCCCTGGTAAGTGAAACTTCGGGTATTGTAACGCAGAAAGGACGACCCCGCAGGCCGCCCTTTCCCAATGGTTTTGCAAGTTTAATCCCAGCGGCGATGGCGGCGAGCCGACAGGCCGACGAAACGGGCGAGGCGCTACAGGTGCTCGACCACCAAGTCGCCCATCTTCGCGGTGCCCACAACCTTGTCGGCCGGGGTCTCGGCGTCCTTGATGTCGCCGGTGCGCCAGCCGGCATCCAGCACCTCGGTGACGGCACGGCGGATGTCGTCGGCGGCCTCGCCCATGCCGAAGCTGTAGCGCAGCATCATCTCCACGGAAAGGATCTGTGCCAGCGGGTTGGCGATACCGCGCCCGGCGATGTCCGGCGCGCTGCCGTGGCTCGGCTCGTACAGGGCCGCGCCGTCGCCCAAAGAAGCGCTGGCGAGCATGCCCAGCGAGCCCGTGATCTGGGCGGCCTCGTCAGAGAGAATGTCACCGAACATGTTCTCGGTCACCACCACGTCGAAATCGGCGGGGCGGTTGATGAGCTGCATGGCCGTATTGTCCACCAGCAAATCTTCCAACTCCACATCGGCGTAGTCGGCGTCGTGCACGCGGTGCACGATCTCGCGCCACAGGCGGCTCGTCTCCAATACGTTGGCCTTGTCCACGCTCGTCACCTTCCCGCGACGCTTGCGGGCGATTTCGAAGGCCTGGCGGGCGATGCGCTCGATCTCGTACTCGGAGTACTCCAGCGTGTCGTAGGCGCGCTGGCCCGGCGCTCCGTTCACGCCGGCGGCCGGCTCGTCGTAGAAGCGCTCGCGGCGACCGAAGTACAAACCGCCGGTAAGCTCGCGGACGATCATCATGTCCACGCCGTCGACGATCTCCGGACGCAGCGTGGAGGCGTCGGCCAGAGCGTTGAAGATCTGCACGGGACGCAGGTTGGTGTACAGGCCCAGCTCCTTACGGATGCCCAAGAGCCCCTGCTCCGGACGCGGGGCGGCAGGATCGGTGGTGTCCCACTTAGGGCCGCCCACGGCAGCCAGCAGCACCGCGTCGGAAGCACGGGCCGCATCCAGCGTCGCCTCGGGCAGCGGATTGTCCGTCGCATCGATGGCCGCGCCGCCGATGAGCGCGTCGGTGTACTCGAAGGCGGTGTCGTACTTCGCACCCACGGCGTTCAGCACCTTCACGCCCTCGGCAATGATCTCCGGCCCGATGCCGTCGCCGGCCAATAAACAGATCTTGTAGGTAGTCGTCATGCTACGCGTCCTTTCCGAGCTTCTTCTGCCAGCGGGGCACGAGGCCTCCCGCGTTGATGATCTCCATGAGGAACGGCGGGAAGGGCTGGGCCGTGAAGGTCTCGCCCGTGGTCTCGTCGGTGATGGTGCCCGCATCGGCATCCACGGACACGATGTCGCCGTTGCTGATGGCGTCCACGGCCTCGGGGCATTCCATAATGGCCAGCCCCGTGTTGATGGCGTTGCGGTAGAAGATGCGCGCAAAGCTCTTGGCGATGACCACGTCCACCCCGGCCGCCTTGATGGCGATGGGGGCGTGCTCGCGCGATGAGCCGCAACCGAAGTTCTCATCGGCCACGATGATGTCGCCGGGCTGCACGTTGTTCACGAATTCCGTGTCCAGATCCTCCAGGCAATGCTTCGCCAGCTCCGCCGGATCGGAAGTGTTCAAATAGCGGGCGGGAATGATGACGTCAGTGTCGATGTCGCGCCCGTACCGGTGCACGGTTCCCTTGAATTTCATGGGGCTTCCTCCTACTCCGCCGCGTCCGCGACGGCTTCCAAATCTTCCGGAAGGCCGATGTGGCCGAGCACGGCCGAAGCGGCGGCCACGGCCGGCGAGGAGAGGTACACCTCGCTGGTGGGGTCGCCCATACGGCCGACGAAGTTGCGGTTGGTGGTGGCGATGGCGCGCTCTCCGGCAGCGAGGATGCCCATGTAGCCGCCCAGGCACGGCCCGCAGGTGGGGGTGGACACGGCGCAGTGGGCGTCGATGAAGATGTCCATGAGCCCCTCGGCGATGCACTGCTGGTACACCTTCTGGGTGGCGGGGATGACGATGCAGCGCACGTCCGGATGCACCGTGCGGCCCGCGAGAACGGCGGCGGCCTGGCGCATGTCGGCGAGACGCCCGTTGGTGCAGCTGCCGATGACGGCCTGGTCGATCTTCACGTCGCGAGCCTCGGCCACCGGGCGCGTGTTGCTCGGCAGGTGCGGGAAGGCCACCGTCGGCACGATGTCGGCGGCGTCGATTTCGACGACCTGCGCGAACTGCGCGTCGTCGTCGGAATAGTAGGCGGTATAGGGCCGCTCGGCGCGCTCGTCCAGGTAGGCGCGGGTGATGTCGTCCACGGGGATGAGACCCGCCTTGCCGCCGGCCTCGATGGCCATGTTCGAAATGGAGAGGCGCTCGTCCATCGGCATAGCCTCGATGGCACTGCCCGTGAACTCCATGGCCTTGTACAGGGCGCCGTCCACGCCGATCATGCCGATGATGTGCAGGATGACGTCCTTGCCAGTGACGCCGGGGGCCAGCTCGCCGTTGATGACGAACTTGATGGTCTCGGGCACCTTGAACCAGGCCTTGCCCGTGGCCATGCCCACGCCGGCATCGGTGGAACCCACCCCCGTGGAGAACGCGCCCAGCGCGCCGTAGGTGCAGGTGTGGCTGTCGGCGCCGATGATGAGGTCGCCCGCGCCCACGACGCCCTGCTCCGGCAGAAGCGCGTGCTCCACGCCCATGCAGCCCACCTCGTAGTAGTGGGTGATGCCCTGCTCGCGCACGAAATCGCGCACGATCTTGGCCTGCTCGGCGGACTTGATGTCCTTGTTGGGGGTGTAGTGGTCGGGCACGAGGGCGATCTTAGTCGGATCGAACACCTTGTCGGTGATCTCGCGAACGGTCTTGATGGCGATGGGGGCCGTGATGTCGTTGGCGAGCACCAGATCCAGATCGCATTCGATCAACTGGCCCGGTTCCACCTCATCCAGCCCCGCATGGGCGGCGAGAATCTTCTCCGCCATGGTCATAGGACGAGTCAAGGGATGCTCCTTTGCGCGCGGTAAACATTACTCTCAAACTCGGCTATTGTAGCACCGCGCGCTTTTCCGCTTTGTTTCCTCGCACGCGAACACGGTAATTTCCACACAAAAGCGCTCGTCGCCTTTTCCGGGTCTTTCAAACCCCTCTTTTCGGGATTTCGCCCGCGAATGCCACTTCGACCCCGAAATGGCCGATCCCGATCCCCCCCTTCTGCCATTTCTGCCCTCAACTGGCATTTTTCTGCCACTTGAGGCCCGGAATGGCGCACCTCCATCCCGCAGGTCGACCATTTCGGGGTCGAACTGGCATTTAGTCCGGATAATCCGAAAATGCCGCATCTCCAATAGCGATAGTTCCGACAAGCGCAATCGATAGGCTCCCGCAGGAAGTCACCTGTCGTCTACTCCTGCAAGGCGGAGCAGAGGGCGTCGAGCAGCGTGATGGCGTAGTGCTGGGCGGAGCGCTCCGGGCCGGCCTCTAGCCACATGGTGCCGGGGAGCAGCACCGACACGCGGGGCCAGCTCGCGTCGCGGGCCACATCGACGGCCGAGGCCAAACGCAGCCCTAGCGTATCCTCTTCCGCATAGGACACCAGCGGCACCCCGGCCTCGGCGTCCGTCGCGCTCAGCAGCACGTGCACGAGCATCATAGACGCGTCCGGCGGTACCGAGAGCGCGTCGGCGCTGATGATCTTGGAGGCGGGATTGGTGGCCTGAGCCACGTTCGACATGCGCGAGGCCACGGCCCGAGAGAACTCATCGGTGCCGAACAGGCACACGGCGTTGCGCTCGAGCACATCGGCCGCACGGGCGAAGCCCAAATGGCGCACCGGACTGTGGGTGGCCTCCTTGCCGACCCAGGAGTGGGCCAGGTTGCGCAGCGCCGCATAGGTGTAGGCGCCTGCGATGCCATCGGAGGGCAAACCCAAGTTCAGCTGGAAGCGACGGAGCGCCTCTTCGGTGTGAGCACCGAAGATGGCATCGCGGGTGCCGTAGAAGAACCCGAGCGCGCCCAGCGCCTGTTGCAGCTCAAGCACGTCGTGCCCATGGAAGTAGGGCATGCGCAGATACAGCGTGCGGTCGCCCAGATTGTAGGTGGCGTCTACCAGCGCCGCCCACACCTTCTCGGTCACCTCTTCGCTCGGCGGGAGCGCCGAGGCAGCGAGGAACTCGGCCAAAGCGGCGGCGGTAGCGTCATCGAAAATGCCGGTGATGGCGTCCTCGGGAAGATGCCCGATGCGGGCCAGGCGCGTCTGCACGTCCTCGACGGCGGCGCCGGTGTCGTTTCTCTTGATAGGTTCCATGTTACTTCAACCTGTTCACGAACCAGTCGGCCATGGATACGAGCAAGTCGCGGTACTGCGAAGGGGGCAACGCCCCGGCCAACCGCGCCTTGGCATTCAGCGTCAGATCCTCGGCGAAGGTGCGGGCGTAATCGATGGACCCCGTCTCCTCCATGATGGCCACGGCCTCGGCGAGCACCTCCGGGTCGCGCTCCTTCGACGACAGGATCTCGACGAGACGCTCGCGCGCCTCGGGCGCCGCGTTCTGCAGGGCGTGCACCACAACCAGCGTGCGCTTGCCCTCGGTGATGTCGCTGCGGAAGTCCTTCTTCTTGGCCTCGTCGGTGCCCACAAGGTTCAGCAGATCGTCCTGAATTTGGAAGGCGAGGCCCGTGTCCAGACCGTAGCTGCGCAGGGCTTCCACGATCTCGTCGTCGGCGCCGCCCACAATGGCGCCCACGGCCAGGGGCACAGCACCCGAGTAGTGGGCCGTCTTGTGGATAGCCATGGTGAGGTAGTCCTCGGGCGTGATGTCGTAGCGGCCGTCGCGGGCCCAACCCAGATCGAGCGCCTGGCCCTCCACCGTGCGACAGGTCATGGCGATGAGCTCCTTGATGACGCGCACCTTCACGGCGTCCTCCAGAAGCGGATCGTTCACCACCGGACCGTTCACCATGGAAAGGGCCAAGTCCCCCATGTTGATGGCCAGCCCCAGCCCCTCGGTGAGGTGCAGGCAGGGCTCGCCGCGGCGCAGCTCGGCCTCGTCGGCGATGTCGTCGTGAATGAGAGCCGCGGAATGGAAATGCTCGATAGCCGCGGCGGCGGTGGCAGCGCGATCGGGATCGCCGCCCACGGCCAGGCAGGCCGCGAAGCAGATGAGCGGGCGGTGGCGCTTGCCCGCGTTCTCACTGTAATGGTAGAGCGGATCGTACAGGTAGCGATCCATATCCCCATGAGTCCCATGGGGAATGTAACTGTTGATCAGCTCCCCGACCGGATCGGCATAAGCTTTCAAATAGTCTTCGAACGTGACGGGCGTCTCTTCGACGCTGGCGAGGATTTCTGAGATGTTCTTCATAGCGCTTTCTTGCCAGAGGGCGGTCGTTTCAGCATCGAACCATAATACCACGGGCTCACGGCCCCGCACCGCGCGATCAGCCCACCGACAAGAATGTAAGATTTGACGGCGAGGGCAAACAGCCGGCCGCCAATCAACTTCTTCCCGCAGGGGCATTCGAGCAGCACTTCCTACAAAAGACGGGTGTAATCCCGCGAGCGATGGATAATGCGACAGACGACTATCTGCCCATCCGCCACCTTGTACAGCACAAGATAGTTCTTCACAGGAGCGCGCCGGTAACCAAGCTCCGCTAGCTCAGGAACGCGAGAAAGGCCATACAACTCGGGATTCTCCGCCACGAGGCTCACCTGCTTGTCGAATTCCTCCATGAAATTCCGCGCGGCCTGCTTGCTCTGCAACACGCCGACGAGATATCCGACGATATCGCGGTACTCCTGCTGAGCCTCGGCCAATATGGCCTTCCTATAGGCCATATTCTTCCCTCACCGCAGCAGCAAAGTCATCGTAGTCGTCATAACTCCCCGCCGCCAACTCGCGCTCGGCCCTCATGACATGAGACAGCAGGCGTGCCCGCACCACCTCGTCTTGCATAGCGCGATACTGCTCTTCGCTGAGACAGTGGAATACCTCGCAGCCGTTCTTCGTCACGGTCACATCGCGCTCGCGCTCGACGAGTTCGGCGAACTCGGCCGTGTTCTTCATGCTTCTTACGGGAACGCACACTGACATAAAGACTCCCTTCATAGCGTGGCCTAATTATACCACATCCACGAAAGGCTTCATGGCGCCCGTCATCGCCCCCGTTGCCAGACCACTCTCACCATATCCCATTGCCCACCAACTTTCTTCGGAATCGCTTTGCTGGCTCTTTCAATAAAGGAGCCTAACAGAGCCGAACCGCAGAAATGACGCGGGAAAGTCCCGTTTCGCTCCCCGCGCCGACCGCAGTCGCGTCGCAATCATGAACCACACGAGCCCCGGCTGAAAACGCCAGGGCCCGTTCTTGGGAGACTATTCGGTTCGCAGCAGCTAGGCGGCGCAATCTCCGGTCTCGAAATCGTCAACAGGCGCAGTGTCCGAGACGCTTATCGCTGCGCCGGCGCGACGGTCAACGAGGGCGCGGCGCACCCGCAGCACGGCGTAGGCGCCGAAGACCACCGTGTACACCGCCACGCTCGCCACCGCCGCCTCGCCACCGCGGCTCGCGGCCGGCGCAAGCATCAGCATCAGGTGCACGTACACCAGACCGAAGAACACGTAGGCCCACCGCTGCAAGCGCTTCCAGCTATCCGTGCGCATATGCTTCTTCACGAAGCCGAACGACGTCACACCGAGCACCAGCAGGAGCACGAGCAACGCCAGCGCCACCACCAAAGCGCTCAGCACGTTCGCTCCCAGCGCGCCTCCAAGCCGCGGCGCATAGGAGGCCAGATACACCGCCATATGACCGCAGGCCAAAATACACGCGAGAATGGAAAGCTCTGCACGCACCGGCTTCAGCCACTGGTGAACCCGCGAGCCTTTCGCAAACACACCGATGTACATAACCACCACGAACAGCGCCAGCGACAGCATGCACTTGCCCATAAGCAGCGTGAGCGGACTCGCCACCGCGCGCGGCAGCAGCCCCTCAATACCCGCGATATACGCCACATCCGCCACCACGGCCAGGGCGTAGAACGCCACGGGCCACTTATGCAACGGCTGCCGCAGCGCGAGCACAGCAACAATAGTCGCCACGAGAACCACAAGAAACGTCACGGACTACCCCTTACCTTTGTTGCAGGCCCTCGCGCTCATTGAGCGCGGCCAGCAGAAGATGCCCGTAAGCAGCGAGTGCGTCATAGAAGCGCTTGGCTACGACATCGATCTTACCTGCCTCAGCGAGACGATCGACCTCTTCGGCGGTGCGCTTGAAGAAATCCGGCATCCACTGGGAGACGTGCGCGCAAACGAAATCCGCAGACCGATCCCGCCAGAACGCCGCGCTTTCCTCGTCGCCCTCACGCAGCGCCTTCGCCTCGCTGCCGATCAGAAACGAAAGAAACGCCCATTCGTTCCAGACGCTATCGCAAGGCTCAGTCTCGGCATCCTTCGGGAGGACGCCACTCTCGCGCATAGTCCGCTCGACGCGCAGGGTCAGCGCCGAGCGAAACAGCGCCGGCTCCCCAGGTACGCCCGCACGCACATGGATAAACGCGCTCTCGTAGGGAAAGACAGCCACCCCGCTTCCCTGGCGAACGTAGAGGAGCGACCACGCTCGTCGAAGGGCGCTGCACAAGGCGTCTACCTCCTCGTTCCCAACGCACCCGAACCCTTCACAGAGTATCTCGACAGCGTCTCCTTGCCCGTCGCCGTGCTCTGAGACGATATCTCGCGCGCAGCCTATTGCATCGTCACGTACCAGCCCACTTGTCACGGCCAAAGCCAAATCGCTATCGGGAAAACGCGTCAAGGCACCCATCAGCTCGCAGCCATCGGCCAAACCGATCGTCTCTCTCATATTTCCCGCACCCACGAAGCCTCCTTGCAAAGAGGCGGGCACCGCACCCATCGACACCCGCCTTACGTACCGCCTTAACGCCGGCGTCTACTTCAAGTAGTAGACGTTTGGACTTGTCCCCGCCGACTCCATCATAAGATGGAAGTCGCGACCTTCGATAGCCTTCGATACCGCAGAATCGGGATCATCGAGATCGCCCCAATAGCGGGCACGCCCTGGGCACAACTGCATACAAGCCGGCTCCTCCCCCCGATCGATGAGATTCTTACAGAACGTGCACTTCTCCACCGTGCCGGGCGTATGGGGCGGCGCATCGAACTCGCCGACCTCAACCTCAAGATAATACTCAGGGTTGTCGCTAATCAAACTGCGAACACCCTCGTAGGGACAAGCCTTGATGCACGACTCACACCCAATGCACAGATCAGTATCGACGAACACGATACCGTCTTCTCGCTGCTGGGTCGCGCCGGTGGGGCACGCGCTCAGGCAAGCAGGCTCCGCGCAATGCTGGCACTGCATAGGCAGGAAGTTCAGCGTGCAATTGGGGAAGGTGCCGCCAGCGTTGTCGTTGGCAAGAGCGCCGCGCGACACGGCGGTGCCAATGCTGTCAAAATCGTCATCGCCTTTGGTGTACACAACGTTGTACGTCAGCTCCTTCGGCAGATTGTTCGCCATTTTGCACGCCGCAGCGCACGCCTGGCATCCAATGCAACGACGAAGGTCGATCGCCATTCCGTATCGAGTCATCTATCTCAGCCTCCCTAGAGCTTCTCAATGGCCACAGCGCAGTCGAAATAGGACTGGTTTCTGCAAGCCTGGTTGTAGTCGTTGAAGGTCGTGCGGGCAAGATCACCGTCAATGTGCTCACGGGTCAGGAAGCTGCGCGGGCAATGAACCGCTTTGCGCTGCTGACCGGGATTAAGAACAGCCAGCATGGTGACCGAACCGCGATCATTGTAGAGGCGAATGGTGTCCCCCTCTTCGATGCCGAGCTCGGCGGCGTCTTCCGGATTGATGCGGCAAACTGGCGCGGCCTCGAACTCCTTCAGATAGTCCACGTCGTACCACTGAGTATGAGCGCGGGTGCGCATATGCTCACAGCAAATGGTGAAGGGGAACTTCTCGCGAATGGGATTGGAGAGATCGGCCTCGCGAGCCGGCTCCCAGAACACGGACAACTTCTCTTTCTCCAAATCCAATTCCTGGCCCATATTGTAATCGGGCTGCGGCGCCTCGCGGTAAAACATGGCGCGTCCCGTGGCGGTTCCAAAAACGCCGCCCTCGAAGGCGATAGTGGGATCGTTGTCACAGCGCAGGTAATTCTTCTCGCGAATCTTGTCGATGGTGATCCCCTTTTCCTGCCCATAGGGGGTGGAGAGGACAACGTTCAGATACTCGTCGGCGGTGAACTGGAAGAAGTCACCGTACCCCATAGCCTCGGCGATGAGCTTGTATATCTCAAAATCGGGCTTGCTTTCGTACAGCGGCTCGACGACCTTCTCGTTCCACAGCAGATAGGGGTTGCAGTAGTAGCGCACGCGCAAATCCTCGGTCTCGAACCAATGGCAAGCGGGCAGCAGGATATCGGCATACAGCGCGGTATCGTTCATAGTCATATCCTGGATGACGATGAACTCGATCGCGTTCATGAGCTCCAAAGTCTTGTTCTGATCCGTTTGATTCGAAACAACGTTAGTGCAAGAGGCATAGAAAGACTTGATGGGGAAGTCCTCGCCAAGCTTTTTGCCCGTGGGCACGATGTTATTGCAGAAGTCGGTCCAGTTGAGAATGGCGCCGACGCCTTGGGGAACTTCGCCCGTGGCGCTCGGCATCGTAATGCAGGCCTGCACGTTGCCCTCTCCAAAGTTCGGCTCGCCGGTGAACAGACCCGAACCCGACCGACCCATCTGGCCGGACACGAGCAAGAGGGAATTGACGCATTTCGAGCTGTACATGCCGTTGTTGTAGTGGTTCAGGCCGAACTTCATGTCCGTCTGAACATCGCCTTCTTGCGTGTAAAGGTGCGCGAGATGCTGAATGTCCTCAACGCTCACACCAGTCACTTCAGAAGTGTGCTCCAGCGTCCACGGCTCAACAGCTTCCCGAATCATCTCCATTTCTGTGCGCACCGCGATGCCCTCGATCGGAGCCACGCCGCCAAGCGCGGGCTTAGTGGCCTGGGCCAGAGGCACGGCGCTGGAGCTCGCCTCATCCCACACTACATACGGGTCGACGGGAATCTCTTGGCCCTGAGCATTAGTAGTGGTCTCAGTTGGCTCCACGCCCAAATCGCTCATGCGCAAGAACATACCGTCTTCCTTGATCAGCAGGGGCGCCTCGGTGTGGTCGCGCAGGAAATCAGTCGCCTCCCAACCTTGCTCGAAGATCTCGCGAATAGCACCGAGCGCCAAAGCGCCATCAGTAGCCGGATGAACAGGGATGAACCAGTCGGACTTCGAGGCCATGGTGCGATAAGCGATGTCGATAACAACAAGTTCAGTGCCGGCGTCACGGGCTTCGAGGAAGAAGTGAGCGAGCTGCTTCTGTGACACTGCCGTGTCACCACCCCAAATCACATGGTGTTTGGCGTTGATGGCGTCTGATGAGCGATTGCCGTAGGGGCCAGCTCCGAACATGTAGGCCCAGGCCATCGGCGTAGCGATATCGCGATCCGGCAGGACCCGGCTCGCACCCATGACGTTCAGAAGTCGGGCCATGACAGAACCTTCCGGCGCACCGCCGCCGAGCGTACCAGTGTTGCCGCTGCCCAAGAAGAACGCAATGGACGTGGGGCCGAACTCTTCCCGATAGCTCTTCCATTTCTCAGCGATCTCAGCAATCGCCTCATCCCAGGTGATACGCTCGAACTCCCCGCTTCCGCGTTCGCCCACGCGACGCATGGGGTACTGCAGACGCTCGGAGCTGTACACGCGAGCAGGCTGGACAAGGCCCTTCGGGCAAATACGATCGAACTCGGGGCCGTCATCGAAGTGACCCGCTGTCGTACGAACCACGCGACCATCGCGCACATGAACATTCAGATAGCAGCCCTGGCCGCACTGGGCACGGCATGCGCCCGCATAGATCTGGGTCTCCGGAACCTCCACCGGCTCCTCGCCCGTTTCCGCCAGCGTCTCCTTGGCGGGAGCACAACCGACAAGCGCGCCGGTTGCCGTCAGTGCGGCCGCCCCCTTGATGAAGTTTCTGCGCGAGAAACTCATGCCCGTTTTCGATTCGGTCATGTTCTGACTCCTCTCTCTCCCTCGCGGGCTCGGACGACGCGACGCAGGGGAGGGGTCGTAGCGTCACGTCGTTCGAGCAGGAAAAGTCTCCTCGTTGGACTTTTCGATGTTCCCATTCTGCCCAAGCCCCCGATTAATAGCGATACGCCGCGTCTAAGCTTTGCGTTAAGCTGACCTTAACCGGAGATTAAGACGCCAATCGGCAATGGTTTCGATCAGGGCGTTTTAGGATTTGGCGACGTTTCATTTTAGGATTTGGCGACGTTTTACTTTAGGATTTGGCACTCGGTGCGACCCGAAAAACTCGCGCCGAAATCGCCGCTATCCCAACGTGTCGGCCATTTTGTAGCCGACGCGCTGGACGGTCAGCAGGTACTTGGGCTCGCTGGGGTTCTCCTCTATCTTCTCGCGGATCTTGCGCACGAACACGGTGATGGAGTTCGAATGCGCGTCCACCTCTCCTTCGCCCCAGATGTACTCCTGAATCTGGCTGCGGGTGAACACCTTGCCCGGATGCGTCGCCAGGAAAGCCACGATCTCGAACTCCTTGGTGGTCAAGTTCGCAGGCCGGCCGCCCACAAGTACCTGGTACTCGTCGAAGCGCACCTCCAAGTCGCCGATGGTCACCGATCCGTCGCGGGCCGTGCAGCGGGCGAACTCGATGGTGTCCTTGTGGCGGCGGATGTGGGCCTCGATGCGCAGGATGAGTTCGGTGGCGTCGAAGGGCTTGGTCACGTAGTCGTCGCCCCCGGCCCGAAACCCGATGGACTTGTCCACGATATCGTTTTTCGCCGACAGGAAGATGATGGGGATGCGCCGGCCCTCGGCGCGGATGCGCGTGCACAAGTCGAACCCGTTCATGCCCGGCAGCATGACGTCCAAAAGCAGCAGATCCGGCTTCTCGGTGGCGAGCATCTCCAGTCCCGACTCGGCGTCGGTGGCCCCGCAGTACTCG
Source organism: Adlercreutzia rubneri (assembly GCF_009755265.1). Classification (NCBI taxonomy): domain Bacteria; kingdom Bacillati; phylum Actinomycetota; class Coriobacteriia; order Eggerthellales; family Eggerthellaceae; genus Adlercreutzia; species Adlercreutzia rubneri. Next base: position 107,912 of record NZ_WPOO01000006.1, on the reverse strand, counting down.
TAGCCGCTCTTCGTGAGCAGCTTCTCGATGGCCATATGCAGGCTCTTCTCGTCGTCGATGAGCATCACCTTGTACACAGCCGCCTCCTCGTCTCTCGTGCTACGCAGCCCCAGGGCGCCGCCGCGCCGGCCACTTACCGACCGGCACCCTCGCCCGGCCCGCTTATTCGTCCTCGTCCAACTCTACCACGGCCGCGACGGGAATGCGCACGGTGAACGCGCTTCCCTCCCCCAGCACGCTTTCCACCGTCACCGTATACCCCTGGGCCACGGCGTACTCGCGCACGAGGGCGAGCCCCAGTCCGCTGCCGCTGTAGATGCGCGTCGCGGAGCTGTCCACCTGGAAGAACCGCTCGAAGATGCGCTCCTGGTTCTCCGGCGCGATACCGATGCCGTCATCGGACACCGTCACCAGCACATCTCCCGTGGCCTCCTCCCGCATCGCGGTGATGGCCACGGTGCCCCCGGCCGGCGTGAACTTCACCGCATTGCTGCCCAAGTTCTCCAAAATGCGCAGCATCTTCTCGTAATCGCCGGAAACAAGCGGCACGTCCGGCGCCACCGTCGTCGTCAGCGTCACCCGCGCCCCCACGGCCAGAGGGCCGATGGTTCCCTGGGCCGACGCCACGATGTCGCCCAAGTCCATCAGCTCCATGGACACCGCCATGGCCCCCGCGTCCGACCGCGCGATGTCCAGCATGTCGTTGATCATCCCCAGAAGCACCGAGCTGGACTTGCGCACCTCCTCCCAGCTGCGCCGCTCCTCCGCATCAGCCCCGCCCGATTCCAGCGCGATCTGCGCCAGCGTGATGATGGAGGTGAGCGGCGTGCGCAGCTCGTGGTTCACCATGGAGAGCAAGTCGCTCTTCACCTGGGATTCCTTCGCCAGTTTCTCGCTTAAGGCCTCCAGGCTGTCGCGCTGGGCGGCCAGCTCCTCGTTGGCGCGGCGCAGATCCTGGGTGCGGGCCTCCACCTGCTCTTCTAGCCCCTCATAGGTGATGCGCAGCTCGCGGGCCATGGCGTTGAAGCGGTCGATAAGGCTCGCCATCTCCCGCGCCGTGCCCGCATCGTCCATGGATTGCGCGAGCCGGCCCTCGCCCACTTCCCCGAAGGCCCGCTTCATGGCCTCCAGGGGCCGCAGCACGAACACGGTCATGAGCCCGAAGACCACCAGTCCGATGAAGGTGGCCAAAAGCAGGAAGAACCCCACGTCGCGAATGACGTTCTCGCGCAGCGCCTGGTACTGCTGTTCCAGCGGAATGACGATGCTGATGGCGCCCCCGATGGAATCCAGCGTCCAGCCCTCCTTGGGAAACCCGGTGATGTCGATCTCCCCGGCCGGTTCGCCGTGGCATTCCAGGCAGCTCTCGTTCACCCGCAGCGCCTGAACGTAGCGGAACTGCGCGGCGCCGTCATCGGCCGAGGTTTGGGCGCGATTGACCTCAGCCGGATCGTCGCTCACGATGCGGAAGAACTCCTGGGTTTCCTTTTGCTCGTTGAACAGGGTCAGCGCCTCAGCTTCGAAGGCATCGGGCTTGTCCTGGGCCCGGCGCGGCTCGAAGTTCGTGTAGCGGATGGAGTAGTTGTTGCCCGCCGAGAAGATGGCACCGACGCTCTTGCCGACGATGGCGCAGTGCAGCCCTTTGAACTCGTAGACGCCGGTCGTGGTATTGTTGATGGTGTACTGGGAGTTGTCCATGAACTCCCACACGGCGTCCATCTCCCGAGCGAAGGTGCGCGCCTCCTCGGCGAGGGAGGTTTCCATGTTCTCCGTCTGAGTGCGGATGTCGAAAACGGTGAACACCGCCGTGGCCACCACGAACACGAAGGTGAGCACGAGCAGCGACACTACCCGCAAGCTGATATTGCGTATCTTCATGGCCACCCCCTCGCACCGACAAGATTCTCCAAGTTCCCATGGTAACCCGACGCCTGTGCACCGCAGCCTAAGTTTTGCCTAAGGTTTCGGTTAACAGGATATTAAGGGATAGAGGGTGGAAATCCTGACGGGAAGTCGATAAAGTAGAGATGACAGGTTCAGCGCGTCCTTGCAAGCTGCGCGCCGACCCGCATCGAGAAAACTCTTCGGCAAGAAAGGCACCCCATCGTGAGCATTCGCCCCCTCTTCGCATCGCGAAAGACGACCCGGGCCTCGGCCCTGGTTCTCGCGGTGTGTCTGGGGCTGTCCATCATGCTTGGAGCCGCAGCGCCCCAAGGGGACGAAAGCGAGGTGCCGCCTTTCCGCTTCACGGGGCGCTTCGGCCAGGGCGTGTGCGACACCTTGTGGGTATGGACCCACCGCTTGGACGAGGCGAGCCAGGACGTGCTGACTGAGCAGGCCCTTCAAGCGGCGCGCCAGGCCGAGCCCGCGCCCGCAGGCGACGACGACGGAACGCCCGATTCCGCAAGCAGCCTCATCTGCTTCCTCGGCGAGGAAGTGCCCTACCGCCAGGGCGAGCCGGCCGACATTACCGCGCCCGACGGATACGCGAGCACCTGGGTGGGCACCGGGTGCGTCTCCGACAACGCGAACACCTACTTCATCGGGCACAACCCCGGCGTCTTCGAGCGCGTCATGGACCTAGATATCGGCGATAAGATCACCGTGTTCGACGACGACGGCGCCTCGCGCACCTACTACGTCTTCGACACGCTCTTTCTACCCAACGGCTCGAACTACTTCGTCTACGAGGGCCGCATCGCGCCCACCGGCGAGACCATCACTCTGCAGACCTGCACCGGAGACAACCAGCGGGTGCGCTGCGTTATGGCCCGCTAGGGACGAGGGGCGCGAACGTCGCGCGAAGCGCTCTCGTGTCGTGGTATCATGCGTACATTCGCCGTCATCGGACGGCGTTCGACACGCGGGGGCGTGGCGGAATTGGCATACGCAGCGGACTTAAAATCCGCCTCTTCGGATTGTGGGTTCGAGTCCCACCGCCCCTACCAGCCTTACAACAACGGAAATTTTGCAGCTCTTCGTCGCCCCTTCCGTAGGGGCAGACCTTGGTCTGCCCTCATCAAGCGCTATGGTCGTTCTCGAGGAGGGGCGACCGAGGTCGCCCCCTACGAGATTTCCCGAGCGGCTTCGAAGATCATGCCGTGGAGGATGTCCGATTCGCTGGCCGTGTAGGCGTACGCGCCGGCCAAGGCCAGCACCTCTTCCAAAATGACGAATCCGGCCACGATGACGCCGGCGCGCTTCGGGTCGAGGCCCACCGTAGCCTTGCGCTCTTCCAGCGGCTCGGCGGCCAGACGCTCCTCGATGGTCCGCAGCTCATCGGCAGTGACGACGGCCTTGTGCACGCGGGAGGAGTCGTAGGTTTCCATAGCCTCGCGAATGCTCACGACGCTCGTGGCCGTACCGGCCACGGCCACCACGCGATCGATGGCAAAGCCGATGTCGGCCAAGCCTTCGAAATACGGCGCCATGGCCTCGCGAATCCACTGACGGGCCGCGTCCATCTGGCCCGGCGTCGGCGGATCGTCGTGGAAGAACCGCTCCGTCACGCGACGGCAGCCGATATCGAAGGAGCGGGAGGCCACCGGATCGGTGCCGAAGCTCCCAGCCACCACCTCCGTCGAACCGCCACCGATATCGACGACGAGCAGCTTCTCGTCGGGGAAATCGCTGGAGGCGCCCAAGAACGTGAGCTGCGCCTCACGGGAGCCGGGGATCACCGCCAGCGTGACGCCGCGCTCTGCCAAGCGGGCCGCGAACTCCGGCCCGTTTTCGGCATCGCGGGAGGCGGAGGTGGCCATGGCGATGAGCCGTCGCACGGGATGCTCGGGAGCATCGTAGCGTGCGAGCACCTCCAAGTAGCGATCCACGCAGGCGAGCACCCGCTCGATAGCCGCCTCGGACAGGCGCCCCGTAGCGTCCACGCCCACGCCCAGATCGGTGATGGCGTACTCCTTATCCACATCGATGATGCGTCCGTCTTCCACGTCTGCCACAAGAAGACGGCAGGTCACCGTCCCGATATCCAGGGCCCCATAGCGCCCGTCAGCATAGGTCATGGCATGCTCCTCTTAACGGTTCGGATCTACTCCACGCCGAAGATCGGATCGAGGAGGTCGGAGTACCAGGTATCCGGGGCAGTGATGTCCTCGGATACGATATTGCCACGGAACTCGGAGGCCTCGTCCTTTTCGGCCAGTCCGCTCACGGACACGGCATGCTCGCCCTCGTGCACCCAGCCGAGCTGCGTGCGGGCCGCGTCCTCGATGCCGGCCTCGGTGGAAAGGGCATCCACCGACGCCTCGATGGCGGCGTTGCGCTCCGTGACGGCCTCGTACTCGGCAGCGAGGCGGTCGCGCTCGCGGATATCGGTGTAGAGCTGCTGGGCCGGCCCGTAGAGGAAGGCCGCCCCCAGCCCCAGGCACAGCACCGTGGCGCAGGTGACGATGAAAGGTGCCCGGGTGAAGAAGGGGGGCTTGGCCTCGGGCATTTTGACGCGCCTGGATGCGCCCGCCTCCTTCTGCTGCATGCGGGACGAGCGGCGGTGGGACGCGCCCATCTCCCCTTTGTACACAGCGGCGCGCGGGCCGGCCTGGGAAGCGTCTGAGGGCTTGCCCGCCTCGTACTGGCGGTAATAGGCGCGCCCCGCCCGCTCCTTGGCGCGCTGACGGCGCTTCTTGCCGAAACGGGAGGTCAGACGCCCCAAGGGGCCCAAAGGCGCCTCCAGCTCCTCGTCGTCGACGTCCGCGGCTCGTGCGGCTCCGCGCGATTCCAAAGAGCCCGGCCCGCGGTGGGCGTCGCTCATGGAAAGGGGCGCGTAGCGAGAACCAGATGCCGGCGCGGCGAACGACCGGGCCGAAGAGCGCCCGGCGCTTGCGGCTCGACCGGACACGCGCACCTCGAAATCTGGGTCGTCGGCAAAACGTCCGGCATGGGCGCGCACGGCCGTCGCACCCGTCTGCCGCGCACGGCGATCGGACGCAACGCGTCGCGCTGTGTCGAAGGAAACGATATTCGCCTGTCGTGGCACGGGAGCTCGCTCGTCCTTTCGCTGCCGGGGTTCGTTTCTAGTGCGGGTAGTCAGTCGAAAGCGGGTAGGTTTATCGGTCGGGCGCCGAGGCGCCCCTTGCTCACAAGTCGAGGCTGCGGACGAACGCGCCCCATTTCTCGAAGGAGGCATCGCTGATGGCGTGTTCCATCTGGCAGGCCTCGACTTCCGCCACCTCGGGTTCGATTCCCAGGGCCTTGGTCAGAAAGTCGAAGAGCATGCGATGGCGGTCGAGCACCGACTGGCCGTAGGCGTAGCCCGCCTCGGTCAGCGTGATGTCGCCGTAATGCGGTTGCACGACCAGCTCCTGCTCCTTCAGAGCGGAGATGGCCTTGTTCACCGACGCTTTGGAAACGCCCAGCTTGTTGGCCACATCCACCGAGCGCACGGGCGCGTCGGTCGTGCCGCCAAGCATGACGATGGCCTCGAGATAATCCTCGTGGGACATGGACGTTTTCACCACAGCAATCTCCTTATCGAACAAGTCAGATCATCATAGCACGGCGCGCGAAGAAAAAAGAGGCTCGGAGCCGAAACTTCCGAGCCTCTTTCACATTGTCTTCGCCAAACGGTTACGGACGGCGCGGGGCCTTTCCCTCCACGGCCTTGGCGGCGGCTTGGGCCATGGCCTCCGCCGCCTGGCAGCATGGGGGCACCACGTCTCCCGCGCCCGCGGCATCCGCACCACCCGAAGTATCCGGTCGGCCGGCAGAGGCGCAGTGGGAGCAGCCGGCGCAGCCCCCTTCCCCATCGCCGCAGTGGTCGCCGCAGTCGCACAGGCCGCGGCGCGTCATGCGCCGGATGGCGAGCACCGCCAGGGCCAGGATGACCAGAAGGATGACAACGGTGGGGAAATTGAGGCTGAGCTCTTGCATGATAGTTCCTTACGACTTAGGCGTTCTTGCTCGCCGTTTCAAGCTTGCCCGCACCCTTGGGCTTGGCGGCCGGACGGAACAGCAGGTACAACATGCCCGCAGCCACCACGATGGCCAGGGCCGTGAACGGACCGAAGGTGATCTCGCCGGCGATCAGGCCGCCGAACTGGTAGATCATAAGACCGACGCACCAGGCGAAGGCGCACATGTAGCCGATAGCGGCCCAGGTCCACTTCGCCGACATCATCTGGCGGCGGATGGTGCCGATGGCCGCGAAGCACGGCGCGCACAGCAGATTGAAGGCGCAGAAGGCCATGATAGCCGCCGAGCTGCCGCCGAGCATGGCGGCAAACGCGGCCCACAGCGACGGGTCGGTCTCGCCGATCTCCTCGCCGAGGCTCGTGATGACGCCCACGGTAGCCACGACGTTCTCCTTGGCCACCAGGCCCGTGATGGAAGTGACGGTGGACTCCCAGTTGCCGAAGCCGAGCGGCGCAAAGATCCAGGCGAGCAGGTTGCCGAGGCCGGCCATGAGGCTGTACTGGATGTAATCGTCAACCTCGGGGTCGAGCAGGCCAAAGGAGCCCTCGTAGAAGCCGAAGTTCAGCAGGAACCAGATGACCATGGAGGACAGGAAGATGATGGTACCGGCTTTCACCACGTAGCTGCGCACGCGCTCCCACATGGAAAGCAGCACGTTCTTCACCGTGGGCAGGTGGTACTGGGGAAGCTCCATGATGAAGGGGGCCACCTCGCCGGCGAAGGCGCGGAACTTCTTCAGGATGATGCAGGACAGGATGATGGCGAACAGTCCCAGGAAGTAGAAGACGGGGGCGACCCACCAGGTGGCCTCGTAGTCGCCGCCGGCCAGAGCGCCGAAGACGAGCGCGATGATGGGCAGCTTGGCGCCGCAGGGGATCATCGTGGTCGTCATGATGGTCATGCGGCGATCCTTCTCGTTCTCGATGGTCTTGGTGGCCATGACCGCGGGCACGCCGCAGCCGGAGGCGATGAGCATCGGGATGAAGGATTTGCCGGACAGACCGAAGCGGCGGAACACGCGATCCATGATGAAGGCGACGCGGGCCATGTATCCGCAGCCTTCCAAGAAGCCCAGCAGGATGAACAGCACGATCAGCTGCGGGATGAAGCCGATGACGGCGCCCACGCCGGCGATGATGCCGTCGAGCACCAGGGACTGCACCCAGGGAGCGGCGCCGATGGACTCCAGCCAGCCGCCCACCACGACGGGCACGCCCACGTGGTAGAAGCCGTAGTCGGCCGGGTCGGGCTCCTCCAGCTCGCCGGCCTCGAAGGCGGCCACGCCCTCGTCGGTTTCAAGGATGCCCTCGAACTCCTCGACGGCGGCCTCGTACTGCTCGGTGCCGGTGTAGAGCCAGCCGTCGCCGAACAGGCCGTCGTTGGCCCAGTCGGTCACGATGGTGCCCACGGTGGACACCGAAATGTAGTAAACCAGGAACATGATGACGATGAAGATCGGAATGCCGAGAATACGGTTGGTGACGATGCGGTCGATCTTCTGGGTGGTGGTCATCGCCTTGGGCGACTTCTTCACGCAGGCGTCGCAGACGTCGGTGATGTTGTCGTAACGCTCGTTGGTGATGATGGACTCGGCGTCGTCGTCCTCGGCCTCCTCCAGGCGGTCGCGGATGGCGGCGATCTTCGAGAGCGCGGCAGCCGGCAGGTTCAGCTTATCGATGGTGAGCTGCTCGCCTTCGAGGAGCTTGATGGCGTACCAGCGGGCGTGGCGGCCCTTGATGGCCGCGCCAGCCACGTCGATGACCTGGGCCAGGGCCTCTTCCACATCATCGGTGAAGCGCAGGGTGGTCGCCGGGACGGTCCCCTTCTTGCCCGCCTCGATGGCGGTCTTCACCACGTCTTCCATACCGCGGCCTTTGAGCGCGGAGGTCTCCACGACAGGGCAGCCCAGGCGCTTCGCGAGGGCGTCCACGTCGATCTTGTCGCCGTTTTTCTCCACGAGGTCCATCATGTTGAGGGCCACGACCGTGGGGATGCCCAAATCGATGATCTGGGTGGTGAGGTACAAGTTGCGCTCGAGGTTCGTCGCGTCCACCAGGTTGATGACCGCGTCGGGCTTGCCGCTCATGAGGTAGTCGCGGGTGACGATCTCCTCGGGGGTGTAGGGCGAGAGCGAGTACACGCCGGGCAGGTCGGTGATGACCACCTCCTTATCGGCGCGGTAGCGGCCCTCCTTCTTCTCAACGGTCACGCCGGGCCAGTTTCCCACATACTGGTTCGCGCCGGTCAGATCGTTGAACATGGTCGTCTTGCCGCAATTGGGGTTGCCGGCAAGCGCAATGTTGATAGCCATGATCAGCCTTTCCTTCTCCAAAAAAAACCGTTGTTCGCCGGGCCCTTCTCGCGCCTCCCAATGCGCGCCGCGGCGAAGACAGAAGTTAGATAAATCTAACTAGAGGGGAGAAAAAATGCGCCCTCGGGCGCAGGGGGGTGCGGTTCCCCTAGGATACGAGCACGTTTTGCGCCTCGTCCTTGCGAAGCGACAACTCGAACCCGCGGACAGTCACCTCGATGGGGTCTCCCAAAGGCGCCACCTTGCGCACGTAGATATCGGTGCCCTTGGTGATGCCCATATCCATGATGCGGCGCTTGATGGCGCCCTCGCCCACCAGGCGGCGCACCGTCGCCGATTGCCCCACGGGCACATCGCGCAGGGTCTTGTCCTCAGCCATGTTCTTCCTTTCTGTCCTCTCGGCGATTCCGGTTGATTGGGTCGGTACGAGTCGGTACGACAACGTAGGCGCCCCGCGGCGTCCGTCATTGCGATCGCGCGACGACGCGATCGCCCCTTGACGCCCATCTTTGCGGGAGCGCGACGGGCGTGCCTTCTTCTTATGAAACGATGATCTTCGCGGCCACCGATTTATCGAGCGCCACACTCGCGCCCTTGATCTCCACGATGAAGTTTCCTGCCTGCTCGGAAACGACGGACACCTTCGCTCCCTCGACGAACCCGAGGTTCTCGAGATGATGGTGCACATCGCCCTTCCCCCGCACGCGGACAACTTGAGCGGCATCGCCGCGACGCAGGAACGTCAGCGGCATCGGCTGGCACGACGCGCCCACGCTGCTGGCCCGGCAGACGGCGCTCTCCATAACCATCGCATTGCTCATGATGACTCCAATCAATGTTAGATGCATGCAACATTGTATTGTAGCCAAAAGTTAGACTATGTAAACCCTAAAAGTTTACTTTTTCATACTTTGTTCCGTGAGCGCGAAACTCGCACAGTCCGTCTGAAACGCCCCGCCAAAGAGCGGGCGACGTGGTATCCTTTATCCTATCTGACCTCTTTGAAGAAGGATGATTCATGGCGCAACGCATCGATCGGGCCGCCTCGTTCGGCCAGAACCTGTACGTGGACACGCGTGGAGCAGCCGGCGAGCCGGTGCCTTTCACCCAAGCCGTCATCAACGGCCTGGCCCAAGGCGGCGGTCTCTACGTTCCCGAAGAGCTGCCGACGCTGAGCCTTGACGAGATCTGCGCTCTGGCGCGTCTCCCCTACGCCCAGCGGGCGGCCGCCATCTACAAGGCGTTCAACGTCGATCTGCCCGACGAGGCCATCGACGAGCTCATGGGCCGCGCCTATGGCGACAATTTCGATGATGAGGCCATCTGCCCCATTACCTCGCTGGACGAGAGCACCCACATCCTGGAGCTGTGGCACGGGCCGACGAGCGCCTTCAAGGACATGGCCCTGCAGTGCCTGCCCCACTTTTTCTCGGCCAGCGCCGAGAAGCTGCGCGAGGAGGGAACGCTCGATCACGAGTTCATGATCCTCGTGGCCACCTCCGGCGACACTGGCAAGGCCGCCCTGGAGGGTTTCAAGGGCGTAGACGGCGTCTCCATCGGCGTGCTGTTCCCCGATGGCGGCGTGAGCGACATCCAGCGCAAGCAGATGGTCACCACCACCGGCGACAACGTGCAGGTGTGGGCCGTGCGCGGCAATTTCGACGACTGCCAGACCGGCGTCAAGCGAACCTTTGCCGACGAGAAGTTCACCGAGAAGCTGCTGAACGAGTACCGCATCGCCCTTTCCAGCGCCAACTCCATCAACTGGGGGCGGCTGCTGCCTCAGGTGGTCTATTACATCTCCAGCTATGCCGAACTCGTGGCTGCGGGCAAGATCGAAGCCGGATGCCCCATCGACGTGTGCGTTCCCACGGGCAACTTCGGCAACATCCTGGCCGCTTGGTACGCCAAGCAAATCGGTGCGCCCATCGAACGGCTGCTGTGCGCCAGCAACGACAACCGCGTGCTCACCGACTTCATCAACACCGGCACCTACGACATCTCCGACCGCGAGTTCATTCTCACCTCCTCTCCCTCGATGGACATTCTCGTCTCCTCCAACCTCGAGCGCCAGCTCTTCGAACTGACGGGCCGCAATGGCGAGGCTATTCGCCAGTGGATGGCCGATCTGGCCGACGCCCGCTGCTTCCGTGTAGACGCCGAGACGTTCCGCCGCGTGCGGGAGAACTTCAGCGCCGACTCCGTGGACAACGCCACCTGTCTCGCCACCATCCGCGAAGTGCTCGACGCCCACGACTACCTGCTGGATCCCCACACCGCCGTGGCCTACGCCGCCGCTCAGAACCTGCGCGGCGAGAACCCCGTCCTCATCGCCTCCACGGCCCACTGGGCAAAATTCGGCAACAACGTCTACCGGGCGCTTCACGGCATCGAGCCTTCTGGCGAGCTGCCCGCGGCCGTGGCCGCGCTCACCGGTTGCGAGCTGAACAAGCTCATCGCCGAGGAAACGGGCAAGCATCACATCCCCGCCGGACTTGCCAACTTGGATACAATGCAAGTACGATTCACCGAAGTAATCGACAACGACGTCGAGGCCATCGAGGGCGCCGCCGAGGCGTTCCTCGCCCGCTAGGCCTCCCGAGAACGGAAGCGATGCCACCATGGGCCAGTTGAAGAACCTCTCCACCACCGTCCGCCTCACCGTGGCGAACCCCTCTTCCGAGAACAAGTCCGCCTTCGGACCGGGCATCGCCAAGCTCTGCCTGGGCGTGCGCGAGATGGGCTCCCTCAACGCGGCCGCCAAGGGCATGCGCATGGCCTACAGCAAGGCCTGGCGCATCATCAAAGACACCGAGGAGACGCTCGACGTGCAGCTCCTTCTGCGCGACGGGGCTCACGGCTCCACGCTCACCGAGGACGGAAACCGCCTCCTCGATGCCTACCTGGCCATCGAGGAGCACCTCTCAGCCGAGGCCGATCGTCTCTTCAAGGAGATGACCCGCTAGACGGGCTCGATCTCTATGGTAAGCGAACTCCCCCGGGGCTGAAGCCCCTCGGAGCGCACGCGCAGACGCCAGCCAGGAACGCTCATCTCCTGGGCGGCGGGGGCGGCAGAACCGCCTTCGCCGCCCCCGCCAGCACGATCCCCCTCCCCGCCATCTACGGGCCAGGGCACCGCCGCTGCAGAGCGAGCGGCCTCGAGAGCCGGATCGCTGCCGAAACGGTACAGGCACCCGAAGCACGTATCCATGTCATCGAACAGGGTGCTCTCGCAAACTGGGCAGATTTTCATCGATGTCTCCTTCTCTTGGTTTCGTTCTTAACCGCTCCTCTGCCGCCCGACGTTTCCGGAGCGGCCTGAGTTCTTGCGAGAGCGGGCGCCCTCGGCTTTCTGCGTCGCGGAGCATCGGGGAGCAGGCACACATCGCCTCGGACGAACCAGGGCCCCGGCCGGGCAAAGCGCTCCACTACCGCCCAGGCTCGACCGCAACGCAGGCGCGCCCCCGGCAGCACGAGACGATGAACCGCTATCACCCGGCCCCTCCTGTCGAGAAAGGCAACGTCCAGAGGATGCCGCATCGTCAGCGTGTGCACATCGCGACAGCGCGGGAACACCATGACCGTAGAATCCGGCCTGCGTCCCGCCAATCCGCGCAACCGCAGAAGCGGGCTTGAAGCTACCACCCATCGGCCCTCGAACGGGGCCCGATCGCCATCCCTTACCGTGCAAAGGCGCGCAAACGCCGTTTTTGCGTCTCCCCTCATCCCATCGGCGCATTTACCTGAAGGACCACGCATAGCACGTCGCCCACCCATGTGCAGCTGAGTGCGAGCCATGAGCACCGCCCTCCTTCCTTGACTCCCGTCCATACTCCTTCTTGGCCGCTGGCTACCAGTGCCCACCCGCGTCCCTCCAGCTCGCCAACGAGGCGATCGGGCAGGCCGTCCCCCTCCTCAACGAAGGAGACCACCGACCAGTCGTCGTTGGCCCGCAGCTCCTCGCGACCGTCCACATCAACCACTTCCTCGGCGAACCAGTTGGGGGCCTCCCACGCCGCGCGCAGACCGACGTCGGGCTCAAGCTCCCCTGGCGCCCCGGGCAGCATGGCCTCCCCCATCGGTTGCCCCAAAGCCAGAGCGAGCAGGGGGGCCAGGACAAGCGCGAGGGCACACCCGAATCGACGGCGCCATGTCTTCCCGGCACCCATCAGAGCAGCACCCCCGGCCGATAGGCGTCCACCGTCAGATCGACTTCGTGGACGAGCCTCGGAAGCGAGACACCGAACACCTCGTCTTTAAGCCCCAGCCCGAAAAGCGTAGGGGCAAAGGAGAGACGTCCGCAATAGCGCTGATAGGAGCCTGCCCGCCCCTGAACCGTTACCTCGATTGCCAGGTTGGAAGTACCCAAAGCCCCCTCCAGCTCGCTTTCCACAAGAGCGGCCACCTCGGCCGGCCCCTGGCCCGCATCGGGCGACGGAGCATAGGCGCAGATGGCTTGACGGGCCAGCTGGTCAAAAGCCGCGCATGCCTCGAAAAACGACAGCGCGTTCACGACGATGACGGCGAGCACAATGGCCACGGGAAGGACGACAGCCAGCTCGACGGTAGCCTGACCCGCATCCCCGCGCTCCTTTCGCAGAACGTCCATAGCTCACTCCCATCTCTCGAGATACGTCGGAGCGCCGACGATGTTGCGCAGGGCTGCGAAAGCGCCATCGACAAGTCCGGTCGCTCCTTCGGCCAAGGTGGCGGGGAGGGTCACCGTCAACGGAACCGAGACCCCTGTCAGAGGAATCTCGACAACCGCAAGGGTGATCTCCAGGGAGGCCAAGCGCTGATAGGCCTCGTCGCTCACCCGCTCCGCTAGCAAACCGAGGGCATCGCTGGAGGCCTCGGGGCGCGCCAATGCCTGCTCGCGCAGAGAGAGGTACCGGGCTGACCAGTCGCCGCCGCCAGCGCGCGCCACGGCTTCCGTACCGGCAAGAACTGGCTTGAGGGGAGCCGTGTCGGCCGGCTCGAGGCCCACCGCCTCGAGCCCTTCGCGAAGGCCATTGGCGGCCCACTCTCCCAATCCCGTCGAGCCGGCGAGCGGTATGCCCGAAAGCACGGCCTCCACCCCGTTTTTCAACCCTTCGGTGCCGCTGCTATAGGCCTCCAGGACGCCGGCCCATCCGTCCAGCACCAAACCGCCGACGCCGGAGAGAGCAGAGCCCGACCCCGACAGATCGTCGAGCAAGTCGCCTATCACCGACGCCTCCTCGCCCTCGTCCCGGATGAGCGTCGCCGCCGACACCGCGGCCCGAGTGCCCAGCGTGCCCGAGGGCGCAAAAGCGCTCTCGAAGGCGGTCGGCTCCGACGTTCCCGTCGAGACGACGAAGGCGATGCACCCCGCCGCTCCGGGAGGATCCGCTTTAATGCGGAAGGCGCCCGCATCACCGAGCGCGGCCAGAACCTCGTTCAAAAGGCCCTCCGCCTTGCCCTTCGCCGCGCGACTCAACGGCTCAGCATCCGCTCTCGCCTTCTGGTAGTCGGCAGCAGCCTGGGCGACGGCGTCGTAGTGGTACTCGAACCCGTTGTCAATGGAGGTGGAGGCCGAGGCCACCGATCCTAAGGCGCTCGCTGTGAACTTGCAGGCAGGGCAGGTTTCGAAGGAACCGGACTCCCACTCCTCGGCCGACCCGTAATAGTCCACGAGCCCCGCCTCCGGGCAGCCGTCCCAGGCATGCATCACCGGCAGCTCTCCATCGACGGCCACCGGATAGACGGGCTCGGTATACAGCCGCGTGGCCCGCATCTGCTCGATGTTCCGCGGAAAGCGGGGGAACGACGCTGAGAAGCTGTCGGCCGTCTCGTGGACGAAGGCCTCGCGCAGCTCGCTTATGGCATAGGCGTAGAATCGCTTGCGCAGGGCGCTGCGGGCCTGCTCCTCGGCAGAGTCCGAGCCAGGACGCTCGCTCAGCAGCCTCTCGCGGTAATAGACTCGCGCCCGTTCGAGAGGCACGGAGAACGACCAACTGTCCACCGAGGCGAACAGAGGGTTATCGGCACCGCTCAGCCCTGCGAGGCGCCCCGCGCGCTCGTACATGCAATAGGACGGATTGTCGCCGCAGTCGCGGGCGAAACCCCGAGCCCGGGCTTCCTCGGCGGCACGCGCCGCCTCCTCGGCCCGGGACGCCGCCTCGGCAAGCTCGCCCTTGCCCGCTTCCACGGCCTCCTCCATGGACTCCTCGACCGCGCTCGCCCCTGACGCAATAGACGATCCCTCGCCGGGCAGCAGCAGGGCCATGGCCGCATAGCCGCTCCCCTCACCATTGGCCGCCGCCACCGCCGCACCGTTGGCCGCCGCGAGAAACGGCAGCGCCCGCTGCAGCGCCTCCAGCCCCTCGCAGGCCTTCTGGGAGAACGCGTCGCGCGCCTTGATCACTTTCTGACCGGCCGAAACGAGCTGGCTGCCCAACTCCGCCGCCGGCGGGACGCACAGGGCGACGACGCCGGCCCCGTACGCAATGTCACCCAGAAGCGTGAGTGACAGCACGGCGGCATCGGCCACGCGCACGGCCACCATGAACTCGGCCACGGGGTTTAAGGCCGCGCATGCGGCGGCATCGGCCACCTCCTGCACCTCGGCACCAGCGGCGTGGATGCGGTACACCTGAGCCGCTGAGAACAGCAGCGACAGAGTGACGAGCAGCGCCACGGCCATGCCGGCCGTCGTCGAGCCCTCCTCGTCGCGGAATATCGACTTATCCTTCATGGCGCCATTCACCTGCCTTTCCATTGACGCTCGCGCCATTCAATGATTCCTGAGCCCACGAGGCGCGCGTCGGCGCCGTCGCCGTCACCTCCACCACCAAGTTGCCCCGCTCGTTCACCATCCCGAGCAGCGTCGCCCCTCCATCCAGCAGGGGAAGCGGCCTCACCTCCGTCCGCACGGTCACCCGCGCGACATCCGCCGCACCGCCGCCCTCGCAACGCACCTCCCATGTGCAGCCGGAGTCATGCACATGGAAGACGTCGAGGGGCGGGATCGCCCCCAAGCGGCGGCGCACGTACTCCTCGCAGGTCGCCGCATCGCCGTCGCTCGTCGCCAGAAGCCGGCAGCCCTCGGCCGCCGCACCGGCCATGACCATGCGGTCGTACAGCACGATGCCCGGCTGTACGAGCAGAAGAACGAGCAAGAAAACCACCGGCAGGGCCACGGCGGCCTCCACCGTCGACTGGCCGCGCGCATCGCGGGCCCTCGCACCCATCCGCCCCATTGCCTCGCACCTCCTTAAAACACGAGCACATCGGCGATCCACGTGGCCGCCCCAGCGAGATGATGCGACGCCGAGGCGAGCCCGTGATCGACGAAAAGCCCTTGGGACAAGGCCCGCCAGAGCGCCGCCCCGGCAACAATCACGCATAGGAAAGCCACCGTGACGATGGCGTACTCCACCGTGCCCTGACCGCACTCGTTCCCTAAAGGCTGTTTATTCCCGAGGCGATGGCGTCCCAGAGCTCTTGCAGCTTTGGCCGGAACAGGGTGATGGCGATGATGGCAATGACCACGAGCACCCCGACGAGAATGGCGTACTCGGTCGTCCCCTGGCCGCGCGTGTCCACCAAGCGCGAGCGCACCGCGGCGCACCACGCGCGTGTGCGCCGATCGACCGCCTCCCGCGCACCCGCTACTTTTCCCACAACGGATTCGAGCCTCTTCATGTCGCACTTCCTTTCTCGTTCGTTTCATCTTCAAAAGCCCCCCGCCAATTCCAGGAGCACCGGCCCCAGCACGAGCATGAGCATGGCGGGCAGGATGAGCACGCCGGTGGGAACCATCATCTTCACCGGCGCCTTCGCCACCGCCTCCTGGCGACGCGCCTTGTATCCGCTGCGAGCCTCCCGCGCCGCGTCCTCCAAGTTGTCGGCCATAGTCGCGCCGAAGCGCAGGGAGCGCACAATGTTCTCGATCACCCGGGCGAGCAGCGGGGAGGCGTAGGAGTCGGCCACCTCGCGCAGCGCCTCCGGCCGCGATGCCAGGCCGCAGGCCCATTGGCGCTGGGCGCTTCGGAACGCATCGGCCAACTGCGTGCGGAAATACCCGGTGTACAAATCGAGGCTGCGGTCGAAGGACATTCCGCTGCGCATGCCGAGCGCCACCACGTCGAGCATCTCGGACAAGTCGCATTCCATGGCCTCGGCTCGCCGGCAACTTCGCCGCTTCACCGCCCAGGGCAACGCCCTCCACCCGGCGGCGGCGCCGATGACAGCGAGCAGAACCGCCAGCTCGGTCGTCGCCGTCAGCCCCACTGCACCGCCGAGAACCGCGCCGCCGAGCATCAGGCGCACTCGCGCCTCCCCATAGCCCGCAGGCGACAGCGCGCCGCCAAGACCGGCTGCGGCCAAGCGACGGTCAGGCAAGGGCCGCTCCCGTAGAGACGACGGCGACAGGAAGCGGAACAGCGGACTTCGGGCCCGCTGGGACAGCTCCACCGCATAGGCGACTATCCGCGCATCCACTCCTTCTTCCCCGACCGCTGCGGCACGGCCGGCCTGGAGCGCGGACGACCCTTCCACCACCGCCGCGCGATGACGGATGCGACGCCGCCATGCCCCGACGATGCGCGAGGCCATACCTCCGAGCAGCGCCGCCGAGCCGACCGCAACGACCGCCGCCGCTCCCTGCGCCCAACTTACATCCATCACGACCGCCTCCCGCCCGCGTCCAGCATCCGATGCACCAAGACGACGCCGGCCACCTGCATGACCAGAGCCGCCGCCAGAAGAGCCATACCCGCCATGCTCTCGAAGAACGGCGAGAGGAAACCGGGGCTCATAAGC
Organism: Adlercreutzia rubneri; assembly: GCF_009755265.1. Classification (NCBI taxonomy): domain Bacteria; kingdom Bacillati; phylum Actinomycetota; class Coriobacteriia; order Eggerthellales; family Eggerthellaceae; genus Adlercreutzia; species Adlercreutzia rubneri. Next base: position 90,892 of record NZ_WPOO01000006.1, on the reverse strand, counting down.
GAGAACAGGGCGATAAGCACGAACGGCATCGCCGTGACGATGCGCGCCGACAGCTGGGCCTGGGCCGTCTGCACCTTGAGAGAGCGAGCGAGGTCGATCTCGCTTTCCACCGACTCCCGGGCCGCATCGAGCACCGCCGCAAGACTGCCGCCGCTCTGATGCTGCACGTCCAGGGCAACGGCCACGAAAGCGAGTTCCGGCACATCGGCCCGCTGACGAAACAGCGCCAGTGCCTCCGAGGCCGTGCCCCCCGTCTGAAGCACCAGGGCCGCCGAGAGGAACAACTCGCCCAAAGGACCCTTCATCTCCGAGCCCGTCTGTTCCAGCGTCTGCATGAGGGAGAGCCCCGCCCGAAAGCACACGCCCAACGAGCGCAGCGCATCGGGAATCTCGTCTCTCAAGGCGGCCTCGCGCCGTTCTGCATCGCTCTTCACCGCAGCGCAGAGCGCCACCAGGGCGCACCCCGCCACCGCCGCCCCGAATACCGGCGATGCGGCCACCACCCAGCAGGCGACAAGCAAGGCAAGGCAAACGCCCAGAACCAGCGAGAGCAAGGCGTCGGACGTCGAGGCATAGCCCCGCTGCTCCAAGGCCATCCGCGCCCACAGGACATAGCGCCGCACCGGCTCGCGGCGCAGGAGCGCCTCGGCGACCGGCCGCAAGCCCGACACCCCGTGGCGCAAGCGCCAAGCAAGCCCGGGGTGGGCGGCTCCCCGACCACCTTCGGCCGCAAGGGCCCAGGTACGGCGAAGGCGCTCGTGCCGGATCGTCGCAAGCCGCGCGACCAGATACCCCGCCGCCCCCGACGAGACTACGCCGACTGCCGCAAGTCCAACGACCGCATCCATGTCTTCACCTCCCGTCTGTCCGCCAGGCCCATGGGAGCCAGCCGGTCGACCCACTGCGGATAGTCCAGCCAAAAGCCCGCTTCCTGGCCCACTTCCCACCGGTACAGCGTGCGAACGACGCAGCGGCGGCGCCCGTGGTCGAAGGACACCTCGGCGATCTCGGAGATGCAGCGGGCGCCCCCAGGACGGCGCGCCGTCTGCACGATCAGATCTAAAGCGTTGCCGATCTGCGCCTCGATGGCATCGGGAGGCAGCTCCACGGCGAACCGCACCATGGTCACCAGGCGCTCCACCGCCTCGCGCGGGGCGTTGGCATGCAGCGTCGTCAGCGATCCGTCGTGGCCCGTGTTCATGGCCTGCAGCATGTCGATGGCCTCGTCGGAGCGGCATTCGCCCACGATGATGCGATCGGGCCTCATGCGCAGGGCGTTCACCACCAACTCCCGTATGGTCACCTCGCCGGTGCCTTCGGCGTTGGGCGCCCGGGCTTCCAAGCGCACCACGTGGGGGTGCTCGTCGAACTTCAATTCGGCGGCATCCTCGATGGTGATGACGCGCTCCTCGTGGGAGATATGGCAGGAAAGGGCGTTCAAGAGCGTCGTCTTGCCGCTGCCCGTGCCACCGGAAACCGCAATGGAACGGCGCGACCCCACAGCCCAAATGAGAAACTGCTCTACCGTCTCGTCGAACGAACCTCTCGCTTTCAGCTCGGCCAGCGTCATGACGCGCCGCGTGAAGGCGCGAATGGTGAGCAGCGGCCCATTGAGGGAGAGCGGCGGCAGCACCGCGTTGACGCGATGGCCCTGGGGCAAGCGGGCGCTGGCCATGGGCGACGATTCGTCGACCCGCCGGCCCAAAGGGCCTAAAATGCGATCGATGAGCGCCCGCACCTGCTCGTCGCTCTCGAAGCTCACGCTCGCTCGGGACAGGCGGCCGTCGCGCTCTATGTACACGCTGTCCGTTCCGTTGACCATGATCTCAGTCACCGTCTCGTCGGCAATCAGATCCTCCAGCGGCCCGAGCCCGAACACCGTGCTGATCAGGCCCTCCACCAAGTCGCGGAACACCGCGGGCGCAAGCGCCTTCCACGGATCTCGCGTCGAGAGCCTCCGGCAGGCGGCCCGGATCTCGTTGCGCGCCCGCTCCGGGCTGTCGACGGCGATGAGCGCGACCCTATCCAGGGGAACCAGCTCGCCCACGGCCATCCGCAAGGACTCGAGCCCCGTTGCCACGCGCTCATCGTCTTGCTGATCGCGGGCGTCTTCCGCCACGCGAACCCATTCCAGAAGAGACATTTCCTCACCTCCTTACGATGCGCCCTTGGCCAAGGCGGCCTCGCGACGGCTCGCGCGACCCTTGCGTTTGCGCTGTTTGCCCCGCAACCCCGCGTCTGCCTTGGGCGCCAAGCCGATGCGGGCGAGAGGAGCCTGCACCCCCGCACTTGCAGGACGAGAAGCCAAGGGCAGCAGCTCGTCGAGAACACCCTCGATGCTTATGCACAAAGGGCTCGAAGCCTCTACCAGGCTCTGCGCCATGCCCGCGCCGAGCAGCTCCTCCACTTCGCGACCGCCGTCGGCCAGCTCCGCTACATGGGCCCCATCCAACGCACTGGACACGTCGATGGACGTGAAGGGCGCATGACGCGTGCAGCGGTTCACGGCGAGCAGAAACGATCCCGTTGCAATGCCGCAGCGCAGGCACAAATCGAGGGCATGGCGGCAGGCACGTACCGAGGAGGCGCGCTGGTCGACGAGGAACAGGGAGGCGGCAGCCCGTTCCAGCAGAAGGAGATGCACGTCGTCCCAGCCGCCTCCCGTGTTCGCGATCACGAAATCGAAGGAGGCGACGAGGACGTCGACGACCGATCCCATGGAGGCCGCTACGACCTCCGAGCGCTCCAGGGCGCGCGGAGCGCTGACGAGCACCAGCGGCGCCCCACTCAGCTCATCGGGCACTGCTCCCGTTCTCGCAACTTCTTCAACCGGCACCGACGGAGCGTCTCCCATCAGGGCCGCGAGATCCCCAAACTGCAGATCAGCGTCGAGCAGCGCCGTGCGCAGGCCGCGCCGAGCCCCGAGAAGGGCCGCAAGGGTCGCCACCGTGCTCTTACCCGCACCACCGCTCCCGCTCACCACCGTCAGCAGAAAGCCCGCGCGATTCTCTTCCTGCGTTTTTGCCGTCGTGAGAGCTTGTCGGACGCCTTCGGAGTCGGGTAGCGCCAGCGCGACGGATTCCCCATCGCCCCTGTCGCCATCGATGTTGCGCGCAGCTTCTTTCAGCAAATACTCCCCCAGCTCCGCGGGGGACACGATGCCGTCCAGCTCGGCGGCCTGAGCCCGGGAGGCCACCGATCCCGTGCGATCCGCCGTCACAAGATAGACGGCCGTCTGCGGGCTGTCGCGCTTGCAAGCCGCCGCGAGATTGATGGGCTCCGCCCCTTCACAGCACGACACCCACACGAAATCGAAATGCTCCTCGTTGACGCACCGCCGAGCTGAGACCGCCTCGGCGCACACTTCCACAGCCAGCTCCTCCAGCACCGAAGAAAGCGAGGTTGTGCCGTCTTCCGCCATCGGCAGACTCTCGCCGTGGCCGCAGAGCAAGTAACGCTTGCGCTTCGTCATAGGTTCGCTCCTTCCCCCATCGCCCCATTCTCAGGCGCCGCTGGTTGCCCAGAAGCGGGAGGCGTCTCGGCAGCGGGGCCCTCCAAAGGCGCCTCCGCCGAAGCCGACGGCTCTGCCGCCTCCTGCCCCTGGGGCGCCGAATCGCGAACCCCCTCTCCCGTCGAACCGTCCGATGGCGTGCTGCCACCCAAAGCCGGCAGCGCGAAATAAAGTTCCAAGTTCTGCGCCGCCGCCACAACCTCCTGCACCCGCTCGGGCTCGACGGCCAGCGTGACCCACTCCGCCGTCGCCCCCGATTCGGACGCAGCGCTCGTGGCCAGAATCAGAGCGCCGCCCACCAGCTTGGTCGTGGACACGGGGCCCGTGGCGTACACGTCCACTTCCATACCCGGCTCCACCGAACCGCCCACGGCCTGCACGGGCCGCGCCGGCACGCTGATGGCGGCCATGCCCGCCGGCACCGCCAGTTCGGAGTCGGACATCTCGGTGCGCCGGGAGCAGAGGACTTCTCCCTTGATGACGTTCGAACCCAGACGTTTACCGATGATTTGGGAGGAATCAGTCACGGCAGTGTCGGGCAGAAGATCGGCCACCCACATCTTCGTGACGACGGCCGAGGCGTCCACCACCTCGCCCGCCGCCAAGTCGCGCTTGGCCACGCACACTTCCACCTGATCGCCCCCATAGCGCTCAAGCGCCTCGGCTCGGGCCGCGTCCACCTCCCCGCGCACGCTGGCCAAGTAGAGGGCCACGCACAACGCGCAGCACAGCCCGCAGGCCAGAGCACCCCATTTCGTCTTGTTGATTGCCATCGCTTCTCCTGACTTTCGGAAACGATGACATCATGCAAGATCACGACCGTAAAAATGACGCGGGAATGTCCCGTTTCGTTCCTCGCGCCGACCGTCATGGAGTCGCATCCTCGACCGCACTGGCGTCCCAAGGGCGAAGGGAAATGCCAGGGTAAACAAGAAAGCCCCAGGCAACCTGGGGCTTTCTGCTTCAATTCATGGTGGTCGCGGAGGGATTTGAACCCCCGACCTTGTGCTTGTAAGGCACCTGCGCTCCCGCTGCGCCACGCGACCGAACATATTACGCGCCTAAATGCGCGAGTCCGTATTGTGCCACAAGTTCCCCGCCGGAGCAAATGGAAAGCAGGGCGCCGAGACGATAGCGCATCCCACGTACCTCGCGGCACAGCGCCCACGGCGCAGCGTGCGGCGCGATCCCGGCACGGCGCCCACGGCGCTACCTCGGCACAGCGGCCGCGGCATTGCCGCCGGCGTCGTCGCTGGTCGCGCGCATCCGGCCCGCCACGAGCGCCGTAACGAAGATGGCCGCCGCGAACAGCAAGAGCACGTCGACCGCAAGCGCGACGCCTTCCGCCGCCGACCCCGTCGCATCGCCCACCGCCGCGCGCAGGCCCTCGCCGAGCCAGTACACCGGCGTGAAGGTGGCCACGACGCGCACCGCCTCGGGCATAAGATCCAGGCTGATCCACGTACCGCCTAGAAACGTCAGCACCATGCCGGTGATGTTGCCCACGGTGTTCGACACACTCTCGCCGCAGCCCAGCTGCCCCAGCAGAAACGCGATGGCCAGCGGGATGAGCACGAACACGAGCTCCACCGCCAGCACGCAGGCAAGATCGGCCGGTGCGAGGGTGAATGCGGAATAGCCGAATGCGACAAGGCCGATGCCCATGATAACGGCCCACACGAGAAGCGCCACGACGAGCCCCGCCGCCGCCTTCTGCAGCCCCAGACCCAAGCCCGAGGTGGAGGAGACGGCAACGCGCCGCCGCACGTCGGTGCGGTTGAAGGCCCCCATGAGAATGCCCACCGACACCACCACGGCCACCGTGAGCGGGTAGGCGCTCCACATAAGATAGAATACGAAGGCCTCGCTCCCCACCGCCACGCCCGGGACGGAAACCTCCTCGATGCGCGGCTCCTTCTGCGCGGAGGCCTCGGCCTGGGCCACCAGCACCTCCGGCGAGGAGTCCGGCTCGAGCACCGCCGCGGCCCGCACCAGCCCCAGATACTGGTTCACCTGGGTATCAACCAGCGTGGCCGCCATCGATTGGAAGCTGAACACCGTCTCAAGGCGCGGGCCGTCGCCGCCGTCGCGGGCCGCCGCCAGATAGCCCTCCTCGAACCCGGCGGGCACGATGAGCAGATAGTCCACCAAGCCCGTGGCCACGGCATCCTGGCAGGCCCGCGCCTCATCGGCCACCTCGACCGACGTTCCCCGCTCTTCGAGAAACGCCGCCACCGAGCGCGATAAGTCGCTTTGATCCCGATCGATCACCGCGAAGGGCACCTCGGCCGACTCGTAGCCCGCACTTGTCGCCGGCGGGTACACGCCGCTGGTGATAAACAGGCCCATGAGGCTCAAAAAGCCCACGTACACCAGCAGATAGATGGGATGCTTCGCCACCACTTCCAAGGCATATCTACAGGCTTGCATAGCGCTGCCTCCTCACGAACAGGGCCCCTACGGCGAACAGCGCGGCCGAGAACAGGCCGATGAGCGCCACGTTCCCCGCGAACACCTCCAGCCCGTCGTAGTAGTACAGGCTGTAGAACATGTCGCAGATGGCCTTCGCCGGGTTCAGCGAGGCCAGCACGGGGAATTCCCGCGAGACCATGTCGGCCAGCTCCATGCAGGGCTCGCCGTAGAGCCCCGTGAACAGCGAGAGCAGGCACACCACCCCGGTGAGAATGCCCGTCTTCGATCCCACATCCAACTTGGGGAGTGACCCGAGCGCCGTGCCCAGGGCGCAGGCGAGCAGCGATGCGGCGCCCAGTCCCGCCACGCACAGGCCCTCGCGGCCGGCGAAGTCGACCCCCACGACAAGACGCGTGTACAGAAACGCGATGAGCAGGCAGCAGAACGACAGCAGCCAGCAGGCCAGAAGCGTCGCCAGAAGCGTGCGCGTGCGCCCGATGGCCCCCAACGCCCGCCGCGCGCCCAACGGCGAGAGGTTCGGCTGGGTCCAGCAGACGGCCACCACGGCGATCTGGGCGCCGAACAGGGCCGCCATGGCGAACAGCGCGTAGTAGAAGCGCACCGACTCCTTGGGCGCGGCGTGGGTGAGCGAGACCTCCTCAGTCGCATCGACGCTCGAGAACAGCGCCTCCAGACGGCCCGGATCGGCGAAGGCCCCGGGGTTCTCGCGGGCGATGGATGTCATCAGGTCGGCGTCGCGCACGTAGGTGCCCACCACCGATTCCAGGATGCTGCGATCGATAGCATCCATATCTGTCGTCTGGCCGATCTGCAGCCCCGGCGCCAGGGACAGCACCGGCTCGCCGTCCTCGTCGACGGAGAACACCCCCATCACCTCGCCGTCGACGAGGGCCGATGCGGCCGCCTCCCCATCGGCGAAGCGGCACACGTCCAGCAACTGATCGTCGCCCCTTTCCCCCAGCGCCTCCGCCACCGCCGAAAACGGCGACGTGTCCCACGCCTCATCGGCCACCACGCCGGTGGGCACGGGGTCGAACTCCATGGCGCCGTCCAAGTTCGCGAACATGAACATGAAGATGGTCGCCATGAGGATGGGGAAGGCCAAAGACCAGATGAACAGGCTCTTCTCGCGAACGAGCGCCCGCAACGTGCTTGCGAACAACGTGCCCATAGCCCGCTCCTAATCCCTCAGCTCTTTACCGGTGATCTCGAGGAACACATCGTTTAAGGTGGGCGGCTCGGCATAGACGCGGCCCACGGCGCACCCCGCGTCCGCAAGCACGCCCAGCACGTCGCCCACGTTGTGGCCGCCCTGCTCGCACTGCACGACCAGCTCCGGCTCGGTGTAGGTCACGCGCCGCACATGGGGCAGCGAGGCCAGGCGCCCGCGCACGGCATCACCAAGCGCCGCCACCTCCACGATGATGCGCTCGCCGGCCCCCACTAGGGCCTTCAGCTCGACATTGGTGCCCACGGCCACCGACCGGCCGCGATCCATGATCATGATGCGCGAGCAGATCTCCTCCACCTCTTCCATATAGTGGCTCGTGTACACCACGGTGCAGCCCTGCGCGTTCATGCGGCGGATGCCCTCCAGAATGGCGTTGCGGCTCTGCGGATCCACCGCCACCGTCGGCTCGTCGAAGAAGGCGAGCCGGGGCCTGTGGGCGATGCCGCAGGCGATGTTGAGCCGCCGCAGAAGGCCGCCGGAGAGCTTGCGCGGGCGGAACTTCACGTAGTCCTCGAGGCCCACGAACGCGATGGCCTCGTCCACGAGCCGCGCCCGCTCGCGCCGATCGTCCACGTACAGGGCACAGAAGAAGTCGATGTTCTCCCGCACCGTGAGCTCTTCGAACAGCGCCACGTTCTGCGGCACCACGCCGATCTTGCGCTTCAGGTCGTAGCGCGTGGGCGTCATGGGCTCGCCGAACAGGCAGATGTCGCCCTTGTCGAAGGTGAGCAGCTGCAATATGCAATTGATGGCCGTCGTCTTGCCCGAACCGTTCGGGCCCAAAAGCCCGAAGATCTCGCCGGGCTCGATGCGCAAATCGAAGTGGTCGAGCGCCACCACGTCTCCGTAGCGCTTCACCAAGTTGCGCACCTCGACGATGGGCGCCGACATAGCGCCGGCCCGTGCGCTATCGTCTCTCGCGCAGTCGCCCTGCGCGCCATCCTGCGTGCCATCGATCCTCAGCGCGCCGGTCCGCGCGCTGCCGTTCGTAAGCTCGCCGTCCATGAGCGCTCCTTCCCCTATCGGTCATGGCCCCATTATTCCAAGAACCGCCGCGCCGCAGAAGTGCCAAATGTCACGAATGTCGACGTGCCCCTTGCTTCGCGAACGTGCGCCTTATAATGGCCCCATGGACAGAATTGTTGACGAGATCGTTCTCTTCGGGCTGGGGCTTCCCCTCCTTCTGCTCGCTCCCGCTGCCCCCGCAGCCGTAGCGGCGCCGCTTCTCACCCTCATCGCCACGGGCGCGCTCGAACTGCTCGATCGCGGCGAAGGCGGTGCGCAGCGCCAGGCCCCTGCCAGCGCCGCAAGCCCCGTCCGCGCCGCGCGCTTCATCCGCGTCGCACGTCCCGTCATCGCCGCCGCCTACCTCATCGCCGCACTTGCCGCGCCGGCCCTCGCCGCCTTCGTGCCGCTTCTGGCCTACGCCGCCGTGGCGCAGAACCTCGGCCCCCTGCGCTTTCTATGGCCCGCGGCCCTCCTGGGCGCCGCAGTGTCCGGAAGCGGCGCGCTGGCGGCAGCCGCCCTTCTGCTGGGAGCGCTCGCCTGCCTGGCCGCCCGGCGCACGACCAAAGTTCAAACCGAGCGCGCCTCGCTCCGCCAATGGCGCGACGCCGTGCAGGAAGACCGCCTCGCCCTGGCCGAGCGCACTCGCGACCTCGCCGAGCGGCAAGATTTGGAAGTGAGCTGCGCGGTGCTGGCCGAGCGAGCCCGCATCGCGCGGGAGATCCACGACAACGTCGGCCACCTGCTCACCCGCTCGGTGCTGCAAATGGAGGCGCTCGCCGTCACGCACGAGGACGATCCGGCGCTCGCCAAAGAGCTGGCGGCGGTCGGCGCCACCCTCCACGAGGCCCTCGGCACCGTGCGGGCCAGCGTGCACGACCTGCACGACGAGGCCTTCGATCCACAGACCACCTTGGCCGAGCTGATCGGGGAATTCCCGGGAATTGCCGGCACGCTCGCCTTCGAGGCCGAAAGCCTTCCGCGCCCTGTCGCCCTTGCCGTCGTGGCTATCGTGCGCGAGGCGCTCGCGAACGCCCGCACGCACGGGCGCGCCACGAGCGTCGCCGTCTCCCTCCTCGAGTTCCCCGGCTTCTATCAGCTCGCCATCGAGGACAACGGGCGCGCGGCGAACCTGGTTGGCGAGGGCGGCCTCGGTCTCGCCTCGATGGAAGAGCGCGCGACGGCCTTGGGCGGCACCTTCTCGTTCGAACCGTTGCCCCCACCGCGCACCGGCTCCCGCGTCTTCGCCACCTTCCCCAAAACCCAGGAGGTTCGCCCATGAGCGCCCCATCTCCCCTCTCCGTCGTCATCGTGGACGACGACGAGTTCGTGGCCCAATCGCTGCGCACGATACTGGAGGCGCGCGGTAGCGTGCGCGTGGCGGGCCTCGGCACGAAGGGGGCCGAGGCGGCGGCGCTTTTCAACGAGCACCACCCCGACATCATGCTCCTCGACATCCGCATGCCCGATCTGTCGGGTCTGGCCGCCGGCGAGGCCATCCTCGCCGCCCACCCGAAGGCGCGCATCGTTTTCCTCACCACCTTCGCCGACGACGACTACATCGTGCGCGCGCTGGCGATCGGGGCCCGCGGCTACCTCATCAAGCAGGAAGCTCGTGGTCTGGCCGAAGCGCTGCATTCCGTCATGGAAGGCCAAATTGTCCTGGGATCCGATGTCACCGACCGCGTGAGTGCGCTCATCGGGCAACGGCCAGCGAACGGCGCCGGAGCCGCCTTCGACGACTCTCTGTCGCACCCCGATAACAGCCAGGCCGCCCCCGCCTTCGCCGAGGGGCTCACACAGCGCGAGCGCGATATCGCCGAGCTCATCGCCGAGGGGCTCGACAACCGCGAGATCGCGCAGGCGCTGTACCTGTCCGAGGGCACCGTGCGCAACCACATCTCGGCCATCCTGCAGAAGTGCGGCCTGAGAAACCGTACCCAGATCGCCATCGCCTGGTGGCGGTAGGTCGCAGCGTCATCCGCTCCCCACCGCCCGCGACGTTCCCCGGCGCCCTCATCGTCCGCAAGACCGCATGGTGCGCCGCTGCAATTTCATGCAAGAAATCTACGGGCAAATGGCTATCATCTCTCCCTGTTATGGAAATGCCCCGCGCCCCACATACCCAACAGCCCCGCTCATCCCGACATCACGAGACCGTGCGCTGCGGCCGGCCTGGACAAGTACCGCGCCCTGCGGTCGTTCACCGCCGCTTTCGGCCTCACGCCCATGCGCTACCTTGCCTCGCTGCGGGTGGAAGCGGCCCGCGAGGCGCTCGCCGCCGGGGCCAGCTGCGCCGACGCCGCCTGGGCGGCAGGCTTCTCCGACCAGGCTCATCTGACCCGCGCCTTCAAGGAGCGTCTCGGCATGACGCCCGGCTTCTACCAGCGCGCCATCGCCGGAGCCGATCCTGCGGACGCGCTTGCTTCGTCGCCAGAGCAGGTGCGCCCATGAAAGCGCACGCGCTCGCCCTGTTCACCATCCTCGTTTGGAGCACCACCTTCGTCGCCGCCCTCGTGTGGTCGGTCTACTCCACCCTCGTCGATCGCATCGCCGACGCGGGCTACGAAACGCTGGCCGCCACCAAGCGCATCTTCGCGTGGGGCCTTTTGTTCATGATGCCGGCCGTTCCCTTTGCAGGGGCCTTCCCCGCACTGGGCCTGGTCGACCCCCTCGTCGTTGCGAACCTGCTCTTCTTGGGGCTCGGCGCCTCAGCTGCCTGCTTCGCCACCTGGAACTTCGCCGTGAAGCATCTCGGCGCCGTCGTCACGAGCACCTACATCTACCTGGTACCGGCGCTCACGGGCGCCGCCTCAGCCCTCGTGCTCGGCGAGCCGATGACGCCTCCCATCGTCGGCGGCGTCGCCCTCACCATCGCCGGCCTCATGCTTTCGAACCGCAAAGGCTCTCGCCGAGGGCAACGCCGCGGCCACGCCTCGCCCTCCTCTTCGTAGACGTAGTACAATGGCCGGAGCGTCAAGGGATCGCTGCTCGCACCAGCAGCATGGCCCTCACGCACCACCATCGCCATGTCGAAGAAAGGACCCCCGTGGCCGCTATTCCCGATCCCGTCCAAACCGCCTACGAGGCGGCCGCCGCCCAGCGCACCCTGTCGCTGCCGACCATTCCGGAAGAGCTGCGCGCCCTGGAGGCCGACGATCTGCGCGGCGGGGCAGAGGAACCGCTGGAGGCCATCGACGCGAGCGGCCTCATCATCGCCGACGAGAATTTCTCGGAGCTGCAGGCGGCCCACGCCCGGTTCGCGAATTGCTTCCTCTCCTGCTGCGACTTTTCCGGCTCGCTGTTTACCGATACGGTATTCGAGGGATGCGACTTCGCCAACAGCTACTTCGATAGCGCCGGATTCACCCGCTGCACCTTCAAGAACTGCAAGCTCACAGGCGCGTCGTTTATGGAAGCGAACCTGGAGCACGTGGCCCTTGAAGACTGCACGCTGGACTTCGGCGCCTTCAACCGTTGCCGTTTCTGGGCCGTATCGGCCACGCGCTGCGATTTCTCCGGTGCCGACATGGCCGAGATGGAGCTGCACTACGTGACGCTGGACGACGACCGCTTCATCGGCACGAGCTTCTTCCGCACGCCCCTGCTCGGGCTCGATTTCTCCACCTGTCAGCTGGAGGGCGTGGCGCTCTCCGACACCATGGCGGAAATCTACGGCACGAAGATGAACGTCTATCAGGCCGCAGCCTTAGCCCGCCGCCTCGGCGTCATCGTGGCGGAGTAGCCTAAGCCGCCATCCTGTCGTCGCGGCGCTTCGACACGAGCAATCTCGGGCGCGGCACGGCTCGACGGGAAACGACGACGGGAGCAGCCGGAGCTGCGGGAGCGCCCGTGCGTCCGTCGGCCCAGGTGGCGGCCACCACCGTGCCCACGATGACCGCGGCACCCAGAAGCCCCATCGCCGAAAGCGTCTCCCCCAGGAACAGGTAGGCGAACAGGGCCGTGAACACCGGCTCGCCCGTCAGCAGCAGCGACACCGTCGTGGAAGAGAGGCGGTCGAGCGCCAAGCTCTGCAGGAAGAACGCCAGGCAGGTGGAGAACAGCGCCAAGAACACGATGATGCCCCAGGCCACCGGCCGCACGGCGGCCACGTCCAGCATCGGCTCCCATGCCAGAGCGCACCCCAGGCACAGCGCGAAGGCCACGGCGATCTGCGTGCCGGCCACGGTCACAGCGTCAAGCTCGGCCAGCGCCTGCTTGCCGAACACGAGCGCGCCGGCCAGCGCCACCGACGACCCTAAAGCCAGAAGCTCGCCCGGCCCCACGGCGAGACTGCCGCCCTGGCTGCACAGAAGGTACAGGCCGCCGGCTACTCCCACCTGAAAGGGAATGATGGCGCGCGGGTAGCGGGAGCGCTCCACCACCGTCGAGAGCAGAGGCGCGAACACCACCGGCAGCGCCACGAGGAATCCCACGTTGGTGGCGGTGGTAAGGTCGAGCGCCACGTTGCAGCACAGATACGAAATGCCCATGCACAGCGCCTGGGGCAGCCACAACCGCACCTTCACGTTGCGAAGCCGCGCGACGATGCGGCGCCCGAAGAAGAGGGCGAACACCGCCGTGGCCAAGCCGAAGCGAGCGGCCAGGCACCACAGAGGCGTGATGGAGTCGTAGGCGAACTTCGTCACAGCGCTGCCCGATCCGAAAATGACCACTTCAATGAGCACGAAGACCACGAACGGCCAACGCGCCTGCTTCCAATGACTCATGGCTCCTCCTCTCAGCTTCGTCGCGGCCCGCATCCGGCACATGGCGGCGCGCAACCTCCTTCAAAGCGCAAAAATCCAAGCCCCACCTGGGGCGTTCTTTCTCTGAATTTGGAACGATGGCTATACTAAGCTCCGGGCAGAAAAAAGTAAAACGAGACTTCTTGTAAAACATTTTAAGAAAGTCTTATAATTGTGCAGACGCACAACACAGAGCAGGCTTATCCGCACCCCAGGAGGCGCCTTATGGCCAACCAGAAATACGACGCGTTCCTCACAGTGGCGCGCCTCGGCAGCTTCAAGGCCGCCGCCGAGGAACTGGGCTACACTCAGGCCGGCATCAGCTACCTGGTGAACGCCTTGGAAAAGGAGCTGGGACTGACGCTCTTTTTGCGCGAATACGGCGGCGTGCATCTTACTACCGAGGGCCGCGAAGTGCTCGGTCTTGTGCAGGCGATCAACGCCGACGAGCACGCCCTGGCCGCCCGCGTGCGCGAGCTCGCCGATCGGGAGGGCGGCCTTGTGCGCGTGGGAGCCTTCACGAGCGTCGCTATCGAGTGGTTTCCCTCCATAGCGCGGGCCTTCCTCGACCAGTATCCGAAAATCGACCTGAAGCTTCTGTGCATCGACGACGAGGAGGAGCTCGTGAACGCCGTGTGGGAGGGCCGCGCCGACTGCGCCTTCTCCATCGCGCCCGAGCGGCGCAACCTGGAGGCGGTGCCGCTGCATACCGACCCGCTCCTCGTGGTGCTGCCGCCGGACCATCCCCTCGCGGGCGCCCCCTTCTTCCCCACCGAAGCCTTAGCCCGCGAGCCCTACGTGCAGCTGCAGGGTAACGCGCGCCCCTCCGAGATGGAGGCGCTGTTCGAGGCCAACGGCGTCACCCCCAACGTGCGCTTCACGGTGGACTCCGACTACGCCGTCATGTCCATGGTCAGCGCCGGCCTGGGCTTCTCCGTGCTGCCGAGCCTCATTCTGTCGCGCCCTCTGTTCCCGCTCGCCGTCCTGCCTGCCGAGCGCGAGTGCTCCCGCAGCATCTCGCTCGCCGTGCGCTCGCGCGACACCGCCTCGGCCGCCACCCGCGCCTTCGCCGAAGTCACCCGAGAATGGGTCGCCGAGCGCTACGGGACGTAAACCGACAACACTTCAACTTATACATCAACAATCGAAGGGGGCCGCCGCAGCGACCCCCTTCGCAAGGGGAGGCAACAAATTGCAGATTTAGGCCCAGGCCTCTTCGCCCGCAACTTTCCTACCCGCTATACGCCCAAAGGTATAGCAACTGGCCACAGACGCACCACTGCCGCAATAGCCAGTTCCGAGAATATCGCTCGCGTTACGGCCCGCAGAATACAACCCAGAAATGGGGGAATCGTCCATCGCTGAAAGCACTTGCGCATCAGTGTTGATCTTGAGACCGCCATAAGTAAAGAGACCATTAAGCGTCGTGGCAGCTACCGCATAGAAAGGTGGCTGAGAAATTGGTCTCGTATACGCTGGCCTTTTCATCCACAGGGGGTCTTCTCCCTTTTGAGCATACTCATTATAATATGCAATGGTATTCTCGAGAGTTCCTGCCGGCATTTGGAGAGCCTCGGCCAAAGCACCGATGGTTTCGGCCTGAGCCACGATAACATCGGCGCCCACCTCGGAAATCTCTTCCATTTGATCATAAGTTTGCTGATCGAAAACCATGTAGCACGTCTCATAATCACGGAAATAGTAAGGATTACGAGCAACTTGCGCATAGTAAGAGCCCGCGTAATGGTCTTCGGCGATAAACCGTACGCCGCGCTTATTCACAAGCGCGCTAAAGAGGAGAGGACCGCCAACTACGCTATCGCGCGCTATCCAAGCACCGTGGGAAAGCTGGCCGTAAGCAAAGTTCATATGACGCGTGTCGGCGCCAGCCCCTTGACCCATGCGGATGCCATCACCGGTATCCCCCTCAGTGCCTATGATGAAGCTTCCGGCAGCATACGGGACATACTGATCAACCATGGCGTCATTGCAAGCGAATCCACCCGTACAAAGAACGACGCCCTTGTTGGCCTTAATGTTGTAGGGTTTTCCATCCTTCTTAGCCTGCACTCCGACCACACGACCTGTTTCAGGATGCACGATAAGACGTTCGGCAGGTGTCTTATAGAGAATCTCGGGCGACAAATCTTCCACAGCCTTCTGAAGGGGGGCAAAGAAGCCCGAGCCGTTTTTTGCCCCGGTGAGCGTACCTTCCAAATTATCGGTCAAGCCTTCGACCCAGTGACTGTGGGGCACCGCCTCGCAGTACCCGACGTAATCCAGATTGAACTCATCGCCCGTGCATGATAATCCAGCGTCGTAATTCTCCTCCTCGGGCCAGGGAGGGTTGTATCCCGGCTTAAATACGACGCCAAGCGTGTCCACAAGCCAATGGTACAAATCCAAAGACTCGTCAGCCATAACACGACAATGGTCTTCGCTCACGCCAGGTCCCGTTGCCGCAACAAGATATTGATAGTAGTTATCCGTTGTCTCGTTGAACCCAGCCGCTACTTGAGTGGGAGTTCCCCCGCCCATGTAAATTAGACCTCCGCAGATGTTGGTAGATCCACCAGCTTTACCTTGCTTCTCCAAGATAGTTACCGTAGCGCCTGCATTTAGCGCCTCCCAAGCCGCCGCTGCGCCCGCGCCGCCAAAACCAGCAATTACCACATCCGACTCCGCGTCCCACGTCTCCGGAAGCCCAACAGGACTCAAAGGCGCGGCATCGCTTCCAGACTGCTGGGGACTGCAGCCACCGAGCACCCCTCCAACGAGCGCTGCTCCGCCGACCGCGACGCCTCCTTTCAGGAAAGAGCGGCGACTAACGAGTCCGCCCTCCTTGCCATTGTGACAAATCGCCATAGCATCTCCCTTCCTTAGCTGTACCTTAGCTGTATCGCGCCGGCGTCATGCCGACGCTGGCAAAATAATATGAAGAGAGCCATGCGCCGTGATCATATCGAACTCTCTGTTTATCCCAAAACGCCCCCGAGAAAAACGTATGGGTGTAGGGAGAAAGCAAGAAAGATATAATGGCAGAATGAGCATGACAGCAGACAATACTACCCGTCCTCGGAAAAAGGGGCCCATCGCTATAGAGGGCGCTCGGATCGTGGGATTTGCGCTCCTCTTGGCATGGTTCAGCGCAAGCGGTTTTTTGGTCTCCTCCGCCACTGCAAACAGTGCGGACTTTCTTACCTTGGTAGCTTTCACCGCGCTGCTATTCATCGCAGCTTTCGTCGGTCGATCTCGCGACATCAGGCGACAGGCGACAATACTCTGTCCAGTTTTCAGCGCAGTAGCTGCAGTTGGAACTATTGTTCCTTCCTTCACTGCCGACAGCCCCATCATTAGTATAATCTGCTCCTTGCTCACCGCGCCCGGTCTTGCTTTTCTTGTTCTCGGTTGGGGTTCTCTCTTTAGCAAGCGAAGTATGCCTACGGTCATTCTGGAAACCATTGCAGCACAACTCCTCATGTCAGCCATTCATCTGACAGGATGCCTTCAGCCGCCGCATCTCGAAGCCGTTCTGCGCGGGATCTACCTTATCGGATCGGCTTTCATGTTCGCGATCGCAGCGAAAGCCACTCAACCAACCAAACTCTCCCATCTCCTGAGCGGACAGCACGACCACAGTCAATCGGCAACAAAATGGCAGCCGTTTGTTCGGTTCATTATCGCCATCAACCTTTGGGGCGCCGCAATCAATCTGCTCTACAACATTTATCGCTATTGCGCACCTCTCGACTTTGAAGATCTATCGGCCCCAGCCGCCTTAATCGAGATAGCATTGTTAGGACTTCTTCTCGTTGTAGCTAGTAGGCAAAGGGTGAAGGACACCCAGCTCTACACAATCATATTCGCCACCGTACTGCTCGCCTTTCTTTTGGTTCCAATTCTTGGCATACAAAATACGGCACCGTTCTATGCCCTGTTTCTTGGCTTCGCGGCATTGTCGGTACTCACCTGGACTCTTTCTGCTCAGATCTGCCAGGCCTATCAGCTCAGCTCAAATATGGTGTATGGTTGCGCAATAGGCTCGTTCCTCGGATTGCAAATTGTTATAGCCCGCGCCATTGCTCGAGATGCGTTCAGCGGAATCACCTCGTCCCCCATAGAGCTCAACACCCTCTGCCTGATCGGGGCATTCGCCTCCTTCGCTGCCTACCAACTCGTATTCAACCACCGCTCGGCCATATGGTCAGAGCCAAGTGAGACCATGCAGGAAGCCGCAACAGATCATTCAGCTGAAGGGGATGCTTGCGCAAACGCCGAAGCCGTAGCGGACCCGTTCGAACGGTGGGATGACTTTGCGGCCCTCTATCACCTTACGCCTCGCGAAAGCGAGGTGCTTCTCCTCTTCGCGCGAGGTAGGAGCTATGAGCGCATCCAAGAGACGCTTGTCATTGCACGAGGAACGGTCAACTACCATATGTCCAATGCTTATAGAAAAATCGGTATCTCGAGCCGGCAAGATCTGCTCGACCGCCTCGACGAAGCCGCCTGCTCGAACGAGAGAAAATGAAGCCATTACTTCACCGGTCTCTATGCAATATTGACCCTCAAGAGATCGCGCCCCCGACACCCAGCTTCGCCCATCTCCACCAACAACGTCCGGAGCATGCGGATCGGTGGCGTCTTTTGCTCGCGCCGCGGGCAATCAGCTCGTGAAACAGCCGCTACAGGATCGCCGTTAAGAGAGGGACCCGGCTCTAGGCCCTCGTCAGTTATAACTCCCTGCTCTCATGCGATAGCAAGGAGTTCCGCAAAACAGGAAAACGCAGAAAGCCCCCGGTGGGGGCGATTCGCGTTTGCAAGGGGTTTGGGGATGCGAACCGCGCCCATCGGGGGCTTTCGATATCGGGGCGAAGTAGGAGACCTGCGACCGCTCTTCCGTAGGGGCCGACCTTGGTCGGCCCTCCTCGACAAAGACAATCTTTCTCAGTCGGGAGGGGCGACCGAGGTCGCCCCCTACGGGGGAGGACCAGCATAAGTTTCCCAGTCGGGAGGGGCGACCGAGGTCGCCCCCTACGGGTGCCGACCGGGAGACCGGCCTCCCCCGTGCTCTAGAAGAACGGGTAGATGGACACGCCGGTCATGTAGAACACCGCGCGCAGGGCAAGCGCGCTCACGAGCACGCAGGCCGCGCCCACGGCGCCCCACACCTTCCAGTCGCCCTTGGCGCGCCCGGCCAGCGCGGAGCCCAAGCCGGCAACAGCGGCCACGATGGCCACGACCGCCCAGGCCAGCGATGCGCCGGAGAAGGGCGCCGTCGAGCCGTCGGGGGTGATGTCCATGGTCGGGCTCGTCGGGTCGAACCAGAACTCCACCGCCGTGTAGGAGCCGGCCGTGGCCTGCATGGCGATGAGGTAGGCCACCACGAGCACCACGTTCACGGCCTGACCGATGAGGTTCGCCTTCGCGTCGAGGTCGGACGACTCGTCGCGCACGGCGCAGATGAGCGCCATGGTGGCCGGGCCGAAGCCGCAGGCCGCACCGAGCAGTGAGGCGATCTGCAGAAGCGAGTTCCAGGCGGGCAGCGAGGCCATCATGTAGGAGTGGCCCATGACGATGACGAGAATCGCCGCCACGACGATGCCCACGATGGACAGCCACGTCGGCACCTTGGCCTCATCGCCGCCCCGGCGCAGGTACACGAAGTACACCACCATCACCACGGCGAGCACCACGATGGCGATGAGCTCCTGGGTGATGCCGCTGGTCATGTGGCCGAAGCCGTTGAAGATGCGCTCCCAGTGCTCCAGGTGGAAGAACACGGCGATACCGCCGACGACCAGAAGCACGGCCGAGGTGATGAGCGCCGGCATCTGGGCGCGGGCGCCCTTCCCGCGAAGCGCCCAGACGCACTGAGCCGCAAACAGGCCGGCTGCCCAGGCCAGAAGCGTGGTAAATAAGATAAGGGGCCATTGCAGTTCCATTATTCGCCGCCTTTCCATTCGCGGTCGCGCAGGATGTAGGCGAAGTGCGGGCCATTGCCCACGTCAGGCAGATGGTGCACGTCGGCATCGCCGTACTCCACAGCCAGCTCGCCCAGCGTCACGCGGTTGCCGGTATACAGGTTGTCGTAGGAGCGGTCGACGTCGTAGCCCACCGCCGGCGCCTCGAAGGTGTCGATGCCCTGCTCAAGATCGCCGAAGAAGCGGGCGCGGCCGCCGCACTGGATGACGCACTGAGGCAGGCCGCCCTGGGCGGTGATCTGCTCGCAGAGCGTGCACTTCTCGACGACGCGCTCCTCTTCGTTGAGATAGCGCACGCCGTAGGGGCAGGCCATGGCGCAGAACTGGCAGCCGATGCACTTCGATTTGTCAATCTGCACGGTGCCATCCTCGGTCACGTGCGATGCCTGAGTCGGGCATACCTTCACGCACTCCGGATTCTCGCAGTGCTGGCACTGCACGGGCAGGTAGTACATCTCCACGTCGTGGGCGCTCGTGGCGCCAGGTTTCAGGCTCGGGCCGATGCGGAGCACCTTGTTCCAGTAGCTGCCGATAGGCACGTTGTTCACGGCCTTGCACGCGACCATGCATGCGAGGCAGCCCACGCAACGGTTCAGGTCGGTGACGATAGCGTTCGTTGCCATAATGCCCTACGCCTCCTCTCGAATGTCGTAGTTGGGCAGCCATTCCTTCAGGCGCGGGTCGGAGGCATCGCAGATGATCTGGGTGCCGTCCTCCGGCGCGCAGGGGATGACCTTGCCGTCGGGGCAGTTCTCGGGCGTGGCCTTGTAGATCTTCACCGGCACGCCGCGCATGTGGTGCGAGCTGATATGGGTATCTTGCCCATAGGGATCCCAAATGCACTCGATGTTCGAGAGTGTGAATCCATGGGTCGGTGCCGGCAGCTCCGGGAACCACCAGGCGTGTTCGGCGTTGGCCCAGCCGGGCGCGATGCCGTGGTACAGATCGACGCACTGGCGTACCTTGCCCCACTCGGTCTCGATCCAGGCCCAGTCGCCCTGCTTGAGCCCCAGCTTCTCGGCGTCGGCGGGGTTCATCTCCAGGCGCGGCGCCGGCCACAGCTCGCGGCACCAGGGCAGCTGGCGATGCTCGGAATGGAAGTACACGGGAATGCGACGCCCGGTAGTGAGAATGATCGGGTACTCCTCCAGGTCAACCTGACCGCCGCCCGGACCGCTTGCCGGCTCGTCGAAGTGCGGCATCATCTCATGGAGCAGGTCGTAGCGACCCGGCTCGATCTCGTTAGCGCGGTCAACGCAGTAGTTCTCGAAGAGCAGCGGCCAAAACTCGACGAGGGCCGTCGGCGTGGGACAACCGAAGTTGTTGACCGGCTCGCCCTTCTCATCGCAGGTGAAAAGCTTGCCGGTACAAGCGTCCTTGCCCATGCGCATCCAACCGGTTTCAAAGCGACGGTAGGTGCCCCAGCGGTCGGGCTCGATCTCCTTGGCGTTGATCCAGCCGTTCTCCTGGAAATCCTGACGGAAGTCCTCCCAGTGCTCCCACTTCACCTTGGGGTTGGTCTTCGAATTGTTCTGGAACCAGTCTTCCAGGCGATCATCATGATGATAGGCGCCCGGCCCGTCGCCGGCGATGTTGGTCCAGGTACCGTTCGGGCTGCCGTGGCGTTCCATGGTTTCGAAAAGGAGACGGTTGATGTCGTAGTCGAACTTGGTGTCCGCCGGCGGCTCGATAGCGCGCTGGGTGAGTCCGATGCCGCCCGAGGCGCCCTGGGACACGCGGATGTTGTTCAGCTCGAGCCAATGCTGGCAGGGCAGGATGATGTCGGCCATCTCGGTGCCGGGGTGATGGAACATGTTGATGTCCACCCAGAAATCCAGCTTAGAGAGAGCCTCCCAAGCCAGGTTCGCGTTGGACATGTTCATGAACGAGCCGGACTCGTTGATGCCGCCCTTCAGCGGGTAGGGGTCTCCCTCGATGCAGGCGTTCCAGATGCGGGTGGCATCGGACCACTCGTTGTAGTAGGCCAGAAGCGGGAAGCGGTCGGCGCTGACCATGTTGCTCAAGGTCTCGATGCGGTCGGGCACGTTCATGGGATCCGGCTCGACACCCTCCACGGGGATGACGCCCAGCGAGATGAGCTGCGCCTTCACCTCTTGGGGCATGTTGGAGCCGGGAACGCCCGTGGCTTGCTCGTCGAGGGGCGAGCGTGTAAGACCGCGGTTGCCGGCAGGCCCGTCGAAGTTCCCGGTCATGTACATGAGGTGCAGGATGGCGCGCACCGACTGCGTGCAGTTGCCGATCTGGTCGGGGGCGAGCTGCAGGTGGATGCCACCGTTGCCGTAGGTCTGTCCCTCGGGACGGGTGGCCCACACCACGCAAGCCTCCTCTACGAGCGCCGGATCGAGGCCAGTGATCTCCGCGCACCACTCGGGGGTGCAGTCGGCCACGGATTCCTCGAGATAGGACCACACGGGACGAGCCGTGTGCTTGCTGCCGTCGGCCAGGGTCACCTCATGGGAGTCGTGCATGTCCAGATCGATACCGGCTTCCACCAGCTCGTTATAGGAGATGGGAGGCAGGTATCCCTCCTGGGAAGTGCCGGCGTACATGACCTCCATCTGATCGCGGGTGGGAGCCACGTGGTTGCAGCCCTCCCATTGGGTCGTGTCCACGTCCCACAGCACCAGGCCGCCCTGACCGCCATTGGCGTTCTTGTTCCAGGCATAGAACTTGCGGGGGCTGCCTCCCTCGACGACATCGCTCTCCTTCAGAAGGCGCGTCTTCAGCTTGGTACCCACCACATCGGCCGGGGGTGCTGGCGAATCGGCCGTCGAACCCGCCATGGGGGTGAACAGCTCATAGTAGCGGCCGCCCGTGGGTTCCATGTCTTCCACCACGAGGAAGGACGCATTCGACCAGCGCTTGACGAATTCCCAGTCCACAAGATCGTGCTTCAGGATAATGTGCTGCCAGCACAGGGCCAGCGCACCGTCGGTGCCGGGGCGCAGGTTCAGCCAGTAATCGGCCTCTTTGCCAGAGCCGGACAGACGCGGGTCGATGCAGATGTGCACATCGGCATTGTTCATCTGGTCGACCAAGTTACGGCAGCTGTCGTCGTAGTTCGAGTTCTCCGGCGCGGTACCCCACTGAACATAGACCCGCGGGCCGTCACGCAACGCCATCCACGGAGCGCCGTCCACCGAGGTGATGGAGCCCATGAGGCGGCGCGGCCCCTTGCAGATTTCCGAAGCCACATGGGCGTTGGGAGTATCGAACAGCCACTTGTAGAAACAGTAGGGGCCGTAAACCCACTGGCGAGACGTACCGCACATGTTGAATATGGACTGGCCGCCGTACTGATCGATGATCTCCGTGAACTTCTCACCGATGGTGTCCATGGCCTCGTCCCACGTGATGCGCACCCAGCCGGGGTCTTCGCCCTTGGGGTTCGTTCGCTTCAGCGGATGATAGATACGATCGGGATGGTAGGCCGCCTGAATGGACGCCTGGCCCTTGCCGCAGTGATTGCCCGACGATTGGAACGACGACTGGTCGCCCTCGCTTTTGATCGCACGACCGTTCTCCACGGTGACCCACACGCCGCACTCCATCTTGCCGCAACCGCGACAGCAGGTGCGGACGCGCTTGATCTCGCTTCCGCGGCTGGGCGCCTCGGCGTCCTCGGCCAGGGCGGCACCGGGCACCGCGCAGCCGACAACGGCCGTAGCAGCCGTGGCTGCGGTGAGCTTGGCGAAGGTGCGCCGGCTCAGATTGAGCTTGCCCATCTCTCCTCCTTTTCCTATTCTCCTCGGAGCCCCGCATCGAGGCTCTCAGCGCCCACATCTTGTCAAAAGAAGGCTAGTACCACATCATATATTTGCCATTATTTTTAAGTTTTCCCAGTTCATCGCCTTGCATATCATTTAAAAAGTGAGATGGGGCAATCTTGTTTCGCCGTATAATTTCTTTCGTCAACAGGGGTTCTCCTCATCGACCGACGAGGAGACCAGGGCGCGATCCGCTGTCTCGTCAGGGCCGCGTCACCCGCCGCGCCGAGGGGGGTCGCATGAATTTCTGCAATATCAAAGAGAACCTGCTCGCCTATCGTGCTGAAACAGGAGGGCACCCGCTAGGCCTCGATAGAGTATTCGGCTTCGCGCTCATTCGGGCCTGGGTGTACCTCATGTTCGTCGGCGCTGCCGCCAGCTTCATGACTTGGAGCGGCGAGGCGATCCGACCAGCGTTCTTTCTCGTTTCCGCGGGCGCTCTATGCATTGCGCTGTTCGGAAGCGCTCTCACCGGCGATCGTTTCGCGAAACTCATGCTGCATCCGACAGCCCGCGCCGCCGGACCAACGCTCACCGGCGTGGGCACTGTCCTTTTGGCCTCCTCGGGTGCCGAGGGCATGATAGGCGACGTCTGCGGAATCATAGGGGCGATAACCACGGGCCTCGGCTCCGGGATCATCGATTTGGGCTATGGCGAGCTGTACCGCAACGAACCACCAGGCCGTACCACCTTCGAAGTGCCCTTGGCCTTCTTTCTCGCCGCTGTTGCCTATTCCCTCACCGCTATGCTCCCGCCCGTCACCAGCTGCGTGCTCTGCGCTCTTTTGCCCGTGGTCTCTGGATGGATTCTCTTCGTGCAGCAGCACGCCTGGTCACGCAAGCGCCAACCAACCGTGCGCCCCATCGAGTTCGATCTGAAGTCCTTCGCCTGGCGCATCGGCTTGTGCGCCTGCCTGGTGGGCATTGCCGACGGCATGGTGCGCGCAGCGTTCCTTTCCTCGAACAATCTGAGCATCCATTTACTCTTGCAATGGCCGCTAGCCGGTGCTGGTCTCATCACCATGCTCATTGTCTACGGCGCCGCCCTTTTGGGCTCTGAGCAGAGCACCCGTACTATCTACAAGGCAGCCATCGTCGTCATGGCCTTCTTCTTCATGCTGTTGCCCATCTTCACCGGCGCCCAGGACATCGAGAGCGTGCTGGCTCTGACGGGTTACGGCACCTTTAATGTGCTCATATGGATGTTGCTAGCAGAAATATCTGCTAACTACCGATTGTCCTCCACCCGCGTATTCGGCATCGGTTGGGGCATGGTCACGCTCGGCGTGCTGCTCGGTGCCGTCGCGGGGGACGCTGTGGATCGGTTCGCCCCCTTCTCACCGCAGTTCCTGAGCTTCATCGCCCTTGTCGCCACCATGGCGGTGCTGCTGTCGTTTTTGTTCGTGTTCCGCGAGAGCGACCTCATCGCACTGACCGAAGAGCCGGAGGATCCGTCGAGCGAGAATTTTTCGGGAACCGTGACGCAAGTCGACAGGGCTTCTTCAAAGAATGCTGCCGCCGAGCTACAAGCACCAAAATCGTCAACGCCGCTAGCAACGCCGCGCCCGCGCTTCCAGGACCGCTGCCTGGAAGTGGCCGCCGCCTTCGAGCTGTCGCCCAAGGAGACCGAGGTGATGATCCTCTTCGCCAAGGGCCGCTCGGCCGCCCGCATTCAAGAGGAGCTGTTTATCTCGAAGGGGACCGTGAGCACCCATTTGCGCCACATCTACCAGAAGATGGACGTCCGTTCCAAACAGGAAATGCTCGACGTCATCGAAGGCGTCACGAGGGAGTAGGGCCGCATCCGGTCGGGGTTCTCCCGGCATCCATGGACTTCCCGACATTTTCCCTGGTCGGGCTGCGGATACTCTGGCAAAAAGCCGTGTCGGGCTGCGGACTCGAAGCAAAAACCCGCAGCCCAGTACGGCTTTTTGCCAGGCAGACTGATGACGCAGGGGAATTTCCCCCTTGACGGATTCGATGGGCCTCGGCTACTATGCGCTGTGGGGATACCGCCCGAATTCTCGGACGGACAATGTTTGCAAAAGTCGAACCTCGGGGGCGAGGTTCATCTCTCGCTGCGTGCGAGAGGGAAGACTGCAAGCATTTGTTCAAAGGGCGGATGACATGAAAGACACTTCCTCGTTCCTCGATCTCGCATTAGACGATTCCATGGGTTTCGACCCCCTCGGCGCCTTCGACGACGATGTCGAAGAAGATGCTGAGGAGGTAACCGGGGGCTATCTGGGCACCCCCCACACCGACGTCCCGGCGCCCGTCGTGGATACGCGCCCGGCCCCCGAGCGCATCGCCGACCTGTTCAGCGCTATGGCGCCGCGCCGTCGCACGCTGCTCGGCATGATCACGTTCTGCGCCGCGCCGCAGACCACCGACGCCCTGGATGCCGAGGTGGATCGCCTGCAGACAGACAACTTCTCCGTGTACTCCCCCGCTTCGCTCGCGAACTTGCTCGAGCGCGCCGGGGCCCTCGCCCGCGTGACCGCCGACGGCGAGCCATACCCCGAGGGCGACCCGGAGCCGGTGCTCGTGGAAGTCGACGGCGTGTCCTACTACGAGGCCGGCGAGGCGCCGGAGGTCTGCTGGCTTGCCACTGAGGACGGCGCGGCGTACGCCGAGGCCGACAAGCCCCTCGACCGCCTGACCAACCTGCTTGCCGAGGACGCGAAGTACGCCACGATCTACGAGCGCATTCTCGGCCTTACCGCCCAGGATGCCGGCGCTTCGATGCCGACCATCAACGAGGCCGTGGACAACGACGAGCTGCTGAAGAGCCCCCGTCTGTACGCGCCCCACTTCATCGACAAGCTGGAGAAATGCGATGCCGTGGAATGGCGCGACAAGAGCTGGCGCATTACCGAAGTCGGCCGCGCGGGACAGCGCATCGTGGCCGACCTCGTAGCGGCCCAGGCCGCGCCCGAGCCCGAGGCGCAGGCCGATAAGGGTGCCGAGACCGGCGAGACCACCGCGGACGCCCAGTAGCGCGGCGCCTTCCACCGCTTCCCTTCCGGTAACCAGAGGGCGGTCGAGTACGCCCCTTCGAGAACAGAGGAGATTCCCATGACCGAAACCGACACCATAGCCACTGCCGCCGCAGCAACCCCCGCGACCGAGGAGGCCACCGACCTGGCCGCCCTGGCCGAGCTCACCGCCCAGCGCTCCGCGGTGTACCGCCTGCTCGCCCGCCTCTACCGCGTGGAAGTGGACGAGGAGTTCCTGGCCGAGTTGAAGACCATGCGCTTCCCGGCCGCCACGGGCAACACCGCCGTGGACACCGGCTACCGCACCATCGCCACCTACCTGTCCGGGGCCGACGCCCACGCCATTACCGACCTGGCCGTCGATTACGTGCGGGCCTTCATCGGCCACGGCATCGACGCCTATTCCGCCGCCTACCCCTTCGAGTCGGTGTACACCAGCCCCAAGCGCCTCATGATGCAGGAGGCCCGCGATGAGGTGCTGGCCGTGTACCGCAGCGAGGGCCTCGACAAGCTGCCCACCTGGAAGGAGGCCGAGGACCACATCGCCTTGGAGCTGGAGTTCATGGCGGCCCTCGGCGACCGCATCGTGGCGGCGGCCGAGGCCGACGACGAGGCCGAGGTGGAGCGCCTGCTGGCCACCCAGCGCAACTTCCTGGCCGATCACCTGTCCAGCTGGGTGCCGCTCATGACCGCCGATCTGCGACGCTTCGCGCAGTGCGGCCTCTACCAGGGCCTCGCGAGTCTCACCGACGGCTTTCTGCAGGTGGAAGAGGAGTTCTTCGACGAGATTTTCGAGGATGGGGACGAGGACGGCGAATAAGCCCCATCACGGGGAAGGGCCCTGGGTCCTTCCCGCCAACTGCGTACTGCAACCCAAGGGCGAATGAGAGAGGAAGAGAAGACCATGGCTGAGAACGACGAGAAGGCCGCCGAGGCCGCCCCGAAGAAGGACGGGCGGCCGGTCATCACGCGCCGGGCGCTCTGCGTGGGGCTCGGCGGCACGGCGGCGCTGGTAGGGCTGGGGGCTGTGCGCTACGCCGGCAGCGCTCCGCTGGTGCGCCCGCCCGGAGGCCAGGACGAGGACGCCCTCGTGTCGGCGTGCATCCGCTGCGAGAAGTGCTACGAGGTGTGCCCCCGCGGCGTCATCGCCCCGGCGCACTTGGAGGACGGTCTGCTGAACATGCGCACCCCCGTCATGGATTTCAGCGCGAACTGGTGCGACTGGTGCACTGAGGAGAACGGCGGCGAGCCCTTGTGCGTGGCGTCGTGCCCCACCGAGGCGCTGAAACCGGGAAGCACCCCCGAGACCGGCGTGCTGGGCCTGGCCGAGCTGAACCAGGACCTGTGTCTGGCCTACCGCCTCATCGGCTGCCGCTTCTGCTACGACGCCTGCGAGTACGAGGCCATGGCGCTGGACGAGAACAACCGCCCCTACGTGCTGAACGACGCGTGCAACGGCTGCGGCGCCTGCGAGAGCGTGTGCGTCTCGTTGCAGAACGGCTCCATTTCCGCCGGGGCCACCGAGCGCGCCATCGTCGTCCGTCCCCTCGAAGCCTAAAGGAGGCCAGCGCTGTGAATACCAAGCGACTCCGCACTATCATTCCCCTCGCGGTCATCGCCGTGGTGGCCGTGGGATTCGCCACCCACGTGGGCGTGGGCACCCTGTCGGCCATCGGCTGGCAGGACATCTCGCTGCTCTGCCCCCTGGGGGCGCTTATGACCATGATCGCCACCAAGACCATGATTCCCCGGGCGGTCATTTCGGTGGTCATCGCCATCGCCCTCATCCTGCTGTTCGCCCGGGCCTTCTGCGGTTGGGTGTGCCCCGTGCCCGTGGTGTCGAAGATCCGCGGCATCTTCTCGAAGAAGACCTCAAACACCGACATGACCGGCACCGGCGTGCTGCCCGCCAGCGAGAACCCGCTGGTGAAGGCCGCCGTGGCCGACGGCGCCGGGGCGGGGACCGAAGCCGCGGCCGAGCCCGCGCCGCTTTCCGCCGACGAGCAGGCGGCCTTGAAGGGTTGCGGCTCGAAGGCCGGTTGCTCCTCCTGCGCCGAGAAGCGGGCCGCGCTGGACTCGCGCCACGTCATCCTCGGCGGCTCGCTGCTGTCGGCGGCCGTGTTCGGGTTCCCCGTGTTCTGCCTCATCTGCCCCATCGGCCTCACCTTCGCCACCATCGTGCTGGTCATGCGCCTGTTCGCCTTCGGCGACGTGGCCTGGGGCGTTATCCTCGTGCCGGCGCTGCTTTTGGCCGAGGTGGTGTTCTTCCGCAAGTGGTGCAGCACCTTCTGCCCCATCAGCGCCCTCATGAGCCTCATCGGCAAGGCGAACCGTACTTTCGTGCCACAGGTGAACGACGCGAAGTGCCGCGAGACCGTGGAGGGCGCCTCCTGCGAGGTGTGCGCCGCCGTGTGCCCCCAGGGCATCAACGTGCGCCATCCCGAGGCCGGTATGAGCTTCAGCGAGTGCACCAAGTGCCGCGCCTGCGTGGAGGCCTGCCCCACCCAGGCCATCAAGATGCCCTTCCTGCCCCAGAAGGTGCAGGGCGCATCCACCGTGGTCGTGGAGGACGAGGACGCGGTGACGGCTTCGTAGAACCCGCGCGGATCGGGCGTTGCGACCGGGAACGCGCCCGGGCCGCAGGGCCCAGGGCCGCCCGGGCAAGGGAGGCGGAAGGCGCCGCCCCCCTTGCCCCGAGCCGTAGGGAAAGGGCTCTGCCCTTGCCGCCGACAAAGGCAACCCACGGGAAAGACCGTTTCAGCGGTCTTTCCCCGGCAGGGAGTATTCGGTACTCTTTGCCGGGGAAAGACACGACGGGCGCGGGGGCTTCTCCGCGCCGACGGAAGAGAGGAAGGCTATGGCTATCGAACTGACCCCGACCCCCGAAGCCGTGCTGGTGGAGGGCGCCGTCGGTTGCGGGAAGACCACGCGCCTGGTGGAACGGGCGGCGGCGCTGCTGGAAGGCGGCGCGGCCCCGAGCGATCTGCTGGTGTTGGCGGCCACGCCCGATGCGGCCCGCATGCTGGCGGCGCGTCTGGAGGCGGCCTGCGGCGCGGCCGTGGAAGCGACCTGCGTGCGCGAAGTGGCCCTGGGGCTGCTTGCCACCGAGGGAGGCCGCGCGTTCAGCGACCGGGCCGGGCGCCTCGTCACCCCGGTGGAGATGGGTTTCATCATGGAGGACATGAAGACCTGCGGCCTGAAGAACCGCCGCCTCAAGGAGATGCTGAAGTTCTTCTACCGCAGCTGGACCGAGCTGGTGGAGGACGCCGACGGCAACGCCGACTGGCTGCTGGCCGGCGAGGAGGCCGACGTGCACGGGCTGCTGAAGGGCATCCTCGATTTCACCGGCGGCATTCTGGAACCGGAGCTGTCCGCCCTGGCCGTGCGCTACCTGCTGGCCGACGGCGAGGCGCTGGCCGGCGCCCAGCGGGCCCACGTGCTCGTGGACGACTACCAGATGCTCTCCCGCGCCTCCCAACATGTGGCGAACCTGCTGGCCCGCGACTCCATCGCCGTGGCCGCCGATCCCGCGGCCGTGGTGGAGGTCTTCGATTCCTACCCCTATGGTGAGGGCGTGGGCGAGTTCACCCAGGCCAACGCCGATTGCGAGCGCATCGTGCTGACCGAGAGCCATGCCTGCGGGGCCGCCGCCCACGCGGCGAGCCGCCTGCGCGAGGACGCGGCCCCCGGTGCCCCGGAGATCACCGGGGTCGGCGACGCCCCGGCGACGGACTCCTTCACTGCCCGGGAGAGCGCCGACCCCGCCGCCGAGGTGGCCGCCGTGGCCGAGGCCGTGGAAGCGGCCCTGGGTGCGGGCTGCGCCCCCGAGGACGTGTACGTGCTCACCTTCCATCCCGCCTGGATGCGCCAGGTCCTGCGGGCCCTGGCCGCGCGGGACATTGCCGCCGCCGCGCCCGTGGAGGGACGGCTTTCCGTGGGCGACTACCGCGACCTTGACCGCTGCGCCCCGGCGCGGCTGCTGGCGGCCCTGGACCTGGCAGCCGACCCCGCCAACGCTCTGGCCTGGCGCTCCTGGTGCGGCTTCGGCGACTATCTGGCCAACAGCGCCGCCTTCGCCGATATGCGGGCCGGGGCCGCCGCCGAGGGCGCGGGCCTCGTGGCGCTGCTGGAGGAGGCGTCGGCCGCCGCGCCCGCCGAGGGCTTCCCGAACACGGGCATCGGCCGCATCGTGGACGCCTACCGCGCCGGGCGCGAGCTCGTCGCCTCGGTGCAGGGCCTGGAAGGTGACGGGCTGCTGGACGCCCTCGCGGCCGGCCTCGGCCTGGAAGGCGACGGGGCGGCGCGGGCGCGGGCCCTCGTCGGTGCCCTCACGGCCCCGGCCCCCGGCGAGGAGGGCGGCACCGATGCCGCGACCCTGAGCCGCCGGGCGCGGCGGGCCCTGGGCGGCGCGGCCTTCGGCGACACCGCGGGCCGGGTGCTCGTGGGCGCCCCCGAGCACCTCGTCGGCCGCTCGCCGGCCGTGCTCGTGCTGGCCGGCTTCGTGAACGGCTTCTTCCCCAGCCGCGACTACTTCGACGCCACGGTCATGACCCCGGACAAGCAGAAGCTCGCCCGGGCCACCGACATCCGCCGCCTCTACGCCGCCGCGGGCAAGCCCACCGAGCGCCTCGTCGCCAGCTGGTTCACCTCCATCGACCTGGTGGGGGCCGAACAGCTCAAGCTGGAGATCGGCCGCGTGCGCCTGCGCCGCGGCGAGCGCATCGCCACCACGAGCCCGAGCATCTACTTGAAGGAGATCGAGCCCACCGAAGACCAATCCGCGTAAGCGACGCGGCCGCCCCGCCTTCCCCCTCCCGCTGCGTCTTTCCCACGCGGCCTGGGGCGGCCGCCCTCGCCGTCACACGTCGGTCCCGGCACTCATTCGCCCGCCGGGACCGGCACCCGCACCATCCGGGACGCCCCCGCCGCGAAGTGAGACACCCTACCGGATAACGCGTCTCACTTCGCCGGATGCGGAGCCCACTTTTCCAAAGCCAGTGGGACACCTTACCCGGTAGGGTGTCCCATCCGCCAGAAAGCCCCCGCTGGGAGAGATTCGCGTTGCAAGGGATTTGGGGAACGCGAGCCTCTCCCACCGGGGGCTTTTGCGTGGTGCCGCGCTTGCGCTCCCATCTTCTCTCATATAAACTGATACTCAAAATTTTTAATTGCTACAAAAGGGTATCATATGGAAGAAAGTGATCTCATCAATCAGTTGAGAGACATCGTCGGAAACGAGGCCATCGCCCCTGACGTGGATTTTGACCATGCCGCCCTGCGCGACAAGCTACCTCTCGCCACGTGCGCGCTTTTCTCGTTCGATTCGGTTCTGCTCTTCGGAAATCGCACGCTGTTCGTCCGCCCTACCGCTTCCATCAAACCTGAGATCCTCCTCTCTCAGAGCGAGCTTATATCGTCGGCACTTCAGGCACCTGTGGTGTGCCATCTCGACACCATAACTCCCTACCTGAGAAAACGCCTCATTGCAGCTCGTGCGCCGTTCCTAACGCAGGCGGGAGAGTTCTACCTTCCCGGACTGCTTCGCACGATACCATCGCCCGCGACAAAGCCGCGCCCCCTCGACACTGAGCTGACCGCCATGGGGAAAACCGCGTTCCTGCACTTTCTCTACTACGGGGGAACCCCCTCGACCATCAAGGACGTGTGCGCTCGCACCGGCCTATCGCGAGGGGGAGCCCAGCGGGCCTGCGAGGAACTTCTCCGCCACGGGCTGCTGCAGCGAAGGACAGGAGGCCCCACCAACCGCACCGCCTACTACACCGTCGCCGACCCTGCCGCATACTTTGAAAAAGGCTGGCGGCTCTTTGGCCGAACTGTCAAGAAGACACTGTCTTTGCCCCGCGACGCCGTTCCAGAGGATGCGTTCCGAAGCGGCCTTTCCGCCCTCGCCGCTCGCACTCTTCTCATGGCACCGCAGACGTCTGTTTTTGCGATAGGCCCCAAACAAGCCGCGAATCTCACGCCCTTAGCCGTCGAAGAGGGCGATCCAGCAGTTATAATCCAAGTCCTTGCCTTTGATCCAGCTCCCTTCGCCCAAGACGAAGCCGTTGACCCCTTCACCATGCTGAAGACCATCGACCGCCGCGACGAACGCATTGACATGGCGGTAGACGAAATCAAGGAGGCCGAAGGATGGCCCATCTAGAAGACGCCATTCCCGGCTTGGCAGAGTTCACGCGCTGGTTCGCCGAAGATGCGACGCGCTACGTTGTTATCGGCGGTGTGGCGCGGGAGATGATCTACCGCGAAGCGGGGCTCTGGGAAGAATCGGGCACCAAGGACTTCGATATGGTGCTCATCGCGGAGGCGCTCGATGCCCCATTCGTCGCGAAATTCATCCAGTTCGTTCGGGAAGCCCACTACACCCACGTCACCAAGAGCGGGGATGCGCAGATGTTCCGCTTCTGCCGTCCGGCGAGTTCAGCTTACCCCCATCAGATAGAACTGCTCAGTCGCCGACCCGACTACCTGGAAGGCATCGAGGCCCGTATCGGAAAGGTTCCCGTAGAAAACGCCGCCTACAGTCTGTCCGCCATTTTGCTGGATGAGGCCTACTACGGGCTTCTCGCCTCGAAGGAGGCCGTCACGCACCGCTACGGCTTCCCCACCCTTTCCCACGAGTATTTGCCCCTCTTCAAAATGAAGGCGTATCTCAATCTTCGAGAAGCCCGAGCCAACGGAGAGCCCGTACGTTCGGGGGAAATCGGAAAGCACCGACGCGATATCTTCCGCCTGTGCTCGCTTTTGCCACCGACAATTCGTGTGGAGTTACCAGGGGCATTGCGAACGGATGTGAAGGAGTTCGTGGAGATCGTCGAATGTCCCCCGCATTTCATGAAGGACATCGGCCTGGCTGCCTATGCCCCAGAAGAAGTGAAGGAAATTATCATCCGCACATATCTGTAGGTGTCATCTCAATCTTCATCGGCTATTCCATGCATCCGTAAGAGGCAGAAAGCCCCCGGTGGGGGCGGTTCGCGTTTGCAAGGGGTTTGGGGATGCGAACCCGCCCTCATCGGGGGCTTTCGTTGTCTCAGGATGGCCCTGAGAAAAATCGAGCCTAGTACAGCATGAACACGCTGGCGCCCAGCTCGTAGAAGACGACGCGCATGCAGATGGCGCCGATGACGGCGGCGATCACGGCCACGGCCATCCACAGCTCGGCCCGGGAGGCCACGGCGGTGCCGTCGGCGGCCGGGGTGGCACCGGAGCGCTTCTCCAGCAGGGCCGCGATGAGGGGCACCACGGCGCCCACCAGGATGACGCCGATCCACATGAGCGGCGCCAGCTCACCGGTGAACACATTGCCCACGGCCGTCACGTCCACCAAAGGCGCGGTGGGCATGGTGGGGTCGGAATAGTAGCCCACCGTAGTGAACGAGCCCTCCAAAAACTGGAGCGTCACGGCATAGACGATGGTGGTCACCGCGTTCACGGCCGCGCCGATCAGGGCCACCGTGGCCGCCAGCCGCACCGGCTCCTTCACGATGGCGCACACGAGGGCCACCGTGGCCGGCCCCAGCACACAGGCGTTGCCGAGCACGTAGAAGATCCACAGCACCGAGTCCCACGCGGGACGGGCGCTCATCATGTAGGAGTGGGCCATCACCACCACGAGCACGGCCGCCAGCGCGATGGAGAGCACAGCCAGCCACGCCGGCACCTTCCCCTCGTCGCGGCGCAGGTACACCAGGTACACGATGGCCGCCACGGCCAGCACCACGATGGCGATGAGCTCCTGGGTGATGCCGCTGGTCAAATGTCCGAAGCCGTTGAAGATGCGTTCGAAGTGCTCCAGATGGAAGAACACCGCGATGCCGCCGGCCGCCAGCAGCACGGCCGCGGTGATCCAGCAGGACAGCTGGGCCTTGGGGGCCTCACCGCGCAGGGCCAGCACTGCCTGGGTGCCGAACACGCCGGCCGACCAGGCCACCAGGGTAGTGAACAGAATCAAAGGCCATTGCAGTTCCATAATCAAAATCCTCTCTCCTAGGTTCCCCCGGAAAATCGGCAGAAGAGCAGGGCGCCCTGGGAGGCAAGACGCCCTGCCGAAGCGATGCTACTCGCCGCCCTGCCAGGTCTCGCGGCGCAGGATGTACACGAAGCTGGGCTTGTTGCCCACGTCGGGCAGATGGTGGATCTCGGCATCGGTGTAGGGCTTCACCGGGTATTCCGGGCCCTCGCCGGTGCACTCGCCCAGGGTCACCCGAGCCGCCGCGCAGCCATCGTAGGACTTGTCGCCGCTTTTCACCGGCGCCCCCGGGGCCACGAAGCTCTCGAGCCCCTGCTCCAAATCGCCGAAGAACCGCGCCCGGCCGCCGCACTGGGCCACGCACTGGGGCAGCTCGTCCTGGGCGATCTTCTGCTCGCACAGGGTGCACTTCTCCACCACACGTTCGGTCTCGTTCAGGTAGCGCACACCGTAGGGGCAGCTCATGGCGCAGAACTGGCAGCCGATGCACTTCTCCTTGTCCACCTGCACCGTGCCGTCGGCCAGCTTATGGGAGGCGCCCGTGGGGCACACCTTCACGCATTCCGGATCTTCGCAGTGCTGGCACTGCATGGTGAGGAAGTACGTGTACACGTCGGGCCACTGGCCGCCTTCCTGGCGCGGGTTCGGGCCGATGCGCAGCACCTTGTTCCAGTAGGAGCCCACCGGCACGTCGTTGGTTACCTTGCACGAGATGGAACAGGCCAAACAGCCCACGCACTTGTTCACATCCGTGAGAATCGCGTACTGGGTCATTATGCCTCACCCCTTTCGGAAGCGTAGTCGGGCAGCCACTCCTTCAGGCGCGGGTCGTCGCAGGTATGGATGATCTCCGTGCCGTCGTCGCCGCAGGGCACGGGGTTGCCGAAGGGCGAGTTCTCGGGCGTGGCCTTGTACACCTTCACGCCGTAGGCGCGCAAGTTGGACGAGCCGCAGATGCGGTCCTGGGCATGGCGGTCGATGAGGCAGTTCACGCCGGACAGCATGAAGCCATGGTCGGGCTGCTTCAGCTCCGGGTACCACCACTGGTGCTCGGCGTTCACCACGCCGGGCTCGATGCCGTAGTACAGGTCCACCACTTCGCGGATCTTGTGCTGGTCGGTCTCGATCCACACCCAGTCGCCCTGGGTCACGCCGATGCGCTCGGCGTCCACCGGGTTCATCTCCAGGCGCGGCACGGGCCACAGCTCGCGGCACCAGGGCAGCTGCCGGTGCTCGGAATGGAAGTAGGTGCCCTGGCGGCGTCCCGTGGTCATGAGGAAGGAGTTCTCGTCGGCGAACAGGTCGGGGTCGGCCACCGGCCCGTGAGGCGCCTCCACGAACAGGGGAAACATCTCCTTGTCGGAGAACTGCTCGGTGTCGGAGTAGGGCAAATTCGGGCGCACGCCGTCATTGCCGGCGCCGTTCACAAGCCACGACTCCAAAAGCAGCGACCAGATCTCCTGCTTGTGGGTGGTGGTGTTCCAGCCCTGGTGCTGGGCCTCGGGGGGCAGCGGCGGGAAGTCGCCGTTCACGGCGTTGGTGCCCACCTGGTAGCGACGGTAGGTGCCCCAGGCCTCGGGCTTCTCGACCTTGGAATCGAACCAGCCGTTCTTCTGGAACTCCGCTTTGTAATCGTCCCAATCGGGAATGCGGAAGCCGGCCAGGCCCACCTCGTTGCAGTGCTTCACGGCCTCGTCGCCGGTGAACCACTTCGCGCCGTGCTTGGCCTCGTCGAAGTAGGGCACGCCGGCGGCCTGGTACAGGCCCACGACGATCTCCAAGTCGTTTTTGGCCTCGCCGGGCGGGTCGATGGCCTTCACCGTGGCGCCGAAGGCGCCGGAAGAGCCCTGGGACTTGCGGATGCAGTCCAGCTCCATCCAGTGGGCGGCGGGCATGGCGATGTCGGCGATCATGTCCACGCAGGGGGTGTGCCACAGATCGATGGAGCACCAGAAATCGAGCTTCTTCAGCTGCTCGGCGGCGTTGATGGAGTTCGACTGGTTCATGAAGTCGCCGGTCTGGCCGATGCCGCAGGTGACGTTGTAGGGGGTGCCGGTCTCGATGGCGTCGTAGATGCTCGTGGCGTCGGCCCAACCGGGGCCGCGATCCGACCCGATCATGGGAAACTCGATGGAGCCCAGGATCTTGCTGGAATCGTAGGGCGGGATTTCCGGGGAATCGGGATTGCACATGCCCAGGTCGAAGAAGGGCCAGCCGGGGGTGGAGCCGCGCATGCCGCCGGGAATATCCATGTTGCCGGTAATGCCGCACACGAGGTCGCAGGCGCGCTGGTTCTGCACGGAGTTGCAGGCATGCTCGGGGGCCAGCATGTACTGGATGCCGCCGTTGCCGTAGCCCGTGGAGGGGTCCACGCGCGTGGCATAGGTGATGGCCGCTTCCTTCAGCACCTCCGGGTCAACGCCGGTGATCTCGCTGGCCTTCTCCGGGGTGTAGTCGGCGAGGAAGTCGATGTAGTGCTCCCACACCGTGCGCACGTGCACCTTGGTGCCGTCCTTGAGCGTCACCTCGCGGCCGCCCTCTTCCGTGTGCAGCGCCGGCCAGAGACCGTCAGGGAAGGGCACGTAGTCCAGCACGAAGCCCTGGGTCTGACCCGTGGCGTCCAGGCCGGGCTGATTCGCCTCGCGACCTTCCGTGGCCGGCTTCCAGTCCTCCCCTTCCCAGCCGGGGTTGGCAGCCGTGGCGTCGTACCAGGACAGCTCGCCGTTCTTCTCGTTGATGACCATGAAGCGGCCGTCGGAGCCGCCCTCTTTCAGGTCGGATTCCTTCAGAATGCGCGTGACGATGTTCGCCGACTGCTGGGCGGAGCTCGTGGGCGTGGGCTTGAAGCTCTCCTCCTGCACCACCAGCATGGGAGCGTTCATCCACTTGCGCACGTACAGATCGTCGTACAGCTCGTTCTCGATGATGACCTGGGCCCAGCAGTTGGCCACGGCGCCGTCGGTGCCGGGTCGCAGGTTCACCCAGATGTCCGCCTCCTTGCCGAGGTTCGTCTGGCGCGGGTCCACGATGATGTGCTTGTCGGCGCGGGTGGCCACGTCCACCGTGGTACGGCAGCTGTCGTCGTAGTTGGAGAGCTCGGAAGCGCCGCCCCACTGCACGAACACGCGCGGGCGGCCCACCACTTCCATCCAGCTGTAGGCGTTGGAGGCGTCGATGGCCGTGGCGTAGAAGCGCGGCCCCTTGCAAATCTCGTTGGCCTGAATGCCGTTGGGGCTGCCGAACAGCTGCTTGAAGGCGCCGTAGGGGGCCATGGACCAAATACGCGACGTGCCGCCCATAAAGATGCAGGTTTCCTTGCCGTACTTGTCCTGGTTGGCATGGATGGCGTCCACCGTGGTCTTGTAGGCCTCGTCCCAGCTGATGCGCTGCCACTGGGGGTCTTCGCCCTTCGGGGTGGTGCGCTTCAGCGGATAGCGGAGCCGGTCGGGGTGGTAGGCCGCCTGCAGTGACGCCTGGCCCTTGGCGCAGTGGTTGCCCGCCGACTGGAAGGCGCTCTCGTCGCCCTCGCTCTTGATGACGCGACCGTCCTGCACCGTCACCCACACACCGCATTCCATCTTGCCGCAGCCGCGGCAGGCGGAACGGATGCGCTTGACCTCGTTGCCCTTCTCGGGGCCGGCGTCGGTCTCGGCGAGGGCCGTGCCGGTCGCGCCGGCGCCCAGGCCCGCGGCCGCCGCCGTGGCCGCCGCCACTTTCGCGAAGGTGCGGCGCGTCATGGTCAATGAAGCCATGGTTCTCCTCCTCTCGAATGAGTCTGACCCTTCATCAGACACTGCACGACCCTACCGCGCCCGCCCCGGCCGCACCATCGGGCTGGGAGCGCGTTTTTGGCGAAAATACAACAAATGAGAAAATCATGCTGGTAGCACGATAGGTTTGACCTGGGATTTCTTCGCTTCCTTATTGACAGCGGGTCATTTTCTCCGCAGACGCGCCGGAGCGTTTACAATAGATGGGAGGTTAGGGGGAAATCCATGGGAACGCGTTTCACTGCTTCGTCGCCCGTCATCATCGCGCTTCTGGGATGCGCACTCGCGCTCAATGGCACCTGGGTCATGGGGGCGTTCCAAAGCGTGGGCATCTTCGCCTTCGCGGATCACGGCGAGTCTGTCTTAGACGCGGTGTACCTGGTTTCCATCACGGTGCTTTCCCTCACGCTGTTGCTCGTCGGCTACTTCGAGCACGGCGCAGGACGCCTGCTCGCCCGCAGGGGCACTTTCTGGGTCTCGGCGGCGTGCACCGTGCTCGCGACGTTGGCCATGCCCCTCGGCGGTCTTCCATCCCCGGAGGGCTCGCTCTTCGTTGCCGGCACCGGGGTGCTGTCGGGGGTGGCCTCGGCGCTTTTCCTCATGTACTTCGGCATGGCGCTCTCCCGCGTATCGCTGCGCGAGGCCACAGCGGCCGTCGCCATCGGGCAGATCGCCTCGCCGCTTCTGTTCAGCTTCTCGCTCGTGCTCTCGCCTCCGCCGGCCTTGGCCTTCACCGCCCTGTTGCCCGTCGGCGCGGCTGTTGCCCTGTGGGCTGCCATCCGCCGTATCCGCGAGGCGGCGCAGATCAGCGTCATCGAGCTGGCCGACCAGCACCCCCTCACCGACGCCGACGAGCATCGCCAGGTCTCGCGCCTCGTCTTCCGCATCGTGCTCTGCGTGGCCCTCGTCGGCTTCGCCCACGAGCTCATGCGCACCCTCTACATACAAATGGACATCGCGAGCGCCGGAGGGGCTGCCTACGCCCTCGTGCAGGCGCTGGCTGGGGCGGCGGTGGTCATCGGCGCTATCCTCATCGCCCTGGCCATGATGAGCGTGAAGACCCTCTCCATGCCGCGGCTGTGCTACGGCGGCATCACGCTGTTTCTCATGGTGGGCGTCTTGCTGGGGCCGGCGCCGCTTCTTTGGGCGTCCCTGACGAGCATCGTCCCCTATGCCGTGAACCAGGCGGCCAACTCGTGCTTCGGCCTGTTCATGTGGATCATGACCGCTGCCCTCTGCCAGCGTTTCTCCGCCACTCGGGTGCGTACCTTCGCGCTCATCCGCGCCGGCTGGGCCCTAGGTCCCCTGGCGGGGCTTCTGCTCGGCCGCTTCGCCCTACTGGTGGGCGGCCTTACGCCTGCGACCGTATACGCCTGCATGCTCGTGGCGGTGCTGGCGGTGTTCGTGGCCATGGGGGCCGTGTTCAACGAGCGCGTACTCATGGAGACCATGGACATCCTGCCCCTGGAGCGCCGCGAACGCTTCCAGGACAAGTGCCGCCTCATCATCGAGCGCTACGGCCTGTCGGAACGCGAGGGCGAGATCATGATCATGTTCGCGAAGGGCCGCAACCTCGCCTACATCCAAGACGAGTTGTTCATCTCAAAGAGCACCGTGAGCACCCACCGCCAGCACATCTACAAGAAGCTCGGCATCCACTCCCAGCAAGAACTGCTGGATTTGGTGCAGGCCGCTAACCCTTACGGGGAGTAGGAGCCGCAGTGGCCGCCAGCCGAATTCCCCGGCCAGTCGGGACGACGCAAACCGCCTCTACCGCTCGTACACGTTCGGCACGTTCAGCAGGGCGCTCATGGCGTTCACGATGGACTTGGGGTCGTTCACCTTGCGGGCGCGGGGCTTCATGGGGATGCGCTCGGAGCGGCCGCGCTTGGTGACGTCGGCGGCGAACACGTCGGTGGACAGGGTCAGCGCGCCCGTGGGGCAGATGTCCTCGCAGCAGCGGCACTGCACGCAGCGGCCCGTGTAGTGGTCGATGCCGAAGGGCTTGCCGGTCTCCGCGGCCGTAGCGGCGTCGCCGAACTTGTGGATGGCCTCCGTGGGGCAGAACGTGGCGCACATCTGGCAGGACGTGCACTTCTCGGGATCGATGATGACGTGGCCGAACAGCCGCGTGTCGATCATGACGTCGTCCGGCTCGCCCATGTTGCTGAGGGCCAACAGCAGCCGGCCGCGACGCTCGGGCAGGAAGTGGGGCAGCGTGCCGTCCTCGCCCACTTTCGCGAACTTCGGCTCTTCCTCTTCCTCGGCGCCCAGCTTCTCGCGCACCACGTGCTCGGCGGTGATGGCTGCGGCGGCCCGGGCCTCGTCGCGCATCGACGAGAAGAAGCCGCGGCGCCCCGTGTCGAAATCGGCCGGCGCGGTAAGGCGCACGGAACGGGGCAGCTTGGTGGTAAGCTTCACCGTGACGTCGCTGCCCCAGGTCTCCAGCAGCAGGGCGGCCGTGTCGCGCACGAGCCGGGCCGTGCGGTCGACAGCGGCGTCCACCTCGGCGGCCTCGTCGGCGGCTTCCGTGGCCAGCGAATCGGCGGCCGCGGGGTCGGCATCGGCCGCGGCGGCCCCTTCTCCGTCGGTTGCGGCCCGCGGCCCCGCCACGAGGACCACGGAGCTCGCGCCCCCGGCGGCCAGCACGGCGATGAGGCTCTCGTCCACCCGGGCGAGGCTCTTCACCGCCACCACTTTCGCCGGGTCGTACTTGCCCTCGGCGGCCGCCTGCATGGCCTCGTCCATGACCACGGCCACCCCGTCGTTGGCCTGCATGGCCGCCACAGCCGCCTTCAGCAAGCCCTTGTCGTCGGGCTTCTTCGATTCCAGCGCCGCCGTCGGGCACACGGTAGCGCAGGTGCCGCAACCGATGCAGCGTTCGGGGGCCACGGCCAAGTCGTTGCCTTCCACGAGAATGGCACCCGTCGGACACGCCTCGGCGCAGCGACGGCAGGAAGCGTTGCGATTGCGCACCACCACGCACCGGCTCGGCTGCACCGCCAGCGACTGGCTCTCAAGCTTCTCGAAAAGTCCCAGAATGTTGTCCATGGATATCCTCTCCCACTAACCGCTGCATGGCGCAACAAAATACGGCCGGCTTTGCACAGCCGATCCGCCTGGCGCCTCGATATCCATGTTAAAGATCAAAGAGGGCCGAATCGTTGCGGTCATGGTGGTTCCTTCCACAAATCATCGTCCCCAAACCCACTGCTCAGTATGGCGAAAACGCCCCGCTCTGTCAACGAAAAAGAAGGGGGAGAAATCCTACCGCCAGCACCCGCCCGCGACTACGCGAATCGAGGGAGGCCAATCGAGAAAGCGCGTCACGGCACTGCTCGGCGGTGGGCTCCGGCGGGATGACGAGCACCCGCACGGTCGGGTCGATCCGCCGTGCCACCTCACTCACCAACGTGGTCTTCCCGGCACCGTTGGGGCCGGTCAGGGCGATGTGATCGGCGTTCCCGACAGAAAACGGGGGCACGAGAAGCCGACGTTCCCCAAGGGCCAGCGTCAGCTCCGGCTGCCGGTGGAGAACCTTGCGCGCGCTCGGCTCGGCGCGCATCCATAAGTCACCGTCGTAGCGCTTCTCCACCTTAACCGACGCCAGCGTCTCCTCAGCGCGAGACAGGCGGCCCTCCATACGGGAGCTCAGCTTGCCGGCCACGCCGTCCTTTCCCGTGTAGACGGCCAGCTTGACGCGCGCCTTCCCGCTATGGTCCTTCGGGTCGAGGTTGCGGCAGCTGCGCATGCCGGCCGCCCGCGAGGCCTCCTCCCGACGGCGCTGGGCCTCCCCCGCGAGGCGCTTTCTCTCGCGCTTCGCCTGATCGCGCCGGCGGACGGCCGTTTCCCGCTCGAGCTGCTCCTGCCCGCGCCCCTGGCTGTAGCCGCCGGGCCGCGCCGTCACCTGACCGGCCGCCATGAACAAGCACTGGGAGCACAGCGCATCCAGCAGGGCGCGGTCATGGGAGATCAGCAGGCCCACGCCCTTGAAGCGCGCAAGAGCCGCCGTGACGGCCTCGCGGGTGGGGACATCGACGTGATTGGTGGGCTCGTCCATAACAAGCAGATCGGGACGCTGCCAGAGCGCGCAAGCTACCTGCAGCCGCTTTTGCTGGCCACAGGACAAGGTGTCGTGGCGCCACGGCCAGTCGTCTTCCACGTCTAAATCACGGCGAAGGGCCACGGCGTCGCGGTCGTAGGCAGCGCACTTTCCATCTCCCGACAGATCCGAGCCGACCCCGAGCCTGCAATTCCCTCATTCAGACAAGAAAGCTCGCGCACGAAGACAAGATTTTCGAGTTGTTAGGCATGCGCCTGCAAAACACCGTCAGGATTCATCATGCCGTAAAATCACTTCGTCGTAAAACACCAGTTCGCAATTATTCTAACCAAACACTAAACTTCCTGTCGCGCTCTGCATCTCTCTTCTCGTGTCTAACAACTCAAAAATCTGTACCGCAACCGACGGAAATCTTTTCCGGCGGCCTTGACGGCTGTGTATAGGTGTGTATATACTGTGCATGTAGGGTATATACACTATTCACGCCCTTGCCGCGCCCGGGACGCTGGGGCGGCAAGGGCCGAAACTAGGACGGCACATCGCCGCACCTTGGGCGCTCGTCGCGAAGACGAGCGCTGCCGGAGCTCGCGATACGCCGTCTGCGAAAGAGGCACCTTGGACATCATCATTTCAAACGGAAGCAGCGAGCCCATCTACGAGCAGATCACGCGTCAGATCAAGGCGGCCATCATGGCCGGAGAGCTGGCCGAGGGCGATCCCCTTCCTTCCATCCGCGCCCTGGCGAACGATTTGCGCATCAGCGTCATCACCACCAAGCGGGCCTACGCGGAACTGGAAGAAGCCGGCTTCATCGACACCGTGCAGGGCAAGGGTTCCTTCGTCGCCGGAGGCAACCTGGAGCTTCTGCGCGAGGAGCGGCTGCGCCAGGTGGAGGGACACCTCGCCCGCGCCGTGGCCGAAGCGGAAAACGCCGGCATAGAAGCCGCCGATCTGCACGCCATGCTGGATGTGCTGCTGGAAGAAAACTGAACGAGGAGCGGACATGACTTACCTCATGGAAATAGACAACCTGGGCAAGCGCTACGATGACTTCGAGCTTTCCGGCGTGAGCCTGGCCGTGGAACCGGGCTGCGTCGTCGGCTTCATCGGATCGAACGGCGCTGGCAAGACCACCACCATCAAGGCGGCCTTGGGGATCATCGCCGCCGACGAGGGTGCCGTGCGCCTGTTCGGCCAGCCCATCGCCTGCGGCAGCCCCGAGCTGGACACCATCAAATCGCGCATCGGCGTCGTGCTGGACACCTGCGCCTTCCCCGACACCTGCCGCGTGGGCGATGTGGGCGCTATCGGGCGGGCAGCCTACCGCGAATGGGACGCCGTCCAGTTCGCCGCGCTGTGCGACCGCTTCAACCTGGCCCCGAAAAAGAAGGTGGGCGAGCTCTCGCGCGGCATGGGCATGAAACTGACGCTGGCCTTCGCGCTCTCGCACAACCCGGAGCTGCTCGTGCTGGACGAGGCCACAGCCGGACTCGACCCCATCGCCCGCGACGAGGTGCTCGACCTTCTGCGCGACTTCATGGCCGAGGGCGATCGCGGCATCCTCATGTCCACCCATATCACCTCCGACTTGGAAAAGATCGCCGACGAGGTCGTCTGCGTGGACGCCGGCCGCATCGTGTTTACGGCCCCCAAGGATGCCATCACCGACGAGGCCGGCGTGGCCCGCTGCCGCGCCGCCGACGTGACTGCCATCTTGGATGCCGGCTTCTTCGCCCCCGGCGAGGCCCGCATCCTGCGCCACGACTACGGCTGCGACGTGCT
Source organism: Adlercreutzia rubneri (assembly GCF_009755265.1). Lineage (NCBI taxonomy): Bacteria > Bacillati > Actinomycetota > Coriobacteriia > Eggerthellales > Eggerthellaceae > Adlercreutzia > Adlercreutzia rubneri. Next base: position 47,588 of record NZ_WPOO01000006.1, on the reverse strand, counting down.
CGCCCCCGACCGCTTCGCCTTCGCCCGCGCCTTCCCCGATATCCCCGTGGACAAGGCCACCATTGAAGACTACATGACCCTCATTCTGAAAGGGGAATCCCGATGAAAGCCATGATCGTTTCCGACTTTGCCGTCCTGCGGAGCGCCCTTCTGCAACTACTGGGTATCTGCGCCATCATCGCCCTGTTCATGGGATATGTCATGGGCGCAGTGGGCACCGCGGCTGCCATTGCCGCCATGGTTCCCTTCATGGGTCTGTTCAGCCTCGCTGCCTACGACGAGCAGAACAACTGGGAGCGCTTTCGTCTCACGTTGCCCCTCACTCGCCGTCAGGTAGTGTTCGGACGCTATGCCTCCATCGCCCTCCTTACAGTAGGATCCTTGGCCCTGGCCCTCGCGCTGGGCCTGGGAATTGCGGCCCTGGCGGGACTCCTGCCGGCGCAGTGGCTACCCGAGAGCCTCTCGCCGGCCGAAAACACTCCCGAAATGATCGTGGGATCCACGATAGGCGGTGTGTCCGTCGTCGCCATTGCCATGGCAGTAGCAATGCCCGTCATCACGCGCTTTGGGATGACGAAGGCCGCCCGCATCGTTCCGGTGATCGTGGTTCTCGTCGTCGCCTTCGCCGTCGCTTTCTTCGGCAGCGGCATCCAGCCCACCGGCGTGCTCGCCGACCTTGTGCAGTGGCTCGACACCGGCAGCAACTACCTCTTCCTCGCCGCCGCCCTAGTGGCCGTCGTCGCCCTCATCTACGTGGCCAGCGCCTTCGTCGCCGCCAAGCTCTACGAGAAGCGCGAGTTCTAACCCCTAAACCTCTTGGAAACCTTGTGAAGGCCTTGCTTTGGTCTGATTTCGGACTATACTAGCGAACTCGTTAGTCCGAAATCAGACCAATCGCATTTTGAGGTACAGAAAGCCCATGAACGCCGACAAGATCGCGCTCAACGAAAACACCGCGCTCGACGAGAAAAGCCAAATCGTGGAGACAATCCGCGCCATCGATGATTTCTATCGCCAGGCTGATGAGCTGTATCGCCAAACCGCGTGGCGCATGGGACTCCCTGATTGCGCTTTCGATATCGTGTACGCGCTCGTCAACGAAGATGGCCTCACGCAGAAGCAGCTGTGCGAGCTCGGATTCTCTTCGAAGCAAACGGTGCACTCGTCTATCAAGCGCATGATCGACAAAGGCGTAGTCGAGCTGCGAGGAGACACGCCCCGCACTCAACGCGTTTATCCGACTGGTTACGGGAGAAAGCAGTACGAAGCCCACATCAAAGCCGTACTGGCCGCCGAGCATGAAGCCGTCGCAATCTTCACCGATGAAGAGCAGCGCCAACTTACCAGCGCCATGAGGCGCTACATCAACGCGCTGAACGAAAACCTCTCGGCTCTCACCTTCCACTAGAGACGCCCGCTTTCCTTGCTCGTTCTGCCCTCTTTTCTCCGAAAGGTTTCCCCATGTCAGTCGATATGTCCAAACATTTTTCCACCAGCGCCCTCATACGGTTCACGCTGCCCACCATCGCCATGATGATCTTCACCTCGTGCTACACCATCGTGGACGGCTTCTTCGTGTCGAACTACGCGGGGAAAACGGCGCTGGCCGCCGTGAACCTGATCTTCCCCGCCGTGATGATACTGGCCTCGGTGGGCATGATGATCGGCACCGGCGGCAGCGCGCTTGTGGCCAAGACCTTGGGCGAGGGCGACCGGCCGCGGGCCCGGCGCCATTTCTCACTGCTCGTCGGCTTCGCCTTCGCCGTGGGCTCGATGCTGGCCATCGGCGGCTGGTTCTTCATGGAACCCACGGCCACCATGCTCGGCGCCACGCCGGGAAGCCAGATGCACCACGACGCCGCGCTCTACGGCCGCATGATGATGATCTCGCTGCCGTTCTTCATTTTGCAGTACGCCTTCCAGAGCTTCTTCGTCACGGCGGGCAAGCCCAAGTACGGCTTTCTGGTCATCGTGGCAGCCGGCGTGGCGAACATCTTGCTGGACTTCCTGTTCGTCGGCGTGTTCGGCTGGGGGCTTCCCGGCGCGGCGCTCGCCACCAACATCGGCGAGCTCATCGGCGGCGGCATTCCGCTTGTGTACTTCGCCCGCAAGCGCTCGACGCACCTGTACTTCGTGCGGCCGCACCTGCGCTGGCGCGTCATCGGGCGCGCTTGCGCCAACGGCTCGTCGGAAATGGTCACCAACATCGCCATGAGCCTCGTGGGCATCCTATACAACTGGCAGCTTCTGCGCTTCATCGGCGAGGACGGCGTGGCGGCCTACGGCGTCATCATGTACACCGTGATGATCTTCTCGGCCGTGTTCATGGGCTACTCCGTGGGCACCTCCCCGCTCATGAGCTTCCAGTACGGCGCCCAGAACCATACTGAAATGCGCTCGCTTCTGTGGAAGAGCCTCGGGATCATCGGCGTGGCGAGCATCGTCATGTTCCTGCTCGGCCAGTGGCTCGCCGCACCCCTATCGGCCATCTTCGTCAGCTACGACGCGGCCCTGCTGGAGCTCACCGTGAGCGCCTACAAGCTGTACGCCCTGTGCTTTCTGTTCATGGGATTCGCCATGTACGCCTCGGCGTTCTTCACGGCGCTCAACAACGGGCTCGTCTCGGCGCTCATCTCGTTTCTGCGCACGCTCGTGTTCCAAGTGGCGGCGGTCATCGTGCTGCCGATGCTGTTCGGCATCGACGGCATCTGGCTCTCGGTCACGGTGGGCGACGGGCTCACGTGCCTGATAGCCGCCACGTTCATGATCGCCCTGTCGGGCCGCTACGGCTACCGCAAAGGCGGCCTGAGCCCGAAGGCGAAAGCGAAAGCAGAAAACGGGGACTAGGCCACGTTTTCTGCATCGTAGTCAACTTATCTGCATCATTTCGGCACCCCTTGATGCAGAAACCAAGTTTACTCGGGCGGGTGGGGGACGCAGCGCACCCTCACCCGCCTTGCTTGATGTCGCAGCACCTCCTACACGGCGTCGGCGCGCAGGGCCTCTACCACGTTGTCGGCGCGGCAGCGGTGCATGCCGTAGGCCACCGACGCGCCCACAGCGACCGCGGTCATGACACAGGCCAGGGCCACGTAGTTCCAGGGCAGCGTGAAGGGAAGCCCCGTCATGGAGCCGGAGATCACCTGCCACAGCAGGAAGGACACGAAAAGCGACAGCAGCACGCCGGGCACGAGGCCGCGGACGCACCAGGCGACGCATTCCTCGGCCACCATGGCGCGGAACTGCCGGTTCGAGAGTCCCACCGACTTCATGACGGCGAACTCGCGGCGGCGCAGGATAAGGCTGTTGGTCACCGTGTTGAACACGTTGGCCATGGCGATCAGCGCCAGAATCACCGCGAACAGCAGGCAGAACACGTTCACCACCGTGGCGATCATCTGGTTGGAGTCGCGCTGCTCGATGTAGTCGTTGAAGGAGTAGAACGCCAACCCGTAGGGGCTCTTGTCGTGGAAGTACGCGCTGCCCGCCGTCGCCAGCTCCTCGGTCAGGGCGCTATGGTCGCCGTCGGCGGCATCGAAGTAGCCGTAGAAGATAGGGGCGTCGTTGCCGAAGCTCTGATAGGCCGCCACGGACTCGGGCACGATGAGCTGCAGGCCCTCTCCGCGTGCGCTGTCGATAGAAGGCGCTTCGTCGGCCAAGGCAGCGACCTCGATGGAGACCGTCTGCACCTCCGCCTCTTCCAGCGGGAACCATTCGACCCCGTCGCCTGCGCCCTCAAGGTAGGGTTGGAAGGCGAAGGCCGCCGAACCGTCCTCTCCGGGCTCTTCGCCAACGCCAATGCCCGCCGCCGGCTCGCCATGGTAAGTCACCGCCACCAGAGCTTCCAAAGTGCCCGGCTCGCGCAGCACGTTGAGCAGCTGGTAGACGCTGCCGTTGTTGCCGTAGCCTTGGGCCAGGGCGATGGCCCGCACGTGATCCGGATCGCGGAAGTCGGCCGGATTGAGCCCCAGGCTCTTCGCGTAGTCGTCGAAGGTGGCATTGTCCAGGTAGGCCACCGATCCCATGGTGCCGATGCGGCCATCGGCCATCTTGCCGCCCGCGCCGTTCTCCTCATTGGCAAGAGCTTCCCCGGCCATAGCCTCGGGCAGCATGGCATACAGCCCCGTTCCCATCTTCCAGCCCACGGGCTGGGCGTTGTCGATCTGAGAGAGGTCGTGGAAGGCGCCGGCGAGCACCTCGGCCTGGCGGGCGAACAGCTCGTTGTTCCCGGCCGCCACGGCCTCGGGCGTCGTCGGGGCAGCAGGCTGGGTAGCGTCATCGGCAGCCGCGCCTGCGGAGTCCGCCGTGCCGTCATCGCCGGCTTGCACGTCCCCGTCGGCCGTCCCTTCGCCCTGCGGCGTCTCCACATCCAGTTGGGCCATGACGCCCACCTCGCCGGCCAGCTCGCCGCCGCCGGTCACCACGTCGGTCAGGGTGCCGAGGAACACGCTCAGCGAGCCGGCAGTCATAAGCAGCACGATGGCGAGCGCCAGCGACACCGAGGCTGCCCGGCCCTTCCCCGTGCCGCGCTTGCGGCTGATGCGCGCCAGCATGCCGCCGACGCCGAGCACGCGCCCGGCCGCCCCACGCGCCTTCCACAGCGACGAGGGCGCCGTGCACTTCGCGGCCCGAGCCGCCCCGCGCCGGGAAACTCGGCTGCCACTGGCGGCCCGCAGCGAGTCGATAATGTTCGTGCGACTCGCCCGCTTCGCCGGAATCCACACGGACACGAGCACGGTGACGAAGGTGAGCACCGAGGCCACCAGCAGCACCCAGCCGTTCACGGCCACGCGGAAGGGAACTTCCACCGATCCGGCCAGCTGGGCGAGCGCCGGCCCCAAGGCGGCGAAGGTGACGGCGCACCCGGCCAAACCGATGAGAAGCCCGCAGGGGATGCCGATGACGGCCACGATGGCCCCTTCCAGCACCACGGCCCGGCGCAGCTGCCGGCGCGAGGCGCCCACCGAGGACAGAAGCCCGAACTGCTTGATGCGCTCGGCCACCGAAATGTTGAAGGCATTGAAGATGAGCGACACGCAGGCCACCACGATAACCGCCGCCAGCACCATGACCAGGCCGTAGAACGTCGTCCAAATGGAGGAGTCGCTGGAAACGCCCATGTAGCGCAGCATGGCCGTGTGCAGCACCACGTGCTCGTCGGGGAACAGCGCCTCTGCGGCCTCTTCCACCTGCTGGGTGTTGGTCACGTCGTTCAGCGTGAGGAACACGTCGGTAAAGGCGTCGGGCGCAGCGGCCCCGGCGGTCACGCCCACCATGCCCGCAGCGGTGGAAAGGGCGTAACCCGGACGGTCGTAGAAGCCCACGACGGTGTAGGTGCGCTCCTCGGTGTTCGTGACCTCCTCGTTGAAGATGCCGCCGTCGATGTCCGCCTCCAGCACGCCCATGGAGGAGTTGAGCGGCGCGCCGTCGGTGATCTCGCTCTCGTGGGCCTCCCCTTGCACGCCCCACGAGGCGGTCATGGTGCCCGCGGACATGGAGCCCTCCTCGCCCGGGGCGAGCCGTGCCACCCGCTGGCCCACGTTGAAGGTGACCTCATCGCCGAGGTTCACGCCGCCGTAGTCATTCCACGTGGCGAAGAGCATGATCTCGTGTTCGTTCTCGGGCAGGCGCCCCTCGCTGGGCTCGATGCCGCAGATGTCGCCCACATCGCCCTCGATGGAGCGGATGGCCAGGTAGGTGCCCTGGGTATCCTGCTGGTCGGCGGTCAGCTCGGCGAAGCCGATATCGCGCATGATCGCCGTGCCGGAAACCTGCGGATCGGCTTGGGCGCCGGTGATCCTCTCGTCGAGCACTGAGCTGTCGTCGGCTTCCACACAGGCCATCCACGTACCGGCCAGGGCTGCTTCATTGCGATAGAGGAAGTCGTTCAGCGAGACGAAGGTGGTGAGCACCGCCGTAAGCAAAGCCGCGGCCAAGGCCACGCCGGCGATGGTCACCAACGTGCGCACACGATTGGCCCGCAGGCTCTTTACGGTGAAGTTCGTCGTGGCGTTCATCGGCGGATCCTCTCGTCGCGCACGATGCGGCCGTCCTCCACGGCGATGATGCGATCGGCGGCCAGTGCGATCTCCTCGTCGTGGGTGATGACGATCATGGTCTGGCCGAACTCGCGGTTGGAATCGCGCAGAAGCTGCATGATCTCGCAGCTGTTGCGGGTGTCCAGGTTGCCCGTGGGCTCATCGGCCAGCACCACCGCCGGCGCGTTCATGAGGGCCCGGCCGATGGCCACACGCTGCTGCTGACCGCCGGAAAGCTGGCTGGGCAGATGCCCCTCGCGGCCGGCGAGCCCCAACCTTTGCACGAGGCCCTGCAAGCGGCCCGCGTTCACGGTGCGGCCGTCCAAGGCCACGGGCAGCGTCATGTTCTCCACAACGTTGAGCACCGGCACGAGGTTGTAGAACTGGTACACCAGCCCCACCTCGCGGCGGCGGAACACCGCCAGCTCCTCGTCGGAGCGAGCGTACACGTCGGCGCCATTCAGCAGCACGTGCCCCGAGGTGGGCCGATCCACGCCGCCGATGAGGTGCAGCAAGGTGGACTTGCCCGAGCCCGACGAGCCCACAATGGCCACGAACTCGCCCTCTTCCACGCTGAAGGACACGTCATCTAAGGCGCGGGTGGCCGCCTCGCCCTCTCCGTAGATCTTCGTCAAGTGGCTGACCGTCAAAATGTCCATGCCAGATGCCTTTCTTCTCCTGGTTTCCCAATCTACGGAACAAGTATGGCGGCCACCCATTGCCGCCCCCTAACGCGCCCATTACGGTAATGTAATTAAAAGGCTTAATGCTCAAAATTTGGAACACTAACGGGCCTAATGTCCCAAATTTCGAGCATTAGCAGGCGCGCCACCTACACCACGAGTTTCGGGAAGGCGATTTCGAAACGGGCGCCGCCGTCGGGGTTGTTGGAGGCGCGCAGGGTGCCGCCCTGGGCCGAGACGAGGGCCTGCGCCAGGGAAAGCCCGATGCCGAACCCGGCGGGCTGACGAGCGTCGTTGCCGTCGTCGTCAGCCCAGGGGCGACCAAGGTCGCCCCCTACGGGATCGGCCTGCATCCTGTCGGTCGGATCGGTATTTTCCGAACGGAACGGTTTTGATCGAATTCCCTCAGCCGGATCGAAGCCTTCTGAAGGGGACGACTTTAGTCGCCCCTCGGGCGCAAGCTCGGGAGATGCCGGGACGGGCCCCCTTCCCCGGTAGAAGCGCTCGAAGATGTGGGGCAGGTCCTCTGGGGCGATGCCGGGGCCGGTGTCAGAAACGGCAATAGTGGTGGCCAGGGCATCCTCACGCACGACCACGGTCACCGTGCCCCCGGGAGGGGTGTGCTCCATGCAGTTCTTCGCGATGTTCTCCACGGCCTCAGCGGTCCAGGGGGCATCGCCCTGGAAGGTGGCGGTCTCGTCCAATTCCAGTACGAGATTTACATCGCGCAGATCCATGGCCGTGGCCAAAGGCGCCACGGCCCGGCGCGCCACCTCGGCGGCCCGCACTTCGCGCCGCTCCACGTGCATGGCCCCGGCGTCCACCTTCGCGATCTTCAGCAGCGTGGTCACGAGCCACGAGACGCGCTCGATCATCGACTCCAGCTCGCGCACGGCGCGCTTGCGCTCCCGCGCATCGTCGGCGCGCTCCACCACGGGCAGCATGAGGGTGATGGCCGTGAGCGGCGTGCGAATCTGATGGGACACATCAGCCAGGGAATCGGCCAGGGCGTTACGCTCGCGGGCCAGTTGATCGCGGGTGCGCGAAAGGCGCGACACCATCTTCGACAGCTCGTTGGCGAGCACGGCCACATCACCCTCGCGGCAGTTCGAAAAGTCCACCGTGCGGCCCGAATGCAGCACCTCGTCGATCTCCTCGGCAAGTCGGCGAATCTGGCGATGGCGGTACAGCGACACCACGAGGAACACCGCCAGCAGCACCGCGCCCGTGCCGGCGACCCACGGCTTCACCTCGCTCGGCGCCGCCCACGCGAGCACAGCCACGAGCGCCGCCATAACCGCGCACTGGCGCAAGAGCGTCGATGCCGAGCCCACGCTACTCGCCCCCTCGTGCCGTGGCGGCGCACTCCATCGGCCACACGACGCACCCCATCGACCGCACGGCCTTCGGCCACCGAACTCGCGCCATCGCCCCTACTCCCCCACTTTGTAGCCGAGGCCGCGCACGGTGACGATGAGCTCAGGTTCAGCGGGATCGGTCTCCACCTTCTCGCGCAGGCGCTTCACATAGACGTTCAGCGCGTTGTCCGACACGTACTCCCCGGCGCTGTCCCAAATAGCGTCGCGCAGGTTCTCGCGGGTGACAAGCTTGCCCTTGTGCTGCAAGAAGTACAGCAGCAGCCGGTACTCCAGCGCCGAGAGGAACACCTCGCGGCCGTCCTTGGTCACGGCCGCCGAGGCTACGTCGAGCCTCACGTCGCCGACGGTGAGCACGTTGGAGGCCGGGGCCGTGCGCCGCAGCGCTCCGCGGATGCGCGAGATGAGCTCGCGGGCGCGAAAGGGCTTGGCGATGTAGTCGACGGCTCCCATATCGAGGCCCGCTACCGTTGAGTACTCGTCGTCGGAAGCGGTAAGGAAGATGACGGGCATATCCGGCGCCGCCTCGCGGGCCGCCGCGCACACGGCGAACCCATTGCCCTGGGCCAGCGTCACGTCCAGAAGCGCGATGTCGAAGTCGTCAGTCGCCAATGCCGCGCATGCCCCATCCTGGGTCGCGCAGGAACGCACGGCAAAGCCCTCGCCTTCCAAAAGATCAGTGAGCGCCCGCACGATGGCATGGTCGTCCTCAACCAACAGAACCCGCATGATGCCCCTTTCCACGCGCGCGTCGCCGCAGTCAGCACCTGAGCCGCTGCGCCCGATGCCCTTTCTCGTTCGCCACCATGATAGCGAAAGCGCCCCTGCACAGGGGGCGCTTTCAGGAAAAACCGCGCCAGCTTACGGAAGCGTAAGAGGCGTTAGTCCAGATGCGCAGCTACCACTTCCATGAGGCGCTCGGCTACGGCGCGTTTGCTCATGAGGGGCAGAAGCACGTCGTCGCCTTCCGTGACGAGCCACACCTCGTTGTTGTCGGTGCCGAAGGCGAGGCCATCGCCCACCTGGTTGGCCACAATCATGTCGGCGTTCTTCTTCTTGAGCTTGGCATGGGCGTTCATGAGCACGTCGTTGGTCTCGGCGGCGAAGCCCACCACATACTGATCGGGACGCTTGCCCGCGGCCAGAGTGGCCAGAATGTCGGGGTTCTCCGTGAGGGGTACGTTGGCGAGCGCCGCATCGTCGCGGCCCTTCTTCAGCTTGCGGTCGGCCGGGTTTGTCGGACGCAAATCGGCTACAGCGGCGGCGAAGATGGCGGCATCGGCGGCCGGGAACACGGATGCGGCAGCGGCCAGCATATCGCGGGCCGTCTTCACGGGCACCACTTCCACGCCGGCGGGCGCGGCAAGGGCCACCGGCCCCGACACGAGCACCACCCGCGCGCCGGCGGCCGCGGCGGCCTCGGCGATGGCGTAACCCATCTTGCCCGAGGAATAGTTGGAGATGTAGCGCACCGAATCGATGGGCTCCACCGTGGGGCCCGCCGTCACGAGCACCGTGCGGCCGGCAAGCGCGCCCGCGGGCATGGTGGCCGCGCCGTCGGCCACGGCGGCGGGCTGCGGGGCGTCGGTAGGAATGGGAGCAGAAGCGGATTCGGCGCAGCGCTCGGGATGACGCGAAGAGACAGCGCTGATCTGCTCCATCACGGCTGCGAACGGCACTTCGCCGTGCTGCTCGCAGGCCTCGCGCAGGGCGTCCAGGCCCACGCGCTCGGCCAGAAGCCCCAGCGTCTCGCGCACGATGACGGCCGGGTCGGCCAGGCGCCCGCGACCCACGTCGCCGCAGGCCAGATAGCCCGCATCCCCTTCGATGAAGCGCACACCGCGACGGCGCAGCGTGGCCATGTTCTCCTGGGTGGCCGCGGCCTCGTACATGTGCACGTTGGCCGCCGGCGCGATGGCCAGCGTCGCCGTGGTCGCCAGGGCCGTGGTGGACAGCAAGTCGTCGGCAATGCCGCAGGCCACCTTCGCCATCACGTTGGCCGTGCACGGCGCAATGAGGAACACGTCGCATTCCTGGGCGAGCGAAATGTGGCGAATGGGATCGGACGGATCGTCGAACAGCCCCACCGCCACCTTCTCGTGGGTGAGCGCCCGGAACGTCACCGGGTCGACGAAGTGCGTACCGTGCTCGGTCATGACCACCTTCACGCGCACGCCCGCCTTCTGCAGCCCGCGCACGATCTCCCCGGCCTTGTAGGCCGCAATGCACCCGGTCACTCCCACCAATATGCAAGGCCGCTCCACACTCATCGCCCTCTCCTTCCACGAAGTTTTCCGCCTATTATAGGCGAACCAACTGGCTAATTCGAATCGCACGCAGCCAGCGAAGGAGAACGCCCTCTCGGCGACCTCTTATCGCCCTGCGGAGAATGCGGCCGTTAAGAAGCAGATTCTGCTTCAGCAGCAACGATGTCGGGATGGTACCGACCCATGCGCGTCATCTTCTCTGCTTCTTTTGCCGCATTCGCAGCAGGATCAAGCGATAAGCGGGCGACGAGAGGGCGTTCTCCTTCGCCACCCGCATTACCGAGTTTCTACATATTCACGCAGTGGATCTTCTCGCCGCGCTCGAGGTAGGCCATGACTTCCTCGACGGCCATCTTGGCGCAGTTGTCCTCGGCCTCGGCGGTGGAGGCGCCCAGATGCGGGATGACGATAGCGCGCTCCATCTTCACGACGGCCGGGTTGGCGAAGTCGGTCACATACGCGGCCACCTTGCCGGACTCAAGCGCCTCGGCCATGGCGGCATCATCGACCAGCACGTCGCGGGAGAAGTTCAGGAACACGACGCCGTCCTTCATCTGAGCGATGGCGTCGGCGTTGATCATACCCTTGGTGGCGGGCAGCGCCGGCACGTGGATGGTGATGAAGTCGCTCTCCTTGAGAACCTTCGGCAGGTCGGCGAACTCCACCGTCGGGGAAATCTGCTCGTGCACGGTGATCTCGTCCATGGCCGGATCGTAGCCGATGACCTTCATGCCCAGCGCCTCGGCGGACTGCGCCACCAGCTTGCCGATGGCACCCAGGCCAATGACGCCCAACGTCTTGCCAAGAATCTCGCCGCCTGCGAACTGCTTCTTGGCCTTCTCGGCGGCCTTGCCCACGTTCTCATCATCGGCGTTGTCGCGCACCCACGCCACGCCGCCGATGATGTCGCGGCTCGCCAGCAGCATGCCGGCCAGCACAAGCTCCTTCACGGCGTTGGCATTGGCGCCCGGCGTGTTGAAGACGGCGATGCCGGCCTCGGCGAACTTGTCCAGCGGGATGTTGTTCACGCCAGCGCCGGCGCGGGCCACGGCCTTCAGGTTCGCGGGCACTTCCATCTCGTGCATGTCGGCGGAGCGCACGAGGATGGCGTCGGCCTCGTCGATGTTCTCGGTGACCTCATAGTTGTCGGTGAGCAGGGCCAGGCCCTCAGGAGAGATGTTGTTCAGGCAGTAGATCTTGTACACGAAAAGCTCCTTTCAGTAGGCATCCCCAGCATACCGCGAACTTTAGCGCGCTAAAGCAACAGTTGCGCTGACGGAGAAAAAGCGGTTTCGTGCGGCGGCGCACGCGGGTGGTGGCGCATGCGTGCGGCGGCGCGCAAGGGCGGCGGCGCATGCGGGTGGCGGCGCGAGGGTCGGCGGCGCGCAAGGGCGGCAGAAGCCCCGGCCCCCTACGCGTTGGCGTGGTGCACGTAGTCGCAAATGCGCGCGGTAAGCGAGCGCTCCGCCGCCGCAAACGCCTCGGCGCAGTCGCAGCCTTCCTCGACGCGCTGTTCGGCCTCGCGGATGTAGTGCAGCGTCGTCGTGAGCACCATGCCCACCACGGCCACCGCCTCGAACGCCGCATCGATATCGCCGCGAATGCTGCCCTCGCGCTGCCCGCGCTCGATCTGCCCGCGCAGCACCGCCAGCAGGCGCTCCTCCAAAGCGCGCATCGGCTCGGACCATTCGCGCCCGCGCCGCCACAACTCCGACACGAGGATGCGCCCGAATCCGGCGTTGCGGAAAATAGTCGCGGCGAAAGAATCCATCATGGCCGTAAGGGCTTCCACGGCCGAAGGGGCCTTACCGGCGATAGCCACAAAGTCGTCGACGATCTCGCCAATGCCCTCCACGAGGATGCAGGTGGCGATATCGGCCTTGCTGGAGAAGTGGTAGTAGGCCACGCCCTTCGAAACGCCCGCCACCTCCACGATGCGCTCCACCGTCGTGTCTGCGTAGCCGCGTTCGGAAATGACCTCGATCGCCGCATCCAGCAATTGGCGCCGGGTGGCGTCCGCCTTGCTCGTTCTCCCCTTCTGCTGGGCCATGCCCCACCTTCCCGCCCGCGCAACCGACAATGCCGCGTGCAAAACGCCTCGACCGGCTCCGCGCCGTCGGGCAACCACTCATTTTGGTCATCGCAGCGCAGCTGCGGCCATTAATCTCTCATCAACGAGGAGAGACGCTGCTGCGATGATAATACCGGGCTCCCGCAAGACCGGGCGCCCCGGCGAAAGACTCACCAAATCCCTTGAATTCCTGACTTATTTACTTAGTGTAAATAGACACCTTATCCCTGCTTGAAGCTACTTTTTCGGCCAATTTCAACCATTTGATTTCCCTTAGGGAAAACTCCTGTTACAATGCCCCCGTCATGAGGAGGACGAGAAAGGCTCGAGTCGTGACCGCCAAGATCATCGAATTTCCCGGCCAATGGTGGCGCGCGCCCGAAGCGGCCCCGTGCGAGGGGGTCTTTTCGAATGCTGCGCTCACCCTCGTTATCGGGCCGGCGGACGACTCCTCCCCGCAGTGCAGCGCCTTCATGAGCGCCGACGAGACCCTTGCCGACCTGCATCGGCTCATCATCCAGCACTTCGGGTGGGACGACGCCCACAACTACTTCTTCAGCCAGGGCTGCGACCGCTACGAGGATCCGTTGCTGTTCGCCACCCAAGATCGCGTCTCGGCCCGCTGCCGCCGCATCTACTGCGCCGCCGACGTGCCGCTGAGCCGCGTGTTCAGCCGTCCGGAGGAGCCGCTCTACTATACCTACGCGCTGCCGAATGGCCGCGAACTGAAAATCGTCCTCGACGACACCGTCGCCTTGAAGCTATTCGGCTGAACCGCCCCGCAGCGCCTCGTCGCGCAGCGGCTCCGACGTTCCCGTGCGCTTAAACGCGTGCTTGCCGGCCAGCAGAGGCGGAGCCTTCCGCACCCAAATGGAGCCGAGACGCAAGCCCAGCAGGCGGGCGCGCGACCGAATGGCCTCCGAGTACGCCTCCACGATCGGCTTTGTCTGCGCCACGTCATCCACGTAAAGAAGCAGCCGGTAGCGCTTCTCCCCCTGTCGCTTGCCATCCCGAACTGCCGTCTCGCCGGTTGATCCCGCGGCGAACATCTCCCGCACCGAGGCACCGCGAACTTTCTCGAGAAGAGCCCAGGCCAGCTCGGTGTCCTCGAAGACGAGAAACACGGCCCGCTTCACGATATCCAAGGCCCGCGCCTCGTCCTGGTACTTGAGCCCGTCACGGTTGCCGGGAACGCAGGCGCTCTCCCCCTCCTCCCACAATTCCGGAAACAGCCGCCGCTGGCGCATATCCCATTTCGCAGGGAAGAAGCGCAGCTCGTTGACGGCGAAACCCTCTTGCTCCAGGTTCATGAGCAGCACCGACTGCCAGGCGTCCACCTCGGTGCGCGCCATGGCGTCGTCCAGGTACATGCCGAAGACCCACCAGTCCTTGTGGCGGTCGGGCCCTTTGCGGGGGCGCTCGTCCTTGGCGATGTAGATGCCGTTGGTGTGCATGAGGACAAACCGTCCCACGTCCGGGCGCAAGCGCCACGTGCGCTCCACGGCCGCGCGGAAGCGATCCTTGTTCCGCGAGCGCTTGAGAGCTGCGGCGGCTTCAGGGCCCCAACCGGCAATGGTTCGGTCCAGTTCGGTGCCTAGCGTCTGCACAAGCGCCCCCTCACGTCAGATCTCCGGAACCGTTCAGCGATACCGCCTCGCCGGCCGTGTCCACCGGCACCTGCAGCAGCGCCGCGTAGAAGTCCTTCGTGCGAGCGAGCACCTCGCGGATGCTGTAAGCCCGCTGGTTGTCGTAGGCCCCCTTGTCGCAGGGCACGCCCCACACCTGCATGCCCAAGCAATCGGCAGCGAACATGGCGCGATACAGATGATAGGCCTGGGTGGCCACGATGATGCGGTCCGCCCCGAACACGTGCCGCGCCCGCCACATCGACTCGTAGGTGGTGTTGCCCGCATGGTCTACGTACACGTCCTCGCTCGGCACGCCCAGCTCCACGCAGTACGCCTTCATGGCGTCGGACTCGTTGTAGTGGGAGGTGCGGTTGTCGCCGCTGACGATGATGGCCCGGGCCGCACCGCTCTTGTACAAGTCGCAGGCCACTTCCAAGCGATCAGCCAAAATATCGCTCGGCGTGCCGTCGGCGTACACGCTGGCCCCCAGCACCACCACGGCATCGGCAGGGTCGCTGGCCAGCGCCGATGCGGCCCCTTCCACGGTGACCACCCGATCGCGCGTCGCGGCCACGGTGACCACGTTGGCCACGCCCACGATAAGCACCGCCAGCGCGCAGACGGCCAGCAGCACGCGAGCGCACCAGCGCCACCAGGGCACGGGTCGGGCGTTGTCGCGGGCCACAGGCCACCTCCTTCGTAGCATCGGAAAAGCGGGGTACACTATAGCAAAAATTCAAACTTGTCCAGCGGTGCGGGAAGTCATCCCTGATAAAGTTGGTATACTACACAGGTTGAGAAACCGTTTCCTCGTTGTTACGGCAACGACACGTTGAGCAACTCCAAAGGACGCGCGCCATGTACCATTGCCCGGTGACTTTCTACCTCGTGGGCCTGCCCGACGAGATCGCACGCATTATCGAAGATGCGCAGCCGCAGCCAAGCTTCACGCACCATTTCACGCGCAGTGACGAGCCCGAAGAGGCGCTCACCGCCCAGGCCAGCGCCATTTTCGCCGATGCCACGGGCCACGATGCCGCCGCCTGGGCCCGCGTCTTCGCCGCTCACCGGCAGGCCACCACAACGGTCACCCTCATCGTCACCCACGACCAAGTGCCCGCCGTCGAGCCCTACTTCAACGACATCGCCGACCTGTGGATCGCGCCCTTGAGCGCCGCCGAGGCATCCTGGCGCTTCAACCATTGGCAGCGCGCCTGCAAGCGCTACGCCGACTCCTGGGAGACGAGCCAGTATTTGGAAGCCACCATCAATTCCATTCCGTCGCTCGTGTGGTACAAGTCCAAGGACGGCATCCATCACAAGGTCAACGACGCCTTCTGCGCCACGGTGAACAAGACCAAAGAGCAGGTTCAGGGCCGAGGCCACGCCTACATCTGGGACGTGGAGGCAGACGATCCCGCCTGCATAGAATCGGAGCGCCGGGTCATGGCCGCCAAGTCCACCATTGTCTCGGAGGAGACCGTGCAGACCAGCGATGGCACGCGCCTGCTCACCACCTACAAGTCGCCCCTCTACAACATCGACGGCTCGGTCATGGGCACCGTTGGCGTGGGCATCGACGTCACCCAGGAACGCGCCTACGAGGACGAGATCGTCGAGAAGAACCGCACCATGGAAACCATTTTCACCACCATGGACTGCGGCGTCATCACCCATTCGCTCGACGGCACGCGCCTGCTCGGCATCAACCAGGCGGCCCTGGACATTTTGGGCTACGATTCGGCGGAAGACCTCATGGCCGCCGGCTTCGACATGGTGGCCCCCTCGGTCGTCGATGAGGACGCCGGGAAGATGCGCGAATCAATCGCTACCCTGAAGAACGTCGGCGACTCGGTGAGCACCGAGTACCGCGTGCGCCACGACAACGGCGACATCGTGCATGTCATGGGCAACGTGAAGCTCATCGAAAGCGATGGCGAGCTGCTCTTGCAGCGTTACCTGCTCGATTACACGGACAAGAAAAAGGAAGAAGTGCGCAAGGAGCGCCGCCAGCGCGATCTCATCCAGGCGCTTTCCGAGGACTACCTGCTCGTGTGCTCCTTCAGCCTGGACACCAAAGCGGGCGAGGCCCTGCGCGTCAGCGGCGACAGGCTTCGCAAGCTGGACGAGCTGTTCGCCGGCGAGCTCAATCTTGACAGCTGCCTCGGCGGATACATCAATGAAGCTGTCGTGGAAGAGGACCAGGCCATGCTGCGCGACGCGCTTTCGGCGGAAAGCCTCATCACGCGCCTGACCGACGAGAGCCGTATCCATGTGAACTATCGCATCAACCACGGCGACGTTACGGAGTACTGCCAGGCCACCGTCGTGCGCGGCGGCGATTGGCCCCAAGCTCACAACATGGTGCTGGGCCTGCGCAGCGTCGACGTGCAAACCCGCGAGGAGATGAAGAAGAAGGCCCTGTTGGAAGAGGCACTGACCCAGGCCAACAAGGCCAACGCCGCCAAGAGCGCCTTCCTCTCGAACATGTCCCACGACATCCGCACGCCCATGAACGCCATTGTGGGCTTCACCACTCTGGCTGCCAGCCGCCTCGATCAGCCGGAGAAAGTGGAGGAGTACCTGAACAAGATCAAGTCCTCCAGCACGCATCTCTTGAGCCTCATCAACGACATTCTGGACATGAGCCATATCGAGAGCGGCAAGGTCTCGCTGGACGAGCAGCCCTACAACCTCGTCGATCTTCTGGACGATCTCTACAGCATCATTCAGGCCGAGACGAGCGCGCGGCAACTGTACTTCTCCATCAACACCGAGAGCGTCCGCCACACCGAGGTGCGCTGCGACAAGCTGCGCATCAACCAGATTCTCTTGAACTTGCTGGGCAACGCCCTGAAGTTCACGAATCCCGGCGGCTTCATCAAGGTGACGCTGGACGAGCTGCCCGGCGCGCCGGTCGGCTACGGACGCTACCGCTTCACCGTGTCGGACACGGGCATTGGCATGAGCCCCGAATTCGTCGAGCACATCTTCGACCCCTTCGAGCGCGAGCGCACCTCCACCATCAGCGGCATCCAGGGCACGGGGCTCGGCATGGCCATCACGAAGAACCTCGTGGACATGATGCACGGCACTATTTCCGTGAAGAGCACCCAGGGCAAGGGCACCTCATTCACCGTTGAGCTGACCTTGCAGCTGGCGTGCGAGGGCGCGACCGCAGCGGCCCAAGAGGCCAAGACCCAGCACGTCGACCCGAGCCACCGGCTGCGCCACAGCCGCATCCTGCTCGTGGACGACAACGACCTCAACCGCGAGATCGCCATCACCCTTCTGGAGAACGAGGGCTTCACCGTGGAATACGCCGTGAACGGCTGCGAAGCGGTAGAGAAGATCATGGACGCACCATCGGGGCACTACCAGCTGGTGCTCATGGACGTGCAGATGCCGGTCATGAACGGCTACGAGGCCACCAAGGCCATCCGTCGCCTAAACGATCCGACCCGAGCGCAAGTGCCTATCCTCGCCATGACCGCGGACGCCTTTGAAGAGGATCGCCAGAAGGCCCTGCGCAGCGGCATGAACGGCCACCTCACCAAGCCCGTCGAAATCGACAAGCTCTTCGAAGCTCTAGACGAGGTACTCAGCTAGCATCGCTCGCTGCGGGAGGGCGGACCCGATCGCAGGCCTCTGGGCGCCCTGCGGAGATGCGCATCCTCTTCCATAGGGGCTGACCTTGGTCAGCCCTCGTGAGCGGGTTATGGGCGCACGACAAAAAGAGGGGCGACCAAGGTCGCCCCCTACGGATTCTGCTTGCGAGGAGTTGCAGCTACACGGCGACGATGTTCACCAGACGGCCGGGGACGTAGACTTCCTTTTTCACCGTCTTGCCCTCAAGGGCGGCGGCCACGGCCTCGCGGGCGGCGGCGAGCACCTCGGGCTCCGGGGCATCGGCGGCCACGGTCACGCGGCCCTTGATCTTGCCGCAGATCTGCACGGCCAGCTCCACCTCGTCGGCGCGCGCCTGATCGGGGTCGTATTCCGGCCACGGCTGGTCGTAGACGAAGCCCTCGCGGCCCAGCGCCTCGCGCCACAGCTCGTCGGCCAGATGGGGCGTGAACGGCGCCACAAGCTTCACCAGCACCTCGGCCACCTCCGCGTCGAGCGCGCGATGGTCTTCGCAGGCGGCGCGATCCTCGGGGCTGAACGCACGCAGGTACTCGCCGGCGGCGTTCGACAGCTCCATGATGGCGGCGATGGCGGTGTTGAAGGTGTTGCGCTCGATGTCAGCCGACACCTTCTCCACCACGCGATGGCGCTCACGAATGAGCTTCTTCGCCGCGGCCACGGCCGCCTCGTCAGCCGGCTTCTGCGCGAACAGCGTCTCGTCGCCGGCCTTACCGCACAAGTCGTGCACCTGGCGCCACAGACGGTTCAGGAACTTGTACATGCCCGGCAGGCCGTCCTCGTTCCACAGCTTCTCCTTCTCGGGCGGCCCCAAGAACAAGATGTAGGCGCGCACGGCGTCGGCGCCGTATTCGGCGATCATCTCCTCCGGCGAGACCACGTTGCCCTTCGACTTGCTCATCACATCGCCGTGGGCGTCGAGCACCATGCCCTGGCACAGCAGGTTCGTGAAGGGCTCGTCGAAGTCGAGCAGGCCGCAGTCGCGCAGCACTTTCGTAAAGAAGCGGCTGTAGAGCAGGTGCAGGATGGCGTGCTCGATGCCGCCGATGTACTGGTCGACGGGCATCCAGGCGTTGGTCTTCTCCGGATCGAAGGGCGCGTGCACGTTGTGCGGGTCGGTGTAGCGCATGTAGTACCAGCTGGAGCACGTGAACGTGTCCATGGTGTCGGTCTCGCGCTTGGCCGGGCCGCCGCAAACCGGGCAGGTGGTGTTCACGAACCCGGCATGGGTGGCCAGCGTCTCGCCGGCGGCCAGGTCGATGTCCTCGGGCAGGCGCACGGGCAGATCTTCCTCGGGCACGGGCACCACGCCGCACTTCTCGCAGTGGATAGCGGGGATGGGGTTGCCCCAGTAGCGCTGGCGGCTGATGAGCCAATCGCGCAGGCGGAACTCCACGGTGCGCTTGCCGCGACCCATCTCTTCCAGCGCGGCCACGATGGCCGCTTCGCCCTCGGAGTGCTTACCGCCGATCATGCCCGTGTAGGGACCGGACTGCACGAGGATGCCCTCGGCGGCGTAGGCCTCCGGCCAGTCCACCGTGGTCACCACGCGGCCCTGCTCGTCCTTGAGCTGCGGGTACAGCGGGTCGTCCTCAGACAGGATGATGGGGATGATGGGCAGATCGTACTTGCGGGCGAACTCGAAGTCGCGCTGATCGCCGCAGGGCACGGCCATGACGGCACCGGTGCCGTAGTCGGCCACAATGTAGTCGCCCACCCACACGGGCACCTTCTCGCCGTTGATGGGGTTCACCACGTAGCGACCGGTGAACGCGCCGTGCTTCTCGTGGTCGCCCTGGGCGCGCTGGACGGCGGTCACCTTCTTGGCTGCCTCAACCAGCTCCATGACCGGCACCTCGTATTCGGTGCCTTCCACAAGGCCGCGGAGCAGCTTGCTTTCCGGCGCCAGCAAGAAGAAGCTGCAGCCGAACAGCGTGTCGGCGCGCGTGGTGAACACGGTGATGACGTCGTCTTCCGTGGGGTTCTCCGGCGCGTTGCCGTCGCGGTCGCACAGGATGAAGTCCACGTTGGCGCCCTCGGAGCGGCCGATCCAGTTGGCCTGCTGCTGCTTCACGCGCTCGGGCCAGCCTTCCAGCTGATCCAGGTCGTCCAGCAGCTCCTGGGCGTAGTCGGTGATCTTGTAGTACCACTGGGTGAGGTCGCGCTTCTCCACCTCGGAGTCGCATCGCCAGCAGCGACCCTCGATGACCTGCTCGTTGGCGAGCACGGTGCCGCAGCTCGGACACCAGTTCACCGGCGAGTTGCGACGCTCCACGAGACCGCGCTCCCAGAACTTCAGGAAGATCCACTGGCCCCAGCGGTAGTACTCCGGATCGCACGCCACCACCTTGCGATCCCAGTCGTAGGAAAAGCCCATGCGGGAGAAGCTCTTCTTCTGGGTCTCGATGTTCTCGTAGGTCCAGATGGCCGGATGGCTGTGATGCTTGATGGCGGCGTTCTCCGCGGGCAGGCCGAAAGCGTCCCAGCCCATGGGATGCAGCACGTCGAAGCCCTGCATCTTGGAGTAGCGGGCCACCACGTCGCCGTAGGTGTAGTTGCTCGCATGCCCCATGTGCATGTCGCCGGAGGGATACGGGAACATCTCCAGGACATACTTCTTGGGCGCATCGGAATTCTCCGGCACCGTGTACAGCCCGGCCTCTTCCCAGGCCAACTGCAAACGGGGCTCGATCTCATGGGGATTGTAAGCTTTCATGGCACTCCCTCGAAAACGTGGCTTTCGACCGCGCGCATTCCCCGCGGCCGCGAGTTGATTTCCCCATTATAGCCATGATGCGCTCTTGGAAAAGGGGCGCCAGCGCCCGACCGCGCCCCTCACGGGACAGACGGACGAGCCAGAAAACCTATCACCCGATTTCGGGCGTTTTTTTCGACTTGTTAGACATGCCCGATGCGCGCTACGATCCTTTCGAAGGCGACCGCTAACGAATCGCGATAACTTGCGGCGAAAACACGCCGGCGCTCTCGCTGACTATTGCAGCGGACATCTAACAAGTCGGAAAATCCGCCCGACGGCAACCTGCAGATCTTCTGGAACCACACCGCTATGTCAAAAGTTAGCGCACACGGCGCAGGGAGGCGCCGCAGTTCCAGCAGGTTTCTCGGGAACCGTCGTTGTCAGCAGCACACACGGAACAGATGCGGCGCCCCAGCGGCACCTCCTCGGGCGTTGCGCCAGGCAGCGGCACGTCGGCCTCCTCATCGGCCAAGCGCGCCATGGCGGCGCGGATGCCCTGCACGCCCGTGATGTGCGCCACTTCCAGCGCATCTTTCCTATGATTTGCCGTCATTTCCGCGCCCCTTCGCCCTTCGACCGTCCAATTCAAGTACCATGATAGCGAAATACCGCGATCCCCTCCGCGAAGGAGCACCCATGAACTTCCACAACGCATCGTTTAAAGCCGCTTACGGCACCTCGGAGCAGCTGCCAGCATCCACAGGTCCCGAGGTGTCCTTCGCGGGGCGCTCGAACGTGGGCAAGTCGTCGCTACTCAACAAGCTCATGTACCGCAAGGGCCTGGCGAAGGTGTCGTCCACGCCGGGCAAGACGGCCACCATCAACTTCTACGATGTGGACGGCCACGATCTCGTGGATCTGCCCGGCTACGGATACGCGAAAGTGTCCAAAGCAGAAAAGGGCCGGTGGAGCGAGCTCATCGAGGGCTACTACAATCAAGATCGCGACTTCGCACTCGTGGTGTCGCTCATCGACATCCGCCACGAGCCCTCGGCGCTCGACCGCAACATGGTTCAGTTTCTCATGGACGCCGAGCTGCCCTTCGCCATCGCGCTGACCAAAGCGGACAAGCTGTCGAAGCAGCAGCAGATGAAGCAGCGCGCCGCCATCAAGAAGGCGCTCAAGCTGCCGGGTGGCGTGCCCATGGTGGTGACGTCGTCGGAGAAGGGCGACGGCATCGACGAGCTGCGCGCCCTCATCAACCGCGCCATCGAGAGATAAGGGCCGCAAGCCCCGAGACGCGTCGCAAGCTCCGAGGCGTACCGCAAGCTGAAAGCTCATCCCCCATGGAGCACAATATGGCGGGATTTCCCGATTTCCACCTCGTGAGGTATGCATTAGCGTGGCAATCGGGAAATCGCGGCGATGCCGAAGGCGCTGCCGATGAAAATCGGGAAATCCCGCCACAAACGAAACCCCCTCCCAAAAAGGAGAGCGCCCCAGTGGAGGAACCGGGGCGCTGAGGAGAGGAGGGGCCGTCGTTGGCCAGAGCAGAACGTCGGGCCGGCGAGGCGATAGGTGTTCAAGCGTTATTCGGTGACCTCGACAGTGAGAGCCGCAGGAACCTCGGGACGCGTCTTCGGGGCCTTGGCCGCCTTCGGCGTACCGAAGAAGAACTTCATGAAGTGCACGAAGACGTAGGCGACCATCACGGCGGCGAACAGCGTCTCCACGGCGATGAGGGCCTCGACCACCGGGAGCGCCGGAATGGAGTAGCCGGCAGCGTAGAGAGCCTGCACGCCCTTGCCGAGCGCCATCGCGGAGATGACGAAGGGGAAGGTCATGGCTGCGTAGCTCGGATAGAACTGCAGGGCGAGGAACTTCGGCACCCGGGTGACGACGCCGATGAGCATCAGCTGGCCGAGGCCCATGAGCACGGCCACGAACACCAGGTTCGGATCAGGCATAACCGACAGATATCCAACCAGCGACAGACCCATAGGAGCAGCATAGATGCAGAACAGCGGGCGAGCGCCTTCGGGGATCTCATGCTTGATGTAGCGCATCGTCACCACGGCGAGCAGCACGAGGTAGCAGGCAAAGCCGAACCAGAAAATGCCCTGGCCGAAGGCCTCGGCGCCGAAGACGGGAGACGTTACAGCCGCCACGATGATGCCCACGTAGCAAATGAAGTACGTAGGAAAGACCTCGGTGAGCTTGAAGCGGCGGATATAGTACAGGGTAAACCACGTCATCAGCACGAAATGCCCCGCCACCGCCGAGCACCACAGCCCGAAAGCCGGCACGATAGCCACGGGAGCCAAGTATCCGGCCAGCTGCATCAGCGTCATGAAGAACGTGGCAGAAACACTTGCGAAAACGGAGTTCTTCATGTCCTCGCGAAGCATGGAGGGGAACATGATCAGCTTGGCGACGAGCATAGCCACCAAGAAGAGAGACAACGCCCCGCAAGCAATGTGGGCGATCTCGGCATAGGGTTGAAGCAAGTTGCCCAAAGCGGCCAGGCCCAAGGCCACGCCCGCTGTGGGGATGGGTACTTTCTTGATAATGTCGCGCATAGAGCACCTTTCGTCGGGGCCTTTGGAGCCGGAAATGTCTCGACCACGAATCGCCGGAGATAACGCAACGACCCGCAGGAGTAGAATGGCTTTATTATGCGCGGTTTCTTACCAAAAGAAAACTTATATATCATTATGTAGCCATTAGAGAAGTTTATTGATATGCTACCCGAGTCCCTAAGGAACCACCGCACCCATCGAAGGAGACGCAATGCAGGACTATCGCGTAAAGACGTTCCTCACCGTGTGCCGCACTCTGAACTACACCCGAGCCGCCGAGGAGCTGGCGCTCACCCAGCCGGCCGTCTCCCAGCACATCACGTACCTGGAGCGCGAGTACGGCGCGAAGCTGTTCACCTACCATCGCAAAAAGCTGGAGCTGACGCCGGCGGGACGTGTCCTGCGCGACGGGCTAGCGACCATGGCCCACGACGACGTGCTATTGCACGAGCGCATCGAGGAGGTGGCCCATGGCGCCACAGTCAAGCTGCGCATCGGCATGACGCTGACCGCCGGCGAGTACGTGGTGGCCCGGCCCCTCGCCCGCTGTCTGGGCGCCCGACCCGACATTCAGGTCACCGTGCGCTCGGGCGGAACCCAGCACCTGATGGAGCTCCTCGACGCGGGAACCATCGATTGCGCCTTCGTGGAAGGGCTCTTCGACAAGGCCCGCTATGCCTCACGCCCCTTCTCGTCCGAGCGTTTGGTGCCCATTTGCGCGGCCGAGCATCGCTTCCCGCGTACGCCACGCACCCTGGAAGACCTCTTGGGCGAACGACTCATTCTGCGCGAGGAGGGCAGCGGCAGCCGCAACGTGCTTGTCCACGCGCTCGCTCAGCGCAATCTCTCGCCTGCCTCCTTCGCCGATCATTTCGTCGTGGAAAGCCTCGATATCATCAAGATATTCGTCCAGGCCGATCTTGGGATTTCCTTCGTTTACGAGGCCGCCGTGCAGCGGGAGGTGCAAGAGGGCACGCTGCGCGTTATCCCCCTCTCCGATGCGGGCATCTTCCACGACATCAGCTTCATTTACCTGCGCGACAGCATCTACGAGCAGGATATGGAAGATCTTTTCGAAGCGCTCAAAGCATAGTCTTCATCCCACCCCATAAAAAGGCGCTCCGCATTGTCGCGAAGCGCCTTTCGGCAATCCCAGAGTTTGGCGATGCGCCTGCGCGCCGCCAAGCGAGTCCTAGCGGGTGTTGCTCGCGTAGGGAGCCTTGTCCTTCAGCAGCACGTCATGGGCGCCGCCCTCCACGATGGAGGTGGCCGACACCAGCGTGAGCTTCGCCTTGTCCTGGAACTCGGGGATGGTGAGCGCGCCGCAGTTGCACATGGTGCTCTTCAGCTTCAGCAGCGTGATGGCCATGTTGTCCTTCAGGCTACCGGCGTAGGGCACGTACGAATCGACGCCCTCCTCGAAGGACAGCGACTTCTTGCCACCCAAGTCGTAGCGGCCCCAGTTGCGGGCGCGGGCGGAACCTTCGCCCCAGTACTCCTTCATGTAAGTGCCATTCACCATGACCTTGGCCGAGGGGCTCTCGTCGAAGCGGGCGAAGTAGCGGCCCAGCATGACGAAGTCGGCGCCCATGGCCAGCGCGAGCGAGATGTGATGGTCGTAGACGATGCCGCCGTCGGAGCAGATGGGCACGTAGACACCGGTCTCGCGGAAGTACTCGTCGCGGGCCTTCGCCACTTCGATGGTCGCGGTGGCCTGGCCGCGGCCGATGCCCTTGGTCTCGCGGGTGATGCAGATGGAGCCGCCGCCGATGCCGATCTTCACGAAGTCGGCGCCCGCATCGGCGAGGAAGCGGAAGCCCTCGGCGTCCACCACGTTGCCCGCGCCGATCTTCACATCGTTGCCGTAGTGCTCGCGCACCCACTCGATGGTCATCTTCTGCCAGTCGGAATAGCCCTCGGAGCTATCGATGCACAGCACGTCGGCGCCGGCCTCGACAAGCGCCGGCACGCGCTCGGCGTAGTCGCGGGAGTTGATGCCCGCGCCCACCATGTAGCGCTTGTGGGCGTCCAAAAGCTCGTCGGGATTGGACTTGTGGGAGTCGTAGTCCTTGCGGAATACGAGCGCCACCAGATGGTCGTCGGCATCCACGATGGGCAGCGAGTTCAACTTGTGATCCCAGATGATGTCGTTGGCGGCCTTCAGAGAGGTGCCATCCGGAGCCACCACGAGCTTCTCGCGCGGCGTCATGAAGTCGGCCACCTTCTCGTCCATGGACATGCGAGAGAGGCGGTAGTCGCGCTCGGTCACGATGCCGAGCAGCTTGCCGTGGGCGCTTCCGTCGTCGGTGACAGGCATCGTGGAGTGGCCGTACTGCTCCTTCAGAGCCACTACCTGCTCGAGCGTCATGTCGGGGGAAAGGTTTGCGTCGGAGGTGACGAAGCCGGCCTTGTAGTCCTTCACGCGGGCCACCATAGCAGCCTCGTCTTCGATGGATTGGTTGCCGTAGATGAACGACAGGCCGCCCTCGGTGGCCAGGGCCACGGCCATCTTGTCGTCGGACACGGCGGCCATAATGGCGGAAACCATCGGCACGGAAAGCGAGAGCGGGCACTCCTCCTCGCCCTTGCGGTACTTCACCAAGGGCGTCTTCAGGCTGACCGCCGCAGGCACGCAATCGGCGGGCGTATGGCCCGGCACCAGCAAGTACTCGTTGAATGTACGGGACGGTTCCTCGAAGTAGTAGGCCATAGTTGTGCGCTCCTTTGCCGCTCGATGCCCTGGACGGTAATTGGCTCATTATAGGCCGAGGACGGCCCTTCTGCCAGAGGCCGCCGCATGCCGCTCCATATTTTCGGCGGCGGTACGAGAGACTGAGGCAGACAAGCGGCCAGACGGGGCTGGCGGGGCGGCTGAAGCCGCCCCTTACAGAGTTTGATGGGCGAGGCGAATCGCGACAAAAAGGGCTACAGCTTCCAGTCGGCGGCGGCGCCCTGGAGGCTCACCATGCGGGCGAACAGGCCGCTGGCCGCCAGGAGCTCGGCAGGCGCTCCCTCCTCGGCCACGCGGCCATCGGCGAGCACCACGATGTGGTCGGCGCCGAGCACGGTGCGCATGCGGTGGGCGATGACGAGCACCGTCTTGCCCACGAGAAGACGGGAAAGCGCCTCCTGCACGAGCGACTCGCTCTCCACGTCGAGGGAGGCGGTGGCCTCGTCGAGCAGGACGATGGGCGCGTCCTTCAAGATAGCGCGGGCGATGGAGATGCGCTGGCGCTCCCCGCCCGAGAGAAGCGCTCCGTTCTCGCCGATGGGAGTGTCGTAGCCCTGGGCCATCTTGCGCACGAACTCGTCGCAGTTGGCAGCGCGGGCCGCGGCGAGCACCTCCTCGTCGGTGGCTGCGCGCCTGCCCAGCCGGATGTTCTCCATCACGGTGCCGTTGAACAGCACCACATCCTGGAACACCTCGGTGTAGTCGGTCAAAAGCGTCTCCGGGTCCACGCCGGCCACGTCCACGCCGCCCACAGTGATGTGCCCCGCATTCACGTTCCAGAAGCGGGCTGCCAGCTTCGCGGCCGTGGACTTGCCCGATCCCGAGGGCCCCACGAGCGCGGTCACCTCGCCCTCGCGGGCCGTGAAGCTCACGTCGGTGAGCACCGGCTCGCCGTTCTCGTAGGAAAACGACACCCCGTCGAAGACGATGTCGTGACCCTGGGGCGCGAAGTCCACAGAGCCCACCTGGGCCGGCTCCTGCTCGATGGCCCGCATGCGGGCAAGCGACTCCCGCATGTCAATGAGCTCGGCCGTGGACTGCAGGATGAGGTTGATGGGATCGTAGAGCCGCGTGACCACGAGCATGAAGCAGAAGAACACGAGCAGGTCGCACTGGCCCGCGGCCACGAGCGCCGTGCCGGCGAGGATAGTCGTGACCGTGCCCAAGCGCAGCAGCGTCTGGGTGGAGCTCACGGCCGTGCCCGTGGTCAGCTCCGAGGCGAGCTTCGCCCGCTCGAAGGCATCCACGTTCCCGTTCAGGCGCGCAAGGAAGTCGTCAGTGCGGTTCAGGGCGCGAACCTCGCGATTCGACTCCAGGTACTCCTGAATGCCGTCGGCGAGCACGAGGGCCGCCGCGTTCTTTTTGCGCGTGGCCGCCGTCTGCAGGCGCGTCGTGGCCAGAAGCACGATCACGGCCACCGGCACCGGCCACAGGGATGCCAAGGCGAGCCGCCAGTCGAAGGCAAGCAGCATCACGGCCACGATGGCCGTGGACGCGCCCGTGCCGAACAGCTGGGGCATCGTGTGGCTGAACAGGCGCTCCTGGTCGGCGGTGTCCTTCATGACCACGCTCGTCAGATCGGCCAGATCGCGCTTCCCGAAGAAGGACAGGGGCAGAACCCGCAGCCGCTCGGCCAAGCCGATGCGCTTGCGCGCGCTTTCCTGGTACACGACGCTGTAGGTGGCGTGGTACTGCCAATACTGAGTGGCGAACACCACGGCGAGCACCGCGACGATGAGCACCAAATAGGGTGCCAGCAGCGGCAGGGGCGTCGCCGGGTCCTCCAAATGGGCGAGGAATTCCCCCGTCACCAGATAGAACACGCCCACGGGCAACATGAGCACCACATTCGCCAGGGCGCACACGGCCGCACCCCGGCGCAGCGACTTCGCACCTTGCTCGGTGAGGGCCAGCGCATCACGCAGCATGGGCGCCACCTCCTTCGATCTTCCACTGAGTTGCCTGCTGATAGTTGGCCCACAGCCGCGCGTACAGGCCGCCAGCCGCTAAGAGCTCGTCGTGGGTGCCGCGCTCCACGATGACGCCGCCATCCACCACGGCGATAAGATCGGCGTCCACCACCGTGGAGAGCCGGTGCGCGATCATGAGCACCGTCTTGCCCGCGGCCAGACGTCCCAGCGCCTGCTGGATGAGCGCCTCGTTCTCCGGATCGGCGAAGGCCGTGGCCTCGTCGAGCACCACCACGGGCGCGTCCTTCAGAATGGCCCGGGCCAACGCGATGCGCTGGCACTCGCCGCCCGACAGGTACACCCCGGCCGACCCCACCACCGTGGAGAGCCCCTCGGGGAACTTGGCGATGATGTCGGCGCACTGGGCGGCCTCGGCAGCCGCGCGCACCTCCTCGTCGCTCGCATCGGGGCGCCCCATGCGAATGTTGTCGGCAAGCGTGCCCTTGAACAGGCGGTCGTTCTGGAACACGAAGGCCACGGTGTCCATCAGCTCGGCGGTCGGCACGGCGCGCACATCGGCGCCTCCCACCGCGACCGTGCCCTCCTGCGGGTCCCAGAAGCGCGGGATGAGGCTCGCGAGTGTGCTCTTCCCGCCGCCAGAGGGCCCCACGAGCGCCACCGTGGCCCCGGCGGGCACCTCCAACGTCACGTCGCGCACAGCCGGCACCGCGGCGCCCGGATAGGAGAACGTCACGCCGCGCAGGGCCACAGACGCATCGGATACGTGCTCCGCCGCTTCCGAACGCACCTCCTCCATGGGCTCCACCGCCAGAATCTCGTTCACCCGGCGCACGGAGTCCTCGGCCATCATGAGGGCCTCGGATGCGTACATGATCTTGCTCATCACCGTGGTGGTGAAGGCCGAGAACACGACGTAGAAGAGGAAGTCGGTGAGGAACCGCGCGAAATCGCCGGCGCTTGCGGCCAGCAGGATAGCCGCCGGCACGAGCACCGCGAAGGTGCCGTTGATGGCCACGAGCTGCACCACCTGGGGCAGGCGGCAGAAGTTCACATACTGGGTGGCCATATCGCGGTAGTCGATAATGGCCGCGTGGAAGGCCTTGAACGAGTGCACCGTCTGCTGGAACACCTTCACCACGGGAATGCCGCGCACATACTCGGTGGCTGCCGTGGACATGCGGTTCAAGGCCTCCTGGTAGCGCTGCATGAAGAAGCGGCCACCCTCGGGCACATCGCGCCCCATCATCCACCACATGGCGAACAGCGACACCGCCACGGGAATGAGGCAGACAAGCCCCATAACCCAATCGAACAGGAACATGGCCACGAGGAACGCCACAGGTGCCGTGCACGAGGCGATGAAGTCGGGCATCTTGTGGGCGATGACGTCCTCGGTCTGGCCGGCGCAGCCGTCGATGATGCGGCGCAGGCGCCCCGAGGCGTTCGCGTCGAAATACCCCAGCGGCACCTTCGCCACATGGGCCAGGCACGCCTTGCGCATGTTGGCGGCCACGCGGAAGGCGGCCGTGTGAGTGAGCATGAGGCCGGCGAAGTAGCACAGCGCGCCGACGACGGCCACGGCGAAGGCGAGCCACGCCCACAGCGTGGCGTCGGCCGCCAGCTCGTAGCGGGGCGCCACGGCCACGAAGTCGCGCAGCACGAACCACACGAGCACGAGCGGCACGATGGTGAGCACGCCGTTGAGTGCCGCGAGCGCCGAGCCCACATAAGCCAAGCAGCGCCGCGGTCCCGCGAATTTCAGCAGCTGCGCGATGGCGTTGCCCGAGCGCGCCTCTGCTTTCTCCAATGATGCCACTGTTCCCCCTTAGGCCGCGATCCTCGCGAAGTGCTTCTGGAAGATGCGCATGCCCAGCCAGCTGCCGAGCAGCGCGCAGACTGCCGTCACGCAGCCGCATACGGGGAAGACGGGACTGTGAACCCAGTCGATGAGGCCCTGGCCGTACTCCGCGGTCATGCCCATGTCGATGACCATCTGCACGTAGCTCTCGCTCGCGAACAGAATGAGGGAGATCTGGCCGAACCACCAGCACACCACGAGCACGGCGAAGCCCACCGCGATCGACCACTTCGCCCGCTTACCCGCGATCATGATCAGCTCGCAAAGCACCGCGCCGACGAGCATGCCCACCGGCCCCGTCCAGGCCATGCCCATGACGAAGCCGAGCAGCGCCATGATGGCGCCGGCGATAAGAGCAGAGCCGCGCTTGGGCACCCGCGCCATGAGATAGGCCCACACAATACCGGCGGGGATGGAGCCGATAGCATGGGTCCACCAGGCCATATCGGTGCTGAAGCTGCACACCATGGCCACGATCATCATCACGAAGAAGGTGACCACGCCGAACACCGCCAAAAGCACGATGTCCTTCGCGGTGAGCCGGGCGGGAGAACCCGCCACCGCCGTTGCCGCTGCCGTCGTTGTCGTTGCTGCCATAGATTCAATCCTTTCCGTTGGGATGGGTACCTAAGAGATTCAGAAACCGAAGCGCGTGCGCACACGGGCGGCGTGAACGGGATCGAGGTCGTAGCGCGCGCTCACACGGCCACCTTCCACTTCCGCCACCTCGTCGCATACCGCGCAGAGGAACTCGTAATCATGGGTGACGAGCGCCACGGGCGCTCCCGCGGCGGCCACTCGGCACAATACCGCGGCGACGCGCTCCATGTTGGCACGATCGAGGCCGCTCGTGGGCTCGTCGAGCACGAGGGCCCGGGCACCCTGGGCGATGCCGGCGGCAATGGCCAGGCGCTGGCGCTCGCCACCGGAAAGCGACAGGGGGTGGCGCTCGGCGCAGGCGGTCAGACCGAAGGCGGCAAGCAGCTCGTCGGTCTCAGCGTCGGGCAGCCGCAGCTCGGCGCGGGCGCTGTCGGCGAACAGCTGGTAGCCGGGCTCCTGCATGACGAGGTGCACCGTGCCCGGCCGCTCACGGGCGGCGAGAGCGCGCCCGTCGAGCGCCACCGAGCCGGCTCGCTCCCGGGTGAGCCCCGACAGGCAGCGCAGCAGCGTGGTCTTGCCGGCGCCGTTGCGGCCCACGATGCCGAGTACGCGCCCCGGCGCCACCGCAAGGGAGAGCCCCTCGAGCACGGGCGGCTTGCGCCGGAAGGCCACGGTCAGGCCCTCCGCTGTCAGGCCCTCCGCTGTCAGGCCCTCCGCGGTGGCGGCCTCTGTAGCTGGCGCAGGACTGCCCTCGGCGGAAGCGGTCGGCGCAACCGCGGCGCGGGCGGCCATCTCCTCCTCCATCTCGGTCACCGTCCAAGCGCGCATGCCGAGGGCGGCACGCTCGGCGCGGGGAAGCGCCCCGTAGGAGGCGGCATCCCAGTCGCCGGCCACGGTGCCCTCTTCCATGAGCACCACACGGTCGGCTACTCCGTGCAGCCACCAGAGCCGATGCTCCGAGACGATCACGGTCTTTCCCTGGGCCTTCAGCGCTGCCACCACCTCGGCCAGGCGCATCATGGAGGCGGTGTCCAGCGAGGCGGTGGGCTCATCGAGCACGAACACCGCAGGCCGCATGGCCAAAGCCGATGCCAAGATGACCGCCTGCTTCTGGCCGCCCGAGAGCTCCTCGATGCTGCGGTCGAGCAGCGGGCGTATGCCGAGCGCCGCAGCCGCCTCCTCCACGCGCTCGACGATCTCTGCGCGCGGCAGCCCCAGATTCTCGCAGCCGAAGGCGATCTCGGAGGCCACATCCAGGTTCACGAACTGGCTGCGCGGGTTCTGGAACACCGATCCCACGCGCACGCCCAGCTCGTCGGGGGCCCATGCCGCCACCTCGGTGCCGCCCACGAGCACGCGCCCCGTCACCTCGCCGGCATACACATGGGGCACCAGGCCGTTCACCAGGCGCGAGAGCGTCGTCTTCCCGCAACCGGAGGGCCCGGTGACCACGACGCACTGGCCGGCCGGCACCTCCAGGCTCACCGAGCGCAGCGTCGGTTCTGCCGCGCCCGGATAGGTATAGGACACACCCTCAAGCTGCACAGCCGCCCCGGCCGTCCCCGCCAAAGCCTCGTCGCCCCTCATGAGAGCACCTTTCCCGCCACGGCGGCAACAGCCAGCAGCGCCGCAACGGCAACGACCACCCCGTCGAGCGGCGTTACCCGCAGCTCGTGGTAGCTCGTGCGCGGCCGCGACGTCTCCACGCCGCGGGCCATCACCGCATCGCCGAGCTCGTCGGCCACGAGCGAGATGCGATGGATGTAGGGCACCATGAAGTTCTCCAGAAGCCCCACCGGGTTCGTCACGATGGCCGCCGGGGTAAGGCGGATGCCGCGGGTGAGCATGGCCTCGCGCACCGCCCGCGCCTCCCGCGCGATGGTAGGGAAGAAGCGCAGTCCCACGCACACGGCCACCGTCATGCGACCCGTGAGGCCGAAAGACTGCAACGCAAAGGCGAGCTCGCCCAGATACGTGGTGGAGATGAGCGCCGCGGCGAACATGGCCGTGGGGAACAGGCGCGCGAGCATGAGCAAGCAGGCGCCCACCGGCATGAAGAAGGGACCGCCGAGGATGCAGGCGAGGGAAATCAGCGAGATTACCGCATAGGCCGCCACCCACGCGCAGGCGAGACGTCCGCGATGGCACCACATCATGAGCAGGGCATCGGCCGCCACCGCGATCAGTTCCACCGCCTTCGCACCCGACACGAATACGGCCACATTGAGCAGCACGAGCGTCACAAGGGCCGCCCGCGGATCCACGCGGCGGCGGCTCTTCTCGCCACCCGCAAACAGCAGGGCACCTCCGCGCGCCGAGGCCGAGGGCGATGCGCTCTCCCGTTCATCTATCCCCATGACGCAGGGTGCCCCCTCACCCCGATCCAGTGTACCTTCCACGTTCCGACTTCCCTTTCGCCCTGCGCATCGACGTTCGCAGGCACTCTCCCGCCGCACCGCCGTGCTCTTCTTGAAAGTTTCAGTCGGATAATTTATCATGCGATCTGCTATGAATGTTATTGATGGTTAACTTTTGGACGAATGCGAAAGAACTTCGGACGGAATGGAAACGACGGGAAGGATCATGAAGGCCCCAGCGCTCGCGAACATCGACGAGAACCTGCACCATCTTTTCGTGCCGCAGCTCGAGACGCTGCAGATGGAACCGCGGGCACGACGGTGCGGGGTGGTGTCGCAGCTTGATCCCGCACGGGGCTCCGGCAGCGCCTGGATGACCGGCCTGGGTCGCGATTGCCTGGTCACCGTACTCGATCTGACGGTGAGTGACGGCTCGAGCCTCACCAGCTGTGGACCGGGCTATTTCTGCCTCGGCTCCATGTCGCCGAGCAGCCTGGAGACGATGCCCTACCCCACCTTCCCTACCGACGCGTCGGATCTGGTCATGTACCGTCAGGGGGCCGGCTCCTATTCCTACCAGCTGAAACCTGGCTGCGCCTACGCCTCGCGCTCGCTCTGCTTCACCCCGCGCTTCATCGAGCAGGTGGCCCGCGATCAGGGAACCGGCGCCGACGAGCTGCTCGAGCGCCTCACCGAGTCGTCGCTGCCCTTGAGGGCACCCCACGTGAGCGCCATGCTCAATCGGCTGGATGCGCGCTCGGCCAATGCGCCGGCCACCGGCTTTCGCCTTGCGGCGCTCATGGCCGAGGCAGTCGCTTGCCTGATAGAGACGGCGGAGGGCGCCGCGTGGGCCGCTCGCGCCGAGGGGACGCGCACGGCGGCGCAGCTCATCCACAAGGCCCATGCCATCATGGAGCAACACCTTGACGCTCCCCTCACCCTGGATTCCATCGCCCGCGAGTTGTGCGTGAGCCGCACGCGCCTCGCCGCCGTCTACAAGGAGGAAACGGGGCGTGGAGTGGCCGAGGATCTGCGACAGCTGCGCATGAACCGCGCATCCGACCTGCTCGCTGGCACCGATATGCCCCTCGCCGAGATCGGGAGGGCAGTGGGCTACCCGCGGCCGAGCAGCTTCACCACCGCCTTCACCCGCGAGCAGGGCTGTTCCCCCGCCGCCTGGCGCAAGCGCTTCCGCTGCTAGGACGCCCGAGGGCCGCCGCGCGCCGCGCCCTACGTTGGGTTGAAGGACATCGGGCAAACCCGGGAAAGCCGGCGACCGCTTTTCGCTCGCAATTCAAGCGGCTACCTATTTGCACTCTGCACGTTCTCGACAAGCTGGATGAGCTCTTCACGAGACCCTACTCCCAGTTTGCGGTATATGTTCCGCAGGTGGGTGCGCACCGTATGTTCGGAGATGCAGAGCATATCGGCCACGTAGGCAGGACGGTGCCCGCGAGCTATATAGGGCAAAATCTCCCTCTCGCGTGCCGACAGGTTTCGCTCCTCGGCCAAAGCGGCGCATAGAACGTCACTGTGAGGTTGCGGCAGACCGTCCCTTTCGCGCACCTCTTCCCCTTCCTCTCCCTCCCGAAGCAGACGATGGTAGTCGACCAAGGGTGAGGCAAGCACATAAACGAAATAAGCCATCGCACACACGAGGAGGATGGCGCCGAGAGCATCGTCATCGGGAACAACCTGCGCCACGTTGGTGCCGAGCAACACTGCGAGGCTTGTCGCCACGCACAGTATGGAACCCACGAACACTGAGGAGAATTCCCCAGCCCGCGCCACCGCGCACAACGACGCCAGGGCAAGCAGGGCGATAGCAGCCATAAGAATATGAGACACGAGGAACCCCGCACCAAACGAGACACTGCCAACGGGAAAGCTGCTCAGCACGATGAAAAATGCGGCCGCACTGGGCAGAAGCGTCCGGTAAACGGTGCCGAGTGAAAAACGCGGCCAAAACCGCACGAGAGCGACGGCAATTCCCGCGGCGCCTATGACCGAGATTGCCCCAATGTGCTCATATTCCATGAACACGAATTCCCGCGCGCTCATGATAAAGAGAAACAGGAATAGGCCCAGGCACGGATTGAGCACCATGGTGCGCATAGACTCCCACAGGTGATCTCCTACCGTGTCGTCAACGGCAGGGATTTCCCCAACTCCCTTGCAGGCGCTCCAAACCGGACCGGCGACACCGAGCCACAGAAGTACGGCGAATGCCCCTTCGCGCGCTGGCAGAAGACCGGCTTCGAAGCCAAGCTCGACGAATGTCGCCATCGCGCATGCGATGCTCATGCCCAGAAGCGAGCGTTTCAGCCCAAACGGACAGAGAACGCGACACCAACCGAGCACGAGCATCGCTAATCCAAAACCCATAGCGACGCTGATAACGCAGATGCCAGCCGGGCCGACCGGCAGGGCAAGCGTCTGCACGAGCGCATAGGCCGACCCTCCCAAGGCATAGGCCACTCCTCCCAGCACCGTCGCAGCGGGCATCATGCGCACGGAATCTCGGGCCATCGACCACAGCCCCGTGCCTACCGCCAGCACGGCGCTTGTTGCCATCAGTCCGTTAATCGCAAGGACCTCCACCGCGCGATCGATAGAGATCTGGGCGAAAAGCGCAGCATCCCACAGAGTCAGCGGACACGTCATGAAAAAGGCAGCGAATGACAAAAACAAAGCCGCCGCCCGAGCAGCTTCTTGTCGGCGAATCACGAAATCCCTCCCCACTATTAGTAACGTCACTCTACCTTCATCCTACCTGATTAACCTGAAATGACGAGCTCACATGAGAAAAATACCTGGTTCTCGTTAGGGGTTTACCCTGTTTCGAGTATAGGCAGAACGCCCCCGTGAACCGATGATGGAAAGCGAGGCCGCCGATTCGGGCACCTCGTCTACCACCGATCCAAGGAGGGAACTATGGAAGACACCCAGAAATGCACGCGTCGTAATTTTTTGAAAGGTGCGGGCATCGGAGCTGCGGGGCTCGCCGCCGCCGGCATGTTCGGCTGCGCACCGTCCGCCCCCGCCACCAGCGACTCGTCCGATAGCGCCGCGGGCACTGCGGGATCCTCGGCGCCCGCAAGCAGCTGGCGCACAGCTCCCGAGCCTATCGCAGAGGACTCCATCGCCGAGACGGCTGACTGCGACGTGCTCGTTATCGGCCTCAGCTTTAGCGGATGCGCAGCTTTCCGCGCAGCCGCCGAGGCGGGCGCGAAGGTCATCGCCATGGAAGCGCACCCCGAGGACAATCACACGTGCCTTGGCATGGGGCATTTCGGCCATATCAACTCCGAATTCTTGCGCGAGCGCGGCGTGAACGGGGTTGATCCCATTGAATTCCTCAACAATTGGCAGCTTCGCGCGGCAAACCGATCCAACGCCGCCCTGGCCCGCAAATTCACCAACACGTGCGGCGAGGCCTTCGACTGGTACATCGACTGCCTTACCCAGGAGGAGCGCGACGCTCTGGAGATCCAGTTCTACCCCACCGATGAGTCTTACACGACCTTCAAGAACGGCTTGGGCACCTATATCGGCACCGCTTCCACCATGCCTGTCCAGGAGAAGATTCTCGGTAACTTACTGCAGGTAGGCCTGGACGCGGGCGCGCAGATCTATTGGGGCTGCCCCGCGCAGCAGCTGACCACCGATGCCGACGGAGCCGTTACCGGCGCTATCGGCCAGAAGGAGGACGGCTCCTATGTTAAGGTGGCGGCCTCCAAGGGCGTCATCGTGGCCGCCGGCGATTACTCCGGCAACCAGGAAATGGCCAAGGAACTACTGAGTCAGATCACCAACATGATCGGCGACGACGGAGAGATCATCAGCTCCGGCTATCAGGGCGACGGCCTGAAGTTGTGCTACTGGGCCGGCGGGCAGCTGGATCCGTACCAGTCTTCCATGGGCGGCGATTACTACTACCCCTGCGACAGCCCCATGGATCCGTTGGGGTCGGCTGCCTCGCTCTGGATCAACGCCGACGGCAAGCGGTACTGCAATGAGGGATTCGGCTTTATGGAATGGGCGGCCTATGCAGGCGCGCTCCAACCTCAGGGACCGGTCGCCAATGTGTTCGATAGCAACTACGAGGCGCTGATCAAGGCCCAACCGGCATGTCACATGGGCATCGACTACCCCAATGGCGGCATGGACGGGCTTCCGGCCCTGCTGGAGGCGGCCGTTGCTGGCGGCGCCGAGGGCTCGGGCGCCGACACTAATCCCGTCGTCTACGCCGCCGACGACTATGCAACACTCGGCGGCTATCTAGGCTACGAGGGAGAGACGTTGGACAATTTCGTTGCCTCCATCGAACGCTACAACGAACTATGCGCCACGGGTCTCGATGAGGATTTCGGCAAGGAGAAGTCGCTCATGTTCGCCGTGAACCAGCCGCCCTACTACGCCTATAAGGGCGAAAAATCTCTGGGCGGCATGCTCTGCAACACATCGGGCGTGGCCATCGACGAGAACGGCCAGGTGCTCGCCCGCGAGACCTTCCGCCCCATTCCCGGCCTGTTCGCCGCCGGAAACACCGCGGGCAGCCGCTTCGGTATTCAGTACACCACGGCACTGTGCGGCGTTTCCATCGCCTTCGCCGTCACCCAGGGTAAGTTCACCGCCGAATACGTGGCGAGCCTCGCCTAACGATTCGCGATACAGCGGCGCGCGCCTCCCTCCCCGTCGCGCCGCATAATCGAGCAGGGTCCCGCAGGCAATATGCTGCGGGACCCTTGGTTTTGGATGACGCAAGGCGACGCCATGCACGCTGAAAGGCGGACGGCTGAAGCTGTCCCCTACGTTGGATATGCGCGCGCTGCGGTAAGCAGCACCCTATCGTGCCACGGCGGCGTCCATAGCGTCGGCGTAGATGGGCGTGGCCAGGCCGAAGCCGCCGGCCACCTCGATGAGTTGGCCGGTGGTGGCAGCGCTCTCGTCGCCGAGGAAGCACACCGCCGCCGGTCTTCGCCATCTCGCGCGCGGCCGCCTGACAGCCGAGGAACACGCTGCCCACGTTCGCATCCACCCCGGCGAGGAAGTGCTCGTAGGAGGTGCTCAGCAGGTCCTTGTCCTCGGCGGGGTTCGTGCCGCCGAAGTTGTTCACGAGCCCGTCGATGCGTCCCTCGGCAGCCACCACCGTGTCGATCATCGACTGGTAGCTGTCGGGTTTGGACGTGTCGTTGTACACGGTAACAAAACCGTGATTTCTAAGCCAAAAGGAGCTCACGCAACTCGCTTCGCGCCCGCTGCCGCGGGGTCTCAGCTTCCGAGCAGGGGCGCCACCATGGTCGCGGCGCACAGTGCGAGCGAGGCGGCCATCGCCCCGTCCACGCGGCGGC
The DNA here is from genome assembly GCF_009755265.1 of Adlercreutzia rubneri. Classification (NCBI taxonomy): domain Bacteria; kingdom Bacillati; phylum Actinomycetota; class Coriobacteriia; order Eggerthellales; family Eggerthellaceae; genus Adlercreutzia; species Adlercreutzia rubneri. The sequence goes on along the minus strand of NZ_WPOO01000006.1, from coordinate 9,772 downwards.
GATGCCGTTCGTAGAACGACCGCAAAAGCTCGCCCGCGTATATCCAAGCCAGATTGCAGCCGACGCCGATGAGGGGCATCACCAGCCCCGCAGCCGCCAGCGCCAGCGGGTGGTCGCTCAGGGGAAGCACGTAGGAGCACAGCGCCGTCAGGCACAGCACCAGTATCTTCACGTTGGTGATCTGCAAGAGGAAGCCCGAGGCCGCCGTGGGCTTCGCCTCGTATAGCGCGTGCCCCTCCCGGCTGGGCGCCACCATGGTCCAGGCGAGCCAGAGCACGTAGACCGCGCCCGCCACGGTGAGCCACCCCATCAGGCCCGACGCCACCTGGCCTACAGTCCACACGACCAGCACCGAGGCGAACGACACCGCGTAGAAGCCGGCGATGAGCCCGTACCACTGGCGTAGCGCAAGCGTCCGACCGTAGCGCAGCGTCGTCGCCAGCGAGCAGAGGTTCGCAGGTCCCGGGGTGATGCCCTGCACGAAACAGTAGAACGCCAGCCCTGCCAGGGTGGCCGCTATCGTCATTTCCGTTGCCTCCATGGGTGCTCCCCTTCCGCTGTCTTTCCGTTGGCTCTAGCATAGGGCGCCACAACCCATTTGTATAACGAATGATTGAGAAGAATATGTTTAACTAAATCAATCAATGTTGCGTATGCTGGAACCTGCGCGCGGCGAGGCCGCCCCGCCCGCGAAACGCGCCGAAAAGGAGAACCACTGTGGATATCAAATGCCTGCGCACCTTCCAGGCCGTCGTGGCCTGCGGCACCTACGCCAAGGCCGCTGACCGGCTGGGCTACACCCAGTCGACCGTGACGGTGCACATCAAGCAACTCGAACGCGACTTAGGATTGCCGCTGTTCGAGCGCATCGGGCGCCGCATGGTGCTCACGCAGAAAGGGGCCGAGGCGCTCGCCCAGGCCGCCGAGATCATCGCCGCCGCTGACCGCCTGGCCGCCCTCGGCACAGAGGAGACGGCGTTGCAGGGCACGCTGCGGGTCGATCTGGCCGAGACGCTTCTGTGCTATGCGCTCGACGAGGTGATCGCCGCGTTTCGCGAGCGCGCCCCGGGCGTGGCGCTGCGTCTGCGCGACCGCACCTGCGCCCAGGTGTCCGAGAACCTGCGCGACGGCTCCTGCGACCTGGGGCTCACCTATGCCTTCGACTGGCAGCCCGAGGATTTCTCCATCGAAGAGGTGGGGCAGATTCGCACGACCCTTGTGGCCGCGCCGAGTATACCCCTCCCCGACTTCCAGTCCGCAGGGCAGCTAGCGGGCCTTCCCTTCATCATCGACGAGCCCGACAACGTGTTCCGCATCGCCCTCGAGCAAACCATGGACGCACGCGGCGTGACGCTCACCGAGACGATGGAGCTCTGGAGTTCCCAGGCCATCAAACGCCTCGTTTCCATGGGCATGGGCTTTTCCGTCTTCCCCCGCTTCGCCGTCGCCGACGAGCTGGCGCGCGGAACCTTCGTCGAGATTCCCGACCCCTTCGGAAAGCGCACCTTCCCCATCTACCTCGGCCATCGCAAGACCCACTGGCTCACCCCGGCCGCCCGCCTGTTCTGCGATCTCGTACGCGAGCGCTTGATGCCAGAGAAAACCCGATGATAAAGCGTGATAAAAGATGACAAAGGAAGGGCCGGCATCCCGAGCTGTACGGCTGACTCCGCCGTTCAACCCCCGCTTTCAGCCTACCGCTCTAACAGATTCTCCATGGAGCAGTGGAGGGCAAAGGCCAGGCGGTAGAGGGTCTCGGCGGCGGCGTGGTTGATGTTCTTCTGGCGCTGCTCGTACAGCTGAATGGAGCGGAGGCCGACGCCTGATGCCTCGGCCAGCTGCTTCTGCGACACTCCGCAGATCTTCCGCTGGCGATAGAGCCTGGTGGGCAGCTGCGCCGCAGCCAGGCGATGGTTGAGCGCCTCGACGAACTTCTCCTCGGGCGCCTCGTGCAGCGGATAGAACATGCCCGCAAGCTCTTCATAGGGAATGGCGTCAAACACCTGGCGGTAGGGGCGTCCCGTCTCCATCTGGTAGCACGCCAGGATCCAGCCTAGCCAGTAGTCCTCGCGCGGCACCACCTGCGCATGCTCGGGCGCAGGGGATTCCACCGTTCGCCCTCGGCAATTGCGCAGCCCGTACCTGACAGAGCCCCGAAGACTTGCGACGTCCTCAGGACCACCTGATACCCCAGGCCGCCCAGGAACAACGCGCGCTCCAATGTCTCAACGCTTATGGTGTTCGCCAGAAAATCCCGGGCAATGGAGAAGTACGAATCGTCGGACCACGCCGCAAAGCTCAATGACACGCATCCTTCCTTTGAATTCCCTGAAACCACGGGCCAGCGACCAGAGTCCGATCGCAACAGAAAGCACAAGTCCCGCAGAGGTCATTCCGTCCACCACTGCCGCTTCGAAATCCGCGTTCGAGGAGATTTGGAAGAAGAGCGCTGCATCCCACAGCACCAACGGACACGTTGCAAAGAATCCCGCGAACGAGAGAAACAGAGCCGTCGCAGCTTTCTCAAGGGAGCCGGTTTCGGCGCCGCAAGCCTTGCGGCAGCGGGCATTGCGGGATGCTCGCCCAGCAGCACGACGACAGCCTCGGAAGTGCCCGCCGACAACGGAAATAAAAGCGCGTCGGACAACATCTCGAGCGCAAGCTGGCGAGAGGCGCCTGCCCCAATCACCGAGGCCGACATCGCCGAAACTGTCGATTGCGACGTCCTCGTTGTCGGGCTCGGCTACTCCGGCTGCGCCGCCTTCCGAGCGGCGGCAGAATCGGGCGCCAAGGTAATCGCCGTTGAAGCCCAAGCCGAATCTGACTTCGCCATTTTGGGCATGGGGCATTTCGGGCACATCAACTCCGAGTTCTTGAAAGAGCGCGGCGTGAATCCCGTCGATCCCATCGAGTTCCTCAACAACTGGCAGTTGCGCGCGGCTAACCGCTCTAACGCCTCTCTGTGTCGCAAGTTCACCAATACCTGCGGAGAGGCGTTCGATTGGTACATCGACTGTCTGACCCCTGAAGAACGCTCGTCTATCGAGATCCAGTTCTTCCCAACCGACGCCGGCTATACCACGTTCAAGAATGGCCTTGGCACCTACATAGGAACGGCCTCGACTATGCCCCTGCAGGAAAAGATCATCGGCAACATGCTTCAAGTCGGGCTCGATGCCGGCGCGCAGATTTACTGGGGATGCCCGGCGGAGCAGCTGGTTCAAGGCGACGACGGCCGCGTGATCGGAGCCGTTGCCAAAAAGGAAGACGGCAGCTACCTCAAGATCAACGCCGAGAAGGGCGTCATCGTAACTGCTGGCGACTACTCTGGCAATCCCGAAATGGCGAAGGATCTGCTCAGCCAGATAACCAACATGCTCGATGGCGAAGACGGCGAGGTAGTCTCCATGGGCTACAAGGGAGATGGCCTGAAGCTTTGCTATTGGGCCGGCGGACAGATTGATCCCTACCAGGCTACCATGGGCGGCGACTACTCCAACGGCGGCATGGACGCTCTGCCCGACTTGCTTGCGGCAGCTGTTGCCGGCGGGCCCGAGGGCACAGGACCAGACTCCAATCCAGTCGTTTACGCTGCCAATGATTACGAGACCCTCGGTACCTATCTGGGCTACGAAGGAGAGACCCTAGACAACTTCGTTGCCTCCATCGAGCGGTACAACCAGCTATGCGAAATCGGGCTTGACGAGGATTTCGGTAAAGAGAAGCAGCTGATGATCGGCGTGACCCAGCCTCCCTATTATGCCTACGCCGGAGAGAAGACCATCAGGCATATGCTTTGCAACGGTTCAGGAATCGCTATTGACGAGAACGGACAGGTGCTCTCTCGCGCCGATTATCGCCCGATTCCCGGCCTGTTCGCGGCGGGCAACACCGCCGGCAGCCGCTTCGGCATCCAGTACACGACGGCTCTGTGCGGCGTGTCCATCTCCTTCGCCGTCACCCAAGGCAAGTTTACCGGCGAATACGTCGCTTCGCTGGTATAACCACCAATCGCGCTTTTCCTGCCCGGCTCCACCTCCCTCCCATTGGAGCCGGGCACCCTCAAAACGAGAGGCTCGCTGGTGCGGGCCTCTCGTTTTTGCGCATAATCGCACAAAAGAACTGAGTGTTTTCCAAAGTGGCTGCGTTTTAAGCGCCGACCGCAAGCACCTTTTCAATGATGGCATTTACCGCCTGCGGGTTGTCGGTATTGGCATTGTGGGCGGCGCCTTCTATCCAATGGATCGGCTGCCCGGTGCGCTGCGACCACAGCTCGTTGTACTTGCGGATGAAACCCGTATTGTCGCGCTCGCCCACGATGAGGGTAAGCGGAGCCGCCGGCGCGGCGTAGTCGTCGCTGCGCACCACATCGGCGAGCATGGCGAAGCCGTGGGTGGAAAGGAGGCAGTACTCGTCCTTCGAGTAGTCGGCCATCATGGCGACCATGATCGCGCGGCCGGCCTCGGTAGCGGCATTGCCCTCGGAGCTCGCCTTCTGCAGCGTCTCCCACGGATAGAGCCGGAACATGCGCGTCACGAAGGGCAGGCAGGCCAGTTCCCAGCTCTTGTAGTAGCTGCGGCCGAGCGGCGCGGAATCCACCGAGACGATGCCGCGGGCGCGCCCGGGAAACAGCACATCGAACACCTGGGCCACGTAGCCGCCGAGCGACTGCCCCACGAGCAAGGGGTCCGCAGCGCCTTCGGCATCTAGGACATCGCCCAGCCAGCGGGCCATATCCTCGAGCGAGAAATCCAACGGGAACGGACGCGAGAGCCCGTGAGCCGGCGCATCCCAAACTAAGCAATTGGCGCAGCTTTCGAAGTGCTCGATCTGCCCTTCGAACAAGCGATGATCCGCCGTGAGCCCCGGCAGAAACACCAGCCACGGCCGCGCCACATCAGGCTCATCGCTCACCCAATAGACGATATTTCCCCGCCCCGTATCAAAACTCTTCTGCCGCATTGGCCCTCCTAAGCGATGGCCGCGATATCGAACGGCTCGATACTCTCAAGCTCTTCCTCGTGAAGCGCCAGAGAGTCCCAAATGTCCACTTTCGCCTGCATATTCATCCAATACTGGGGCGTCGTGCCGAAGAGCCTCGCGAGGCGAAGACACATCTCAGGACTCAAGCCCCGTCGCTCTCTAACGATATCGTTTACCGTCTGCCGCGAAACTCCAAGGCGCTTCGCCAAACTTGCCACGGTAAGGCCAAGCTCGGGCATATAGTCCTCCCGCAGGAACTCGCCGGGATGGATCGGCTCCCGAGAGACCATGATCATCTTGTCGTCCATGCCCGCCTCCTCGCTAGTGGTAGTCGCATATTTCGACATCGTAGACACCGTCCCTTTCAAAAACAAAGCAGATTCGCCACTGGTCGTTTATCGCAATGGCGTGCTGACCTTCACGATCGCCCTTGAGGGCGTGTAGTTTATTGCCCGGCGGCAATCGCAGATCCCCTAGGACCATCGCGTTATCGACATATTCAAGCTTTCGAAGCGACCTTCTCACGATGTCCGGCGGAAGTCGTTTCGAACGGCCCGTTTCGAATAGGCTCCGGGTGTCATCGTCGGCGAATGTCTTAATCATAGGCCACCTCCACCGATATTGTAATATGTCACGTTACACATTACAATATTGAACAAAAAGAAAGGAGCCCCGAGAGGCTCCTTCTTGTCGCAGCTGCTTGCGCCAGGCGCGCTTGGCTTTCGCGCGGCTGTACTTGGCATCGCCATGGGCTCCGTGGCCACAGGCGAATCCGTTGTAGCGCGGCTTTTTCGCCAGCGCTGCCTCCTCGGCCGACTGGCGCCACACCACACCGCGCGCCTTCGCCGTCCTATCGGCCTCCGGCTGCACCGGCACCGAGCGCATCCGCTTCTTCGACATATCCTCTCACCTCCTTCGCGCGTCGCACATTTGCAGAGGCATTTTAGCAAATGTGCAGGAAATATCAATATCTGATACCTTGTATTTCGAACTTTAGTTTGCTATATTGTACTAATGAGCCAGTGCAGCGGCGGCGGGCAGCTCATCGTCGTCAAAGCCCATCGGCAAGCTTGAGAAGCTTGGGCGCATCGGGCAACCTAGCTTGCAAGATCCTCATCCCCTTGGAGACAAGGCATTGACTTATAACATTTTTGTTATACTATGGAGGAGGATCAAATGGGCAACTACGAAATCGTCTACTACAGCAAGCCAAATGGGAGGGAACCCCTACGAGAATTCCTCGAGAGCCTTTCGCCAAAACTGAGTTCCGAGGCGTTTAGCGACCTCGCTACTCTCCAAGAAATGGGTCCTGAATTGCGCATGCCGCATTCGCGTCACATCCGAAAGGGGCTTTTCGAGCTGAGAATCCAAGCCGACGGGGACAACGTGCGGGCGTTCTACTTCTTTTATCAGAGAGGGAGCATCGTGGTCACCCACGGTTTTCTCAAAAAGACACGGAAGACGCCCCTTCGGGAAATCGAACGGGCATTTCGATACAAGCACGATTGGGAAAAGAGGCACAACGCATGACAACCCTTGATGAGCACCTCGCGGAAATGATGCAGGACCCTGAATTTGCCCGGGAATGGGAGCGGCTTCAGCCGGAGCACGAGGTGCGACTCGCGATTCTGCGGGCCGAAAGCGAGCTCGGCATCACCCAGAGCGAACTCGCCGAGCGCTGCGGCATGAAGCAGAGCGCTCTCAGCCGTCTAGAAACGGGCAAGACGAGCCCTACCCTGAAAACGCTGCAGCAGTTGGCAGAAGGCATGGGAAAGAAGCTCGTCATCCAGTTCGTCTAGCTGCGGGGAATCAAAAAAGCGGCCGCCCCGAAGGACGGCCGCCGTATAGCGCATGTTTCCGCTGCTGAATTAGAACTTGCGGAACTTGTCGGCCGGGGTGAAGCAGATGGGGCACTTCTCGAAGTCGTCGCCCTTGTGGATGTAGCCGCAGATGGGGCACAGGTAGTAGGGCTCATCGGTGGGGGCGTCGATGTTGTTGTAGGCGTCCATGTACAGCTCGGCGTGCACGGCCTCGGCGAGCTTGGCGCGGGTGAACACGAACTCAGCCTTCTTGTTGCCCTCCTCCTGAGCGACCTTGATGAAGCTCGGGTACATGTCGGAGGTCTCGTAGATCTCGCCCAGGGCACCGGCGATGAGGTTCAGGTCGGTGGCAATGCCCTCGGCCTCGGGAGCGGCGGGGCGCTCGTAGCCCGGCTCGATCTCGGCGATCACGCCGGCCTCAAGGCCGATGTGGATCTGCTCGGCGGCGCTGGTGGCCTCGAACAGGCGGGCGATCTGGTCGAAGCCCTGCTCCTTGGCGGCGGCGGCGCAGGCGGCGTACTTGGCGGACGCACCGGTCTCGCCACACACGGCGGCCTTCAGGTTTTCGAGGGTGGTGCCCACCTCGGTGATGGACTCGGGGACCACGTTGAAGTTGCTGGAGTTCTCAGCAGTGGGGATAACGTCACGCAGATTCATTGAATCTTCCTTTCTTGGGTAACGGCGACATCGTCTCAATGTCTGGGCCATTATAGTACGGAGCGCCCGCTTCGCGCATCGAGAAAACAGGATGTAACAATTTCCGAACTTTTCCCCATAGATTGGTTCATACTGTGCTCGATCGCACAAGAGAAAGGAAGTTTCGTGGAACGCGAAGTAGCTTGGAAGAAGTACGACGAGGCAGCATCGGCCGAGGTTGAGGCGCTGGCTGCTGACTACATCGACTTCATCTCCGACAACAAAACCGAGCGCGAGTGCGCCGCGGCCGCCATCGCCGCGGCCGAGGACGCCGGCTACGACTCGCTGGCCGATTGCATCGCCGCCGGCACGCCCGTGGGGCCGGGCAGCAAGCTGTGGGCCTGCGCCCAGGGGAAGGCAGTCATCCTCGTGCACGTGGGGGCCGCGCCGATCTCCGAGGGCATGAACATCCTGGGGGCGCATATCGACTCGCCGCGCCTCGACATCAAGCAGAACCCGCTGTACGAGGCCAACGACTTCGCGCTTCTGGACACCCACTACTACGGCGGCATCAAGAACTACCAGTGGACGGCGCTGCCCTTGGCGCTGCACGGCGTGGTGGCGACCACCGACGGCGAGGTGATAGAGGTGAACATCGGCGATGATGAGGCCGACCCGGTGTTCTGCGTGACCGACCTGCTGCCGCATTTGGGCTCCCAGCAGATGGACAAGAAGGGCGCAAAGGTCGTGGAAGGCGAGGACTTGGACGTGCTCGTGGGCAACCGCCCGCTCTTGAGCACCGCCGACTCCTCCGACTCCAAGGAAGCCGAGAGCACCGAAACTCCCAAAGATCCGGTGAAGGCCCACGTGCTGGCGCTTCTGGCCGACAAGTACGGCATCAGCGAGGAGGACTTCCTTTCCGCCGAGCTGGAAGCGGTGCCGGCCGGCCGCGCCCGCGACCTCGGATTCGACCGCTCCATGGTCATCGGCTACGGCCAGGATGATCGCGTCTGCGCCTACACCTCGCTCGTGGCCCAGCTGGCCTTGGGCGACGACGTGCCCGCCCGCACCGCCGTCTGCGTGCTCGTGGACAAGGAGGAGATCGGCAGCGTGGGCGCCTCGGGCATGGCCTCGATGTTCTTCGAGAACACCATCGCCGAGATCATGGCGCTTGCCGGCGAGAGCAGCCCGCTTCGCCTGCGCCGCGCCCTCACCCGCTCGCGTATGCTGTCCTCAGACGTGTCCGCCGGCTTCGATCCGGCCTACGCGAGCGTCTTCGAAGCGAAGAACTCCGCCTACCTGGGGCGCGGCCTCGTGTTCAACAAGTACACCGGCTCCCGCGGCAAGAGCGGATCGAACGACGCCTCGGCCGAGTACGTCGCGCTGGTGCGCCGCATCATGGACGACGCGCACGTGAGCTTCCAGACCGCCGAGCTCGGCCGCGTGGACGCTGGCGGCGGCGGAACCATCGCCTACATCCCCGCGAAGTACGGCATGGACGTCATCGACTCCGGCGTGCCCGTGCTTTCGATGCACTCCCCCTGGGAAGTCACCAGCAAAGCCGACATCTACGAAGCCCGCCGCGGCTACGAAGCCTTCCTGCGCGCGGAGGGCTAGCGAGGAAGCCGGATCCCCCGCGACAATCGGCGGCCATTTGCAGAGCGGTTTTTTCGAGTTGTTAGAGTTCGGGACGAACGCTCGAAAGAATCGGCTGCAGAGGATCGTACAGCGACCTGGGATTTCGCCGTCGCTTTCCCTGAATCAAGCGGCAAGGGGCCCTTTCCTGCCTCCCATAACTCTAACAGGTCGAAATTCTTGCATAAAAAGGGGCGGCTCTTTATCCCGGAGCCGCCCCTTGGTTTTGTAAATCACTGCCTAGTCGGCGACGATGACCGTGCCCGTCTCGCCGCGCAGGCCGGCGGCGGCGCACTCGAGCGAGGTGATGAGCGCCTTGCCCTCGGGGAACTTCTCCACGTACTCGATGCAGGCCTCGACCTTCGGGAGCATCGAGCCGGGGGCGAACTGGCCCTGGGCGATGTACTCGCGGGCCTGGGACACGGTCATCTCGGAGATCTGCTCCTGCTCGGGCGTGTTGAAGTTGATGCACACCTTCTCCACGGCGGTCAGGATGATCAGCATGTCGGCGCCGAGCTCGGCGGCCATGAGGGCGCTGGAGCGGTCCTTGTCGATGACCGCGGGGGTGCCCACGTAGCCGTTCTCGGTCTCGAAGACCGGCACCCCGCCGCCGCCGGTGGACACGACCACGTAGCCGTCCTCCACCAGGTCGCGCACGGCGTCGAACTCCACGATGCGCTTGGGGATCGGGGAGGCGA
>NZ_WPOO01000005.1:0-170904 GCF_009755265.1 Adlercreutzia rubneri | reverse complement strand
ACTCGACCGTCCGTCTAAAGGCCTTCCGGGAGGGCGGCAGGACCGTCTACGATACGATAGACAACCGCAGGAGGCGGTTGGGGCTGGCGGCGTAGGCCGCTGTCCAAGTAACTGTCCGCACCCCCCTTAGATTCTCTAGACGCTCATAACCGTCAATCTCATGCAAAATCGTGGGTCTTCGTTGACTGCAGTCTTTTCCTGCTTGACGAAAATACCCCCTAGGGGTATAAGCTCTTTTCGAGAATGAAAGCCGGAGCTATGAGCGAAGGAATACTATGAAGAACGAGAAAGCATTCAGCGGGGAAGGGACGGCGCAGACAATGCCGAAGGCCGGGGCGGCCCAGGCGGCGGCCAAGACTGGTGCAGGTAGAACGGGCCACGTGCCCGATTGCCCCTGCCGGCACAAGAACACACCGCGCAGCACCGAGCTGCAGGCGGATATGCAGAAGCGGCTGAACCGGGCCATCGGGCAGCTTACCGGCGTGAAGGCCATGATCGAGGACAACCGCTATTGCGGGGATGTGCTCACCCAGCTGGCCGCCGCCGAGGCGGCGGTGCGGCGCGTGTCGGAGATGGTGCTGGCCGAGCATATGCGCACCTGCGTGGTGGAAGAGGTGCGCGCCGGCAACGACGAGGTGATCGACGAAGTGATGGCGCTCATGAGCCGCTTCTCGAAGTAAGGAAGGCAAGCTATGTCCCAACGAGAGACAATCCAGCAGGAGACGATACAGCAGGAGACGACTCGGCAAGAGGCGCCGCAGCACGACGGCGAAGCGCCCTGGGCCAACCTGCGTCTGGCCATCGACGGCATGCACTGCGCGAACTGCGCGGCCAACATCGAGAAGCACTACCGCGCCACGCCCGGCGTCGTCGATGTGGCGGTGAACCTGGCCAACAACACGGGGCGCGTGGTGTTCGACCCGGCCCAGGCCAGCGTGGACGACATGCTCGCCGTCTTCGACAATCTGTCCTTCACGGCCGAGATCATTCCCGAGGACGCACCGCTGGTGGACGAGAAGCGCCGCGCCCGCGAGGCCGCCCGGGCCAAGCGCGATCGCAAGGTGTTCGGCGTGGCGGCCGTGCTCACGGTGGTTATTGTGGCCATCGGCATGATTCCCGGCTGGCACATGGGGGTGGGCGCGGCCCTGGCGGGGCTGTTCGTGCCCGAGCCCACCCATGTGCAGGCCATGTTCGCGGCGAACCTCTTGCTGCTGGCGCTCACGGCCCCGGTGCAGTTCGGTTGCGGCGCACGGTTCTACAAGGGCGCCTGGGGCTCGCTTAAAGGCGGCTCGGCGAATATGGACGTGCTCGTGGCGCTCGGTACCTCCATCGCGTTTCTGTTCTCGCTGTGGATCACGTTTTTGCCGGTGATCACGGGGGATTGGGAAAGCCATGCGGCGCTCGCCATCAACGACGGCATGCCCTATTTCGAGACCTGTGCCATGCTCATCACCTTCGTGTTGTTCGGCAAGATGCTGGAAAGCCGCGCCAAGGGCGCCACGAACCAGGCCATCGAGTCGCTCATGAACCTCACCCCGCCAACGGCGCGGGTGGTCCGCGGCGGCGAGGAGCGCGAGGTGCCGCTGGCCCAGGTGGTGGCCGGCGACACGGTGCTCGTGCGGCCGGGCGAGAAGATGCCGGTCGATGGTGTGGTGGTGGAAGGCGCCACGGAAGTGGACGAGTCCATGCTGACCGGCGAGACACTGCCCGTGGTGAAGGCCCAAGGCGACGCGGTGACCGGCGGCACCCAGAACACCACCGGCGCGGTGACCGTGCGCGCCCTGCGCGTGGGCGCCGATTCCACGTTGGCCCGCATCGTGCGCGCCGTGGAGGACGCCCAGGGCACCAAGGCCCCCATCCAGCGCATCGCCGACCGCATCGCTGCGGTGTTCGTTCCCGCCATCCTGCTGATTGCGCTCGTCGTGTTCTGCGCGTGGTTCTTCGTCGTGCCAGCTGGTTCCGACGGCCGCCTGGTTCAGGCGCTCATGCCGGCCATCGCCGTCATCTGCGTGGCCTGCCCCTGCGCGCTGGGCCTCGCGACCCCCACGGCGCTCACCGTGGGTATGGGGAAGGGCGCCCAGCTCGGCGTGCTCATCAAGGACGGCACCGTGCTGGAGACCATGGGCAACCTCACGGCGGCCGTCTTCGACAAGACGGGCACCCTTACGCAGGGCGAACCGGTCGTTGTGGCCTGCGATGTTCCCGATGACGCCCTGCGTCTGGCCGCCGCTCTGGAGGCGAAGAGCGAGCATCCCCTGGCCCGCGCCGTCGTGACCTATGCGACCGGGCGCAGCCTGGCGCCGCTGCCCGCGGCTGAGTCCTTCGAGGCCGTCGTCGGCGAGGGCGTGCGCGGCGTCGTGGAAGGCCACGAGGTGTTCGTGGGCGTCGGGAAGGCCGAAGCCGGGGCCTCGGGATCCCTCGTGTCCGTCGACGGTGCGCCTGCGGGCCGCATCCAGTTCCGCGACGAACCCAAGCCGGATGCGGCGGCCACGGTGCGCGAGCTATCCCGCGATTTCTCCGTGACCTCCTACATGGTCACCGGCGATGCCGCGCCCACGGCCCGGGCCATCGCCGAGGAGATGGGCATCGCGCCCGACCATGTGTTCGCCGGTGTGAAACCGCTCGAGAAGGCCGATTGCGTACGCGCCGTGCGGGGCGCCGCCGATATCGCCATGCTCGGCAATGCCGCCGCCGAGGCCCGCGATACCGAGAAGGACGACGAGCGCATTTTGGAAATGGAAGTGACTGACCCCGCCTTCATGGCCGCCTCCGACCCCGACATGGGCATTCCCGCCGAGCCTGTGCCCCTGGAGTCTCCGGCGAGCGCCGCCCAGGATGCGGCCGCCGGCGCGAAGACCGTCGTGGCCTTCGTGGGCGACGGAATCAACGACGCCCCGGCGCTGGCCGCCGCCGACGTCGGCGTGGCGCTGGCCTCGGGCACCGATGTGGCTCTGGACGCCGGAAGCGTGGTGCTCATGCGCAACCGCTTGTCCGACCTCATCGTGGCTTTGCGCCTGTCGAAGGCCACCATGCGCAAGATCAAGCAGAACCTGTTCTGGGCGCTCATCTACAACTGCATCATGATTCCGCTGGCCGCCGTGGGCATCCTCGCCCCGGCCCTCGCCGGCGCTGCCATGGCGCTGTCCAGCGTCAGCGTCGTCAGCAACTCCCTTCTGCTGAAACGGTTCAAGTAGAAGGGAGCGCGGTCTACCCCTCCATTCGGAAGCGCCAGGCGCAGTTGCAAGTTTCGTCGGTGATGTCGGGGAAGCAGCTGACGCATTCGCAGTGGATGCAGTCATCCAAGGCGGCAGCGAAGCCGGCGTACTCCAGTTCGCCCACGCTCTTGCAGGGGTGGAACTCCATCCCCTTGCGCGCGCGGGCGTTCTGCACGCGGCAGTCGGTGATGCGGAAGACGAGCGCGTCGTCTTCCCGGCAAATCTCCCATTCGTTTGCCAGTGAGGTGCAGCGCAAAGGCAGCGCCTCGGCGAGTCCCTCAAGTCCGCATCTATCCGAAAGGTCGAGCAGCTTCTTCAAGCGTCGGGCCTCGCTGGGCACGAAGCGTCGCCAGGCAACACGGTCGTGCTCCATGGCCGTGTCCATGCCCTGCTCGCGTTCCAGCGATTGGAACCACGTCCCGTCCAGCGCGATGAGGTCCTTCGCGGTGATTTCCAAAAGCTCGACCAGTTCTTCACGGGTCAGCGCATCCAATCCTTGGGCCATGGTCGCCTCCTTTCCCTAGTGTCGACCTGCTCGATTATAGGCTCCTTGCGCTATACTAGGCCAATTGGAAATGGGCGCGAACGAGCGCACGTATAGCTATAGAAAGGCGTTTCATGGAAACTGCTGCGATTATTTTGGCCGCGGGGGCCGGTACCCGTATGAAGTCGAAGAAGCCGAAGGTGGTTCACGAGGTGCTGGGCCGCCCGCTCGTGCGGTGGGTCGTGGAAGCGGCCAAGGAGGCGGGCGCCGATAGGGTCGTCACCGTGGTGGGGCATATGCGCGACCAGGTGATCCCTTTGGTGGAAGGCGATACCGAGGTCGTCGTGCAGGAGGCCCAGCGCGGCACGGCCGACGCGGTGCTGGCCGCCGCCGATGCCCTGGCCGGCTTCGACGGCGCCGTCGTGGTGCTCTCCGGCGACTCCCCGCTCATTCAGCCCGAGACCATTCGCCAGATGGCGGCTCTGCGCGAGGAGCACAACGCGGCGGTCATCGTGCTCACCATGGAGCTTGAAAACCCCTTCGGCTACGGTCGCATCGTGCGCGACGGCGCCGGGGAGGTGGCCCGCATCGTCGAGCAGAAGGACGCGAGCCCCGAGGAAGCGGCCATCACCGAGTGCAACTCCGGCGTTTACTGCTTCGACGCCTGTGCCCTTTTCGACGCGCTTTCCCAGGTGAACTCCGACAACGCCCAGGGCGAGTTCTATCTTACCGACGTGCTGGCCATCAGCCGCGCCGCCGGGCGGCCCGTGCTCGCCTATAAGACGAGCGATGCGGAGCAGTGCCTGGGCGTGAACTCCCGCGGCCAGCTGGCCGAGGCGACCCGCGTCATGCAGCGGCGCATCAACGACGCGCACATGGCCGCCGGCGTCACGATGTGGGATCCGGCCACGGCCTACATCGGCCCCGAGGTGGAGATCGCCCCCGACGTGGAGCTTCTGCCCAACGTCATGCTGCTGGGGAAGACGACGATCGGCGAGGACAGCGTCGTGGGCCCCGACAGCCGCCTGACCGACACGCGCGTCGGTCGCGGCTGCCGCATCGACGAGACCGTGGCGGTGGAAGCGCTCATCGACGATGGCGCCACCTGCGGTCCGCGCGCCTACCTGCGTCCGGCGGCGCACTTGTGCGAGGGCGCCAAGGCCGGCACCCACGTGGAGATCAAGAAGTCCACCATCGGCAAGGGCTCGAAGGTGCCGCATCTGTCCTACATCGGCGACACCACCATGGGGGAGGGCGTGAACATCGGCGCCGGCTCCATCACCTGCAATTACGACGGCGCGAACAAGCACGCCACTATCATCGGGGACGGCGCCTTCATCGGTTCCGACACCATGATGGTGGCGCCCGTGACCATCGGCGCCGGGGCGCTCGTGGGCGCCGGTTCCACCATCACCAAGGACGTGACGCCGGGAGCGCTGGCCCTCGGGCGCGCCAGACAGCAGGAGATAGAAGGCTGGGTGGCGGCGCACCCCATCGAGAAGAAGAAATAGTCGGTCGGGCCGCTTCAGCCCGCACGAAGCGGCCCATCGTACTACAATAATCGAAGCTGAAAGACCCGTCGCAGAAGGGACGCACCCCATGACCGAGATGACCAAGCGCATGATCCTGTTCTCCGGCTCGGTGAATCCGGAGCTGGCCGAGGAGATCGCCAAGTATCTGAACGTGAACCTCGGCAACATCAAGCACGAGAAGTTCGCCAACGGCGAGATCTACGCCCGCTATCAGGAGTCCATCCGCGGCGCCGACGTGTTCCTCATCCAGTCGGTGTGCGCGAGCGAGACCTTCGACGTGAACGACGCCCTCATGGAGCTGCTCATCATGGCCGATGCCGCCAAGCGCGCAAGCGCCCGCTCCATCTCGGCGGTCATCGCGCACTACGGTTACGCCCGTCAGGACCGCAAGGCCGCCCCGCGCGAGCCCATCACGGCCAAGCTCGTGGCCGATCTGCTCGAGGTCTCCGGCATCGACAACATCATCACGGTGGATCTGCACCAGGACGCCATCCAGGGTTTCTTCGACATCCCCGTGAACCACATGACGGCCATGCCCATTTTCGTGGACTACTTCCGCAACAAGGGTTTCGATCCCGAGCGCTTGTGCGTGGTCTCGCCGGACGTGGGTCGCGCGAAGGCGGCGAAGAAGTTCTCCACGGCGCTCGATTGCGACATCGCCATCATGCACAAGGATCGTCCGAAGCACAACCAGGCCGAGATCACGGCGCTCATCGGCGATGTCACCGACAAGATCTGCATCCTTAACGACGACATGATCGACACCGGCGGATCCCTTGTGGCCGCGGCGGCCACGCTGAAGGCCAAGGGCGCCGCCGAGGTGTACGCCTGCGCCACCCATGGCCTGTTCTCCGGCCCGGCCTACGAGCGTCTGGAGAACTCCTGCATCGAGGAAGTGGTGGTCACCAATGCGGTGCCCGTGCCGCTCGCGCGCCAGACCGGCAAGATCAAGGTGCTCTCCATCGCGCCTCTGTTCGCCCAGACCATCGATGTCGTGTACAACAACGGAAGCATTGGGAAGCTTTTCGAGTAGTTTTTGGTTGTCCGGCCCGAGACCCGGGAGAGGGGACCCGTGCTCAAACAGCATTGAAGTGCGGGTCACGTCGAGGGTCTCGGGCCTTCTTTCTTTGCACTTCAATGAACTGCGCGCGGGCCCCCTCTCCCGGGTCTCGGGCCTACTCTTCCGAATATGAATGACAAGGCGAACGGAGCATATGGATAACGAGTTGTATATGGTTGCGGGCCTGGGGAATCCGGGCGAGGAGTACGAGCATACGCGGCACAACGCCGGGTTCGATACGGTGGACGCGCTGGCGGATGAGCTCGGCGTGCGCTATTGGAAGAACGAGGGCGGGGCGCTTGTGGGGAAGGCGAGCTACCGCGGTCATGAGCTTCTGCTCGTGAAGCCCCAGAGCTTCATGAACACCTCCGGCGGCCCGGTGAGCAAGCTCATGCGCGCTTATGGCGTGGCCCCCGACCATCTCATCGTCGTCCACGACGAGCTGGACATCGAGCCGGGCACCATCCGCGTGAAGTTCGGCGGCGGGCACGCCGGGCACAACGGGCTGCGCTCCATCTGCGACAAGCTGGGCACGCGCGACTGGTTCCGGGTGCGCATCGGCATCGGGCGGCCGCCGGGACGCAAGCCCGTGGTCGACTGGGTGCTCTCGCGCCCGCGCAGCAAGGACGACACCGAGGCTTTCGATCACGCGGTGTCCGAGGGTGCGGACGCGGTGCTGTGCCTCATCGACAACGGGCTGGAGAAGACCCAGCAGAAATTCAACTAGCTCGAATTCCAAGATCGAGCGTTATAATGGCGGAGGGGCGCGGTGCGTCCCTCCGTTCGTTTTGTAGCCACGTGCCAGATTTCGGGTGCCCGAGCGAAATCTCGAACGCCCTGTCATGCTGAAGGTACGGAGGTTTCCATGCATCTTTCCGAGAAGGGGCACACCTACGCCCTGTTCGCCATCGTTGTCATCACCTGCGCTTTGGGCTCTCTCACCCAAACGGTGATGAACTCCATGCTCACGGAAGTGTGCGACGACTTCGCCATCGATGCGGCGCAGGGGCAATGGGTCACGACCATCTACATGCTCACGATGGGGGTCACGGTGCCGGTGGTCACTTACCTTGCGCGCCGGTTCTCGTTGAAGCGCTTGGTGTACTTGGCGCTGGGCTTCTACCTGGCGGGTTCCGTGGCCGGTCTCTTCGCTCCGGTCTTCGCCGTGCTTGTTGCGGCTCGGGTGCTGCAGGCCATCGCCACGGGCATTACACTGCCGCTCGTGCAGTCGGTGGCTATGACGCGTTTTCCTCGGGAGCGCACGGGCACGGCTATGGGCATCGGCGGTATCGCTATGGGGTTCGCGCCCAATATCGGGCCGCTTATCGGCGGTGCGCTCGCCGGCAGCTGGGGATGGCGCAGCTTCTACATCATACTTGCGGGCCTTCTCGCCGTGCTGTGGGTCGCCAACGCAGTTCTGGTGAAGAGCCACGGCGACCACGACGCGCGCCCGGTGTTCGACTACCCGTCGTTCGTGCAGTCCACGCTGGGCTTCGGCGGCCTTCTGCTGGGAGCCTCTAACGCGGCCACGATGCCGCTGTCCGCCCCTTCGGTGTGGTTGCCGGCGCTTCTGGGTGCGGTGTTTATCGCGGTGTTCGTGCGGCGCCAGCGCGTGATCGCCCATCCGCTCATCTGCTTGGATATTTTCGCGTCGCGTCACTACCGGCCCGGGTTCGTGGCGCAGAACTGCCTGTTCGCGTCGTTCATGGGCATCACGCTCGTTCTGCCGCTGTTCATCCAAGGGCCCTGCCATATGACGGCACTGGATGCTGGCATCGCGTTCATCCCCGCCACGGTGGTGGCGCTGTTCGTGAACCCGTTGGCCGGCGTGCTGGTGGACAAGGTGGGCGCCCGGGCCGTGTGCATCACTTCCTCGGTCTTCCTCACGGTGGGAGCCGCCTCGTTCACGTTCGTGGGCCCAGGCACGCCGCTGTGGGTCCTCACGCTGCTGCAGGGTGTGCGCGCCGTGGGTGTGAGCGGGCTGGTGGGGCCGCTGAACTCCTATGGGTTGTCGGGCTTGAACGGCGGCCTCGTCATGGACGGCAGCGCGTTCTTCGCCACGGCCCGTCAGGTGTGCGCCTCGCTCGGCACGGCACTTATGATGCTGATCGTCACCGTGGTAGGTGCAGCTGTAGCCGTCGCGGATCCGGCCGCTGCCGGCGCTGCTGCCGTCGACGGCGGGGCGAGCCTGTCCGCGCTGCCCTATCGGCTGGCCTTCGCCCTCTCCACGCTGTTCGCCGCCGCCGTGCTGGTGACGGCGCTTTGGAAGATCCGCTGAGCGGAAAGCGAGCTCAACTCGCTGAAATGGCTTGAAAATGACGAAACATCGGTTTCTTGGCCCTTAAAAGTTAAAAGAAACTAACCTTCATCTGCGGTTTTCCGAGACAAATCACTCCTTTTTCGCTGCAGTGGGCGTCGTTTTGCTGATGTTTCGTGATTTCCAAGCCATTTCGCCCGGAAAAGCACCGATCTGACCGATCTTTCGTGATTTCCAAGCCATTTTCCCCGGGACGGTATCAACCTGACCGATGTTTCGTCATTTCCAAGCCATTTTGCTCCCGAAGGGCTTCAGTGCTCGTTTCGTTGAGGGGATGGAGCCGCTGGAAAGAGCCATGGTTTATAATCGATGGCGTATCGAATTGACTTGCGAAGCGTGCCTCGCGGCTTGGTGGAGGCGCGAGATGTGATAAACGAACGGGGCCGGCAATCCTGAGGTTGGGCGCGGTCTCCAATGTGAAAGGCGGCCTTCGTGGCGTTTCTTCTCGGTTGTGAAAAGGTGCGGGTGGAATTCCCCACGAAGACGGTGTTCGAGGGACTGTCCCTCGGGGTGGACGAGGGGGCCCGCATCGGTATTGTGGGCCAGAACGGCGATGGCAAGTCCACGCTTCTGCGAGTGCTCTCCGGCGACGTGGAAGTGGACGACGGCCGCGTCATCCGCACCCGCGGCGTGTCGGTGGGCATGCTCGGCCAGAGCGACGACTTACGCGATGGGGACACCGTTGAACGGGCCGTCGTGGGGGACCGTCCCGAATACGAATGGGCCGGCGACCCTCGGGTTCGCGCCATCATCGCGGGGCTGCTCGAGGATGTGGATTGGAACGCGACAGTGGGCACCCTTTCGGGCGGCCAGCGGCGGCGGGTCGATCTGGCCCGGCTGCTCATCGGTGACTGGGACGTGCTCATGCTGGACGAGCCCACCAACCACCTGGACGTGCGCGCCATCACCTGGCTCGCCGAGCACCTGAAGACTCGCTGGCGCCGCGGGGCAGGGGCGCTGCTCGTGGTGACCCACGACCGTTGGTTTCTCGACGAGGTCTGCGAGGCGATGTGGGAGGTGCACGGCCGCCGTGTCTGGCCCTTCGAGGGAGGCTTTTCCGCTTACATCATGCAGCGGGTGGAACGGGATCGCTTGGAGGCTCTGGCCGAGCAGAAGCGCCAGAACGCCCTGCGCCGCGAGCTGGCGTGGCTATCCCGCGGCGCCCGCGCCCGGGCCACCAAGCCCAAGTTCCACGTGGCCGCCGCCCAGGCGCTCATTGCCGACGTGCCGCCCTTGCGCAACGAGCTGGAGCTCAAGCGCATGGCCATGGCGCGCCTCGGCAAGCAGGTGGTCGATCTGAAAGGCGCATCGCTGCGCTTCGGGAACCGCGTCATCTTGGACGATGTCGACTGGATCATCGGCCCCGGCGATCGCTACGGCATCGTGGGCGCCAACGGCATCGGCAAGACGACGCTTCTGCGCATCATCCAAGGGCTGCAGCCGCTCGATTCCGGGCGCGTGAAAATCGGCCAGACCGTGCGTTTCGCCGTGCTGTCGCAGCATTTGGACGAGCTGCGCAAGCTCGGCGACGACCGCGTGCGCCAGGTGATCTCGCGCTACTCGCGGCGCACGATGCTCGACGGCAAGGAGATGACACCGGGGCAGCTGCTCGAACGGCTCGGGTTCACCAAAGATGACCAGAACGAGCCGGTGTGCGACCTGTCCGGCGGCCAGAAGCGTCGGTTGGCGCTCATGCTCATCTTGCTGGACGAGCCCAACGTGCTCATCTTGGACGAGCCGGGAAACGACTTGGACACCGACATGCTGGCGGCGGTGGAGAGCCTGCTCGATGGCTGGCCCGGCACGCTTCTGCTCGTCACCCACGACCGCTACCTCATGGAGCGCGTGACCGACCACCAGTTCGCGCTCATCGACGGCAAGGTGCGCCACCTGCCCGGCGGCGTCGACGAGTACCTGAAGCTCGCGGAAGAGGCCGACCGCGAGGCGGCGAAAAACACTGAGGGCGGCCGCAGGGGCGGCTCTGGAACTTGTCCTGGAAACGGCATCGCAAACCGTCCTGGTTCCTCCGTCGGGGGCGACCTTGGTCGCCCCTCGTCCGCGGCGTCCAATGATTCCGGGAATGCGGCCGCCCCTTCCACCCCTGCCCTCTCCGGCGGCGAGCAGCGCGCCCTGCGCAAGCTCATGGCTTCCAACGAGAAGAAGATCGAGACCTTAAAGGGCAAGATCGAGAAGAAGCAGCTGGAAATGGCTGCCGCCGACCAGTCCGACTACCTGGTGCTCACCGCCATGCAAGAGGAGATCGCCGACTTCGAGGCTCAGATAGAATCCCTCGAGCTGGAATGGTTCGAAGCCGCCGAGAAACTGGGGGAGTAGTGGCCGCGTACAAGACCATAGCCGCTCCCGCCGAGGCGGAGATCGTCGAGAAGAAGAGCCGCTTCATCGGGCAGATCGCGCCGGTGTCCACCGAGGAAGAGGCGCTCGCGTTCATCGCTGAGGTGAAGGCGGCCCACCGCATGGCGCGCCACAACGTGTATGCCTATGTGCTGCGGGGCGGGCGCGTGCGCTACACCGACGACGGGGAGCCGGCCAAGACGGCGGGCATGCCCACCCTCGAGGCCATTCAGCATGCGGGCTTGGAAGATGTGGCGGTGGTGGTCACCCGCTACTTCGGCGGCATTCTGCTCGGCACCGGCGGCCTGGTGCGCGCTTACACCGACGCCACGAAAGCGGCCATCGAAGCGGCGGACATCGTCACGGTGTCGGTCTGCGTCGACATCGTTCTGGAAGTTCCCTACGGTCTGTACGAGCAGCTGTGCCGGGTGGCCGAGGGCTGCGGCGCGAAGCTTGCCGAGAGCGACTTCGCCGAGAACGTCCTGCTCACCTTCCGCATGCTCGACGGCACCCAGGCCTCCTTCCTGGAAAAGCTCACCGAGCTCACCCGCGGCCAAAGTGAAATCATCGTGACGGAGCCCTTCGACGCGGCGTTCTAAGGGGCGCGCCTGTGCTATAATCGCTCTTGCCTAAAGAAGGGCGCCCCAAACGGAACGCCCTTCGGCGAGGGTGCCTAATCCTCGTCATTTTGCGAGGGGTTCCCGCCGTTATTCGGCGGGTTCTCTCTTATTTGGGCCAAAATGGCCACAATTAAGGAGGCCACCCCAAGCAAGACTTGGACTAAGGCCAGCGTATCGCTCATCTGCATCACCCCCTTTCCTAGCTAGCATCGTGGTGGGGTGAATGCAGAGGGCGTGTGCTCCCTGCGAGGTTGATTATAGCATACAAATGTTCGTAGATTGGTGAGAATTCGACATGTACGGATTGAAGACGGAGAGCTCGTTCGATGCCTCTCATTTTCTGACCGATTACCACGGGAAGTGCGAGAACTTGCACGGGCACCGCTGGCGCGTGGTGGCCTATCTGGAGGTGGAGCACCTGCAGACGGAGGGCACCTGCAAGGACATGGTGGTGGATTTCGGCGAGTTCAAGGCCGAGCTGCGTGCGCTGACCGAGCGGCTCGACCACCATTTCATCGTGGAGGAGGGCTCCCTTGCCCCCGACACCCTGGCGTGCCTCGAGCGTGAGGGCTTCGCCCTGTTCATCGTGCCCTTCCGCACCACGGCGGAAAACTTCGCCAAGTGGTTCTTCGACGCGCTCGCTGAACGCGGGCTGCCCGTGGCTCAGGTGGAGGTCTACGAGACCCCCAACAACTGCGCCTACTACCGGGAGCAGCGATAGCCCATGGTGCCCGAGGAAGAGAACGACGGCCTGCTGGATGCCGAGCGGCATCAGGCGCGCCATACCATCGCTCCCCGTGCTCAGCTGTTCCCCGTGGCGGAGAAGTTCGTGTCCGTGAACGGGGAGGGTCTGGCGGCGGGGCGGCCGGCCGCTTTCATCCGGTTCGCCGGCTGCAACATGTGGTGCACCTACTGCGACACCCGCTGGGCGAACCATCCGCTGGTGGAAGTGGAGGGCTGGAGCGTGCCCGACCTCGCGGCCTGGGTGGCCGAGACCGGCGTGTCGTGCGTGACGCTTACTGGCGGCGAGCCGCTTTTGCAGCCCTACCTGCCCGATTTGGTGCAGACTCTGCTCGCAGTGGACGACCCGCGCCCCTTGCGCGTGGAAATCGAGACCAATGGCTCGCGCGACTTGAGCCCCATGGCGCATCTGCGCGAGGCCTGCGCCGAGGCGGGGCTGCCCGGCAGCCTGCATTTCACGGTGGATTGGAAGACGCCCACGGCCGGCGAGGCGGTGTCCGCCGCCATGCGCCGCGAGAACTATGAGCTGCTGGATATGCGCGATGCCGTGAAGTTCGTCGTGGGCACCGAGGATGATCTGGCCTTCATGGAGCGCTGCGCCGACGAGGTGGGGCTGTGGGATCGCTGCGCGGTGCTGGTGAGCCCGGTATGGGGCGCTATCGAGCCGGCCGAGATCGCCGCTTACCTCATCGAGCACGGCCTCGACCGCGCCCGTTTGCAGTTGCAGCTGCACAAGATCATCTGGCCCGACGAGACGCGCGGGGTCTAAGGATCTGGAAGGATAGGAACCATGACCAAAAACAAAGCTCTGGTGCTGTGCTCCGGCGGCGTCGATTCCACGACGCTTTTGGCCCGGGCTGTGAGCAAGTACGGAGCGGAAAACGTGTATGCGCTCTCTATCAGCTACGGGCAGAAGCACGCCCGCGAGATTGAGGCGGCCCGCACCGTGGCGGCCCATTACGGCGTGCAGCAGCGCTTCCTCGATTTGGGCGCCATCTTCGCCGACAGCGACTGCTCGCTTCTGGATCATTCCGATGCGGCGGTTCCCCAGTCCAGCTACGCCGAGCAGCAGGCCGCTGGCGACGGCGGTCCGGTGAGCACCTACGTTCCCTTCCGCAACGGGCTCTTCCTTTCCTCGGCTGCCTCGATGGCCCTTTCCCTCAGCTGTTCGGTGGTCTATTACGGCGCCCACCACGACGACTGGGCCGGCAATGCCTATCCCGATTGCTCGCTGGAGTTCGTGGAGGCCATGAATCGCGCCATCGTGGAGGGCACCGGCGGCGAGCTTCGCTTGGAAGCCCCGTTCGTCACCTGGTCGAAGGCCGATATCGTGCGCGAGGGGCTGGCCCTCGGCGTGCCCTACGAGCTCACCTGGTCATGCTATGAAGGGGGAGAGGCGCCCTGCGGCCGCTGCGCCACCTGTCTCGACCGCGCCGCCGCCTTCGCCGCCAACGGCGTCGAAGACCCGGCGTTGGGGTAGCGCTTTGCTTGTGGCGATCTGGTTTCTGTGGTAAAGTATGTCTGCCTAAAAAAGGGACGCCCCAACGGAGCGCCCCGTGGTGAGGGTGCCTAGTCCTCACCGTTGTGATTGGAGTTCCCGCCGCTGGTCGGCGGGTTCTCTTTTATCAGAGCCAGAACGGCTACGATAAAGGTGGCAGCTCCAATCAGGACTTGGACTAAGGCCAGCATATCGCTCATCTGCATCACCCCCTTTCCTAGCTAGCATGGTTGCGGGGTGAATGCAGTGGGCTTTGTGCTCCCTGCAATACTCATATTAGCATACATGCGTTCGATATACAAGTATGATGGTAAAGAATATTGGAGTTGCAAGATGAAACCAATGGATATGGCTGAAGCGCTGTTTGGCAGCGATGATGATGCAACGGGGAAGCCCGAGGGGTCGGTGGATACCTCGGCGATGGCTGCCATCGCGGCCCATCTGGCTCGCGAGGATGCTGGTTCTGCGCCGGTCGCCCCTGCCCCTGCCCCCGCGGCTGCCCCGGCCGGGCGCGACGAGGGCGAGACCCGCGCCGGCGGCGTCACCCTGCTCGGCAACCAGCACACCCAGTACCCTACCGACTACGATCCGTCGGTGCTGGAGACCTTCGAGAACAAGCACCCGGGAAACGACTACTTCGTGAAGTTCAACTGCCCTGAGTTCACGAGCCTGTGCCCCATCACCGGCCAGCCAGACTTCGCCACCATCTACATCTCCTACGTGCCCGATGTGCGCATGGTGGAGAGCAAGTCGCTCAAGCTGTACCTGTTCAGCTTCCGCAACCACGGCGACTTCCACGAGGACTGCATGAACATCATCATGAAGGACCTCATCGCGCTCATGGATCCGAAGTACATCGAGGTCTGGGGCAAGTTCACCCCGCGCGGCGGCATCTCCATCGACCCGTACTGCAACTACGGGCGTCCCGGCACTCGCTGGGAGGAAGTGGCCTGGACGCGCCTGTCCCAGCACGACCTATACCCCGAGAAAGTGGACAATCGCTAGGCGCTGTGCGACTCGCTGCCGAGCGTCGATTGACGGCTTGCGATGAGCTGCCCGGGCGGTGCCGTGGGAAATTGCCGCGCCGCCGTCGTGCTGCGGTGACAGAATGCGAGCTTTATGCGAAAATACCTTCCGAACTACGAAAAAGAACGCACGTAAGGTAGCTAGCACATTATGACCGCCCAATTCAGCATCCGGGAGGCCGATCCGCAGATCGTCGCGCGTCTGGCGCACGACCTCGGTCTGCCCCGCTTCATCGCGACGACCCTTGTGGCCCGCGGCATCACCACGGTGCGGGCCGCCAAGCGCTTTTTGAATCCCTCGCTGGACCGCGACTGGCGCAACCCCCTGGAAATCCCGGGGCTGGCGGAAGTGGCCGACGGACTCATCAACGCCATCCGCGAGAAGAAGCGCATCGTCGTGTTCGGCGACTTCGATTTGGACGGCATCTCCGCTACCACCGTGCTCACCCGGGGCCTACGGGCTCTCGGCGCCTGCGCCTTCCCCTTCATTCCCCGTCGCTTCGAGGAGGGCTACGGCATCACCGCCGCCGCCTTCGAGCGCGCCCGGGCCTTAGAGCCGGACGTCATCGTCACCGTGGATTGCGGCATCGCCTGCAAGAGCGAGGTGGCCGACATTTTGAAAGCCGGGGTGGAGGTCTACATCACCGACCACCACGAGGCGGCCGACCTTGTGCCCGAGGGCGTTCCCGTGGCCGATCCGAAGATGGCCGATGATTGCCCCAGCGCTATCCTCGCCGGCGTGGGCGTGGCCTTAAAGCTCGTGCAGGTGCTCGGCAGCCGCCTGGGCTTTCCGCACCTGTGGCGCAGCTACACCGACTTCGCCACCTTGGGCACCGTGGCCGACCTCATGCCCATGCGCGACGAGAACCGGGCCCTTGTGGCCGACGGCCTCACTCGCATGAACACCAATCCGCGCCCCTGCATCGCCGCGCTTCTGGCCACCACGGGTCAGGCCGGCAAACCGCTTTCGGCCACGAACCTGTCGTTCTCCCTCATCCCGCGCCTGAACGCCGCCGGGCGCATGGGCAATGCCGATTTGGCGCTTGATCTGCTCATGTGCGACAACTACGGCGAGTGTTGCGCCATGGCCGAGGCCCTGGAGGACGTGAACAACCAGCGGCGCGCCATCGAGGCGGAGTTGTCGGACATCGCGAAGGAGCAGGCCGGCAGGATCTACCACGGCCAGCGGGCGCTTGTCGTGGCCGGCGAGGGCTGGCACGAGGGCGTGAAGGGTATCGTGGCTTCCCGCCTCGTGAACACCTACGGGGTGCCGGCGCTCCTGTTCACCATCGACGGCGACGAGGCCCGCGGCTCGGGGCGCTCCGTGGGCAACGTGAATCTCTTCGAGGCGGTGGAGTCGATCTCGTATCTCACGAAGCGCTTCGGGGGCCATGGGGCGGCCGTGGGCGTCACCATCCCCACCAAAAATTTGAAGGCCTTCGCTCAGCGCCTCGACGCCTATATGCAGAAGCTGCCGGAGGCGGCCTTCCATCCGCTGACCGAGGTGGACGCGCTCGTGAGCCTGGACGAGCTGACGCTCGAATCCGTGGCGCTCGTGGAGCGGCTCGCCCCCTTCGGCCAGGAGAACCCCCAGCCCACCTTCCTCGCGCGGAACGTGACGCTCGTGAACACCCGGGCCGTGGGCCAGACCAAGGACCATTTCGCCTGCACGCTCACCAACGGGCGCGCATCGGTGGCCGGCATCATGTTCCACTGCGCGGCCATCGACGCGCTGCTCGTGAACGACGCGGTGGTGGACGCCGCCTTCACGGTGCAGATCGACGAATGGCGCGGCCGCCGCTCGGTGAAGGCCATGCTGGAAACCGTGGCCCCGGCGCGCAGCTGCTGCGCTTTGGAGGCCTGTCTCGACCCGGACGCCGTGTCGTTCACCGCCGATCTGTTCGCCGAGGCGGAAGGGGAACCCGACCTTGCGGCCGCCGACGAGGCGCCCGAGCCGGCGCTGCCCGACTTGGCCCCCCGCCGCGCCCAGTGGGAGGAGACGGCCCGGCGCGATCCGAACGGCTTGGAGGCGGCCATTGTGAAGGCCATCATCGGCGACCGCCCGCTGCATCCGGCCCAGCGAGAGATTCTCGATCGGCTGCGGGCGGGGAAGTCCACCTTCGCCGTCATGGCCACGGGACGCGGCAAGTCGCTGTGCTTCCAAACCTATGCCGCCTTCCGCGCGCTGACCGACCATGCCGTGAGCCTGTTCATCTACCCCTTGCGGGCGCTCATCGCCGACCAGGTGTTCCACCTGCGGGCGAGCCTCGAGCGCTTCGGCATCGTGAGCGCCGTCATCACCGGCGAGTCGACGCCCGAGGAGCGCGCGGCGGTGTACGCGGGGTTGGCCGACGGGAGCCTCGATATCGTGCTCACCACGCCGGAGTACCTCATGTTCCACACCGACGAGCTGGCGGCCTCGGGGCGCGTCGGGTTCGTCGTCGTGGACGAAGCGCACCACATCGGCCAGGCCAAGGCCGGCCAACGCGTGGCCTACACCCAGCTCGACCGGGCGCTGACCCGGCTCGGAGACCCCGTGGTGCTCGCGGTGACCGCCACGGCCAACGACGCCGTGGCCGACGACATCGATGCGGTACTGCCCATTCAGGACTCGGTCATCGACGAGACGGCTCGCGACAACCTGTACCTGGACGACCAGCGAAACATCCCGCACCGCGAAGACTATTTGGCCTCCCTGGTGGCCACGGGCGAGAAGACCGTCATCTATGTGAACTCCCGCGAGCATTCCGTGGCGCTCGCGCGCATGCTGCGCCGGCGGGTGCCGCAGCTCGCCTGCATGATCGGCTTCTACAACGCGGGGCTCTCCCGCGACGAGCGCAAGCGCATCGAGGAGCTGTTCCGTCGCGACGACTTGAAGGTGCTCGTGGCCACCTCGGCCTTCGGGGAAGGGGTCGATATCCCCAACATCCGGCACGTGGTGCTGTATCATCTGCCCTTCAGCGACGTGGAGTTCAACCAGATGAGCGGCCGGGCCGGGCGCGATGGGAAGCCGGCGTGGGTGCATCTGCTCTACGGGCGCGGGGACGCCTCCATCAACGAACGCATCTTGGCCGACGCGACGCCGGACCACGATGTGATGGCCCAGGTGTACCGCAAGCTGCGCTCGCTGCAGCGCAATACCCCCGACGACTACTTTTGCGTGGCCGACGCCGATCTGGCCGAGGCCGCTTCCGACGCCTTCCGCGCCGTGAGCCCCACCTCCGCCGCCTGCGGCTTGGCCGTGTTCCGCGAGCTCGGGCTCATCGAGACGCGCACCGTCTACGAGGGCGGCCGCCCGCATCTGTGGGTGCGGGTGCGCGAGGGGGCGTCGAAGGTGGAGCTCACCGATTCGGTGCGCTACCGCGAGGGCATCGACGAGCGCACGCTGTTCGGCGGCTTCTGCCGCTGGGCGCTGGGCACCGACGGGCCGACGCTCACGGTGCGCCTTTCCCATCCCATCATGCCGAAAAACCGGCCGGGCCAGGGACATTAACCAGTAACGATCCGCGGATACGTCCGCGTTAAGGAGAAGGGAGGCGCCCGTGAGCGTCGAGAGAGACGATTCCGTCCGCGCCGCGGCCGATGCCGTCAGCGCCGGGAAGGCCACCAAGGAGACGGTGGACGCGCTTTTGGGCCGTCCGCATCCCACGGCCGATTCGGCCATCGAGCGCGGGCCCGCCACGCCCGAGGACCGCTTCGCCGAACTCGCGCGCCTGACGAGCGCGTACATGGACGCGCCGGAGGAGGCCATGCTGCGCCGTGCCTTCGAGTTTGCCCGCGCCGCTCACGCGGGCCAGTGCCGCAAGTCCGGCGAGCCGTTCATCATCCATCCCATCGAGGTGGGCATCATCCTGGCCGATCTGCGCATGGACGCCGAGACCATCACGGCGGCGCTGCTCCACGACACCGTGGAGGACACGAAGGTGACCGCCGAGGAAGTGGAGCGCACCTTCAACCCGCAGGTGCGGGCGCTGGTGGAAGGCGTCACCAAGATCACCCGCATCGAGGTGGAATCCCTCACCGACGAGCAAGCGGCCACGATCCGCAAGATGTTCGTGGCCATGTCCAAGGACATCCGCGTCATCGTCATCAAGCTGGCCGACCGCCTGCACAACATGCGCACACTGGCGGCCCTGCGCGAGGACCGGCGCATCTTCAAGTCCCGCGAGACGCTGGAGATCTACGCCCCCATCGCCCATCGCCTCGGCATCAATTCCATCAAGTGGGAGCTGGAGGACCTCTCCTTCTTCTACCTGGAGCCCAACAAGTACAAGCAGGTCTCCCGCATGGTGACCGAGTCCCGCGCCGAGCGCGAGAAGTACCTGGCCGACGTCATCGCCGTGCTCCACGAGGAGATGGGGAAGGTGGGGATTTCGGCCCAGATCATGGGGCGTCCGAAGCATCTGTACTCCATCTACCAGAAGATGACGAAGAAGGGTAAGGGCTTCTCGGAGATTTACGACCTCATCGCCGTGCGCATCATCACCAGCTCGGTGAAGGACTGCTACTCGGCCCTGGGCGCGGTGCACACCTTGTGGCACCCCATGCCCGGCCGCTTCAAAGACTACATCGCCATGCCGAAGTTCAACATGTACCAGTCGCTGCACACGACGGTCATGGGGCCAGCGGGGCGTCCCTTGGAGGTGCAGATCCGCACCGAGGAGATGCACCGCAACTCCGAGTACGGCGTGGCGGCCCACTGGCGCTACAAGGAGACCGGCGCCTCGCGCCCCGGCGCCGCCGACAACCTGGACGCCCAGCTGGCGTGGCTGCGCCAGATGGTGGACTGGCAGGACGAGACCGAGGACTCCCGCGAGTTCTTGAAGTCGCTTAAGATGGACCTCGACGACACGGAGGTCTTCGTGTTCACGCCCAAGGGCGAGGTCATGAGCCTGCGCGCCGGCTCCACGCCGGTGGACTTCGCCTACGCCATCCATACCGAGGTGGGCAACCACTGCGTGGGCGCCAAGGTGAACGGCTCCATTGTGCCGCTGTCCTATCAGCTGCAGGTGGGCGACCGCGTGGAGGTGCTCACCCAGAAGAGCGCGAGCCCCTCCCGCGACTGGCTGAACATCGTGAAGACGCCCTCGGCCCGCAGCAAGATCCGTTCCTACTTCTCGAAGATCACCCGTTCCGACGACATGCAGATGGGCCGCGACATGCTCGTGCGCGAGATGCGCAAGCACGGACTGGGCCTGTCGAGCGCCCAGTCGATGCGGGCGCTGAAGCTGGTGGCCGAGGCGCTCGGCTTCAAAGACCCCGACGAGATGTACGTGCACATCGGCACGGGCAAGGAGAAGGCCCAGCACGTCACAAACCGCCTGCTGAAGATCCTGGTGGACAAGGGCAACGAAGAGGCGGAGAAGCCCACGGTGGGAACGTCGGCCTCGTCCACGGGCATCATGGCTCCGATGCTCACGAGCGTGAAGCGCCCGAAGAAGCACGAGACCCACTCGTCCCAGGGCATCGTGGTGAAGGGCGTCGACGACGTGCTCGTGCGCCTGTCGCGCTGCTGCAACCCCGTGCCCGGCGACGATATCTTGGGGTTTGTGACTCGCGGCCGCGGCGTGTCGGTGCACCGGGCCGACTGCCCCAACGCGCTCGACTTGAAGCGGCATCCCGAGCGCATCATCGAGGTGGAATGGGAGGGCACGCCCACGGCGGCCACCTACCAGGTGGAAATCTACATCGAGGCGCTCGATCGCATGAACCTGCTTCTGGACGTGACGCGCGTCATTTCCGAGATGGGGGCCAACGTGCTGTCCTGCAACACTACCACCCACCGCGACGGCATGGTGGAGATGCGCTTCCTCTTCCAGCTGTCCGATCTGGCGGTTATCGAGCGGATGACAAAGCGCCTGTCCGCCATCGACGGCGTCTTCGACGCCCGTAGAATGATGCCCCAAGGATCAAGCAAGAAAGGTTGAGATGTGGGGAGACGTCGGGTGCCTTGACCGAGTGAGTTCCGCAGATGGTACCGAAGGCGCAGCGAGAAGGGGAGAAGTAAGCCCTGACGCCTTCGATACCAGCGAGGACTGTTTGAGCGAATCAAGGTACCCGGCGCCTCCCCTTCCAGTTGCTTTCAATATAGTATTCAAGAAAGGTTGAGCTATGGCGACGGATTTGTATGAGATCAGCGGATTGTGCGTCGATGTCGAGTATATGGTCATGGGCGTGCTCGCCAACAACGTGTACATCGTATCCGACGGCGAGGGCACCATGGTGGTGGATCCGAGCTGCTCGGCCGACAAGATTCTCGCGGCTTTGGGCGACCGCAAACTGGATGCCATCGTGCTCACCCATTCCCACTTCGACCATACCGGCGCCGCCGCCGAGCTGCGTAAGGCCACGGGCGCGCCCGTCATCGCTTCGGCCGTAGACGCGCCGCTCATCGAGGAGCCCCGCGACGAGGACCTTTCCACCCGCGGCGTGCCGTGCCCGGTGGATCGCACGGTCTCTCACGGCGATGTCGTGGAAGTGGGGAACATGAAATGGAAGGTCATCGCAACCCCGGGCCACACCCCTGGCTCCATCTGCCTGTTCAACATTCCGCAGTTCGGCAACCATCCCAAGGGGCTGCCGGTGCTCATCTCCGGTGACACGCTGTTCGCCGGCACCATCGGGCGCACCGACTTCGAGGGCGGTTCCATGGCTGACATGCGCGCTTCCCTGAAGAAGCTCGCGGCCCTGCCCGACGATACGGCGGTTCTTCCCGGCCACAACAACCTCACCACCATCGGCGCCGAGCGCCGCCGCGTTTTCGCCCTCTACGGCGACCCGGAATAGGGCAGACTCCACCCTCGGAGCCGTTCCCAAAGGAGATCCCCCCGGAAGATGTTGCCAGGAGGTATTTTCAGGGAGGATTTGCAGGGGGGAAATTTGTAGGGGCGGGCTTCAGGCCGCCCGCGAGCCACGGGCGGGACGCAGGACCTTGGGGCATTGCCGTAGGGGCGGGCTTCAGCCCGCCCGTAAGCCATGGGCCGTCGCGGGCTCGGGCGGGTTCGGGCGGACTCGGGCGGGCTGAAGCCCGCCCCTAGGTACGGCTACCCCTACGTACGGCCGCCCTCCGTACGGCGTCGTGATCTGCGAGATGCGGCGGCTGCTTCCTCTCTCGGGCCTCCGGGGGCCCTGGGTTCCGAAACAGGGCGCAATTTCCCGATTTCCACCTTTCCGCGCCCGGAATCTGCCCCGGTTTCCGTTTTTCCACCGCGCAACGGGCCCGTAAACGTGGAGAACCGGAAATCGGGGCAGATTTTCGCCAAAGGAAGCTTCTTCCACGGAAAAGCGCCCCGCCGGGAGGGGCGGAGCGCATGGGGGAGGGGTACGTTTTTCGCAGGGCGCGATCCGATATCCTGAGGGAGTCGGACCCCGCCCTTTTTTGCGAGGGTGAGGTGGGCTAGGCGGAAACAGCCACCACGTCGGCTTCGGTGATGGGGGCCATGGCCTCCAGCTTGCCGCCCGTGGCCGCCTGGATACCGCAGATGCGGCCGCTCATGATGCAGTGGCCCGCGGACATGCCGGCCTGGTACATCGACCAGTCGGGGGCGCCGCACAGCTGGCCGGCGCCGAAGCCGGTGATCCACAGGTTCGGGATGACCGAGCCGTCGGTGCGGGTGGCCTGGTAGTTCTCGTTCACCGTGGCACCGGCGCACAGAGCCGACACGCGCACGTGCTTGTGAATGCCCCAGAACGGCGCTTTCTCGATCTTCTTCAGGTACTTCACCTGCTTGCCGAAGTCGGCGTCGAAGCCCGCATCGCACATCTCGTTGTAGCGCTCGACGGAGGCCTTCAGCGCGTCAGCCGGAATGCCCAGCTTGCCGGCCAGCTCGTCCAGCGTGTCGCAGCAGTAGGTGTCGATGAGGCCCTCGATGACGGCGTTGCCGCTTTCGGGCGAGCGGTCCATTTCCACGTCGGGCATGTACTTCTGCATGTTCTCCGGCTCGGTGGGTTTGCCGCCCCACTCGGTGACCTGGGCCACATAGTCGTTGTCGAAGATTTGAGAGTACCAGCCGGGCTTGGGCTGGTTGCGCAGCACGCAGTTGATCTCCTCGAACACGCAGTCCTCGTTCATGAAGCGCTCGCCGTTCTCGTTCACAGTCAGGAAGGGCTCGTCGAACATGGGGCCCGAGTCGAAGTCGTGCATCATGTGGGTGTGGCCCACGGGCACGAATCCGCCGCCGATGGCCATGGCCATCAGGATGCCGTCGCCGGTCTTACCGCTCTGCTTGCGGTCGAAGTCCTTCACGTCGGGGCAGTAGCGCTCCACCAGGCTCTGGTTGTTCTGGTAGTCGCCGGTGGACACGACCACGCCCTTGGTGGCGTTGAACTTGATGTAGTCGTTGCCGCTCTTGCCGATGACGCCGGTGACGGCGCCCGATTCGTCGGTGATCAGCTGCACGCCGGGGGTGGAGAAGAAGAACTCCACGCCGCGCTCGGCAGCCAGATCGGACAGGTGCTCGATCATGGTGCCGTTGTTGTAGGGTTTGGGACCGAACATGATGGAGCGGCGGGCGCACTTCGAGCCGTCCTCGTACTCGGCTACGGCCGTGGGGCGCACGGTGTAGGGCGGGAAGCCCGCTTCGGCGGTGCGCACCTGGGTCCAGCGGATGGCCTCGCCGGAGTACTTGGCGTAGGTCTCGGCCAGCTTGCGATCGGCACGCCAGCCGCAGTCCTCCAAAAAGCCCTGGATGTAGTTCATGACGCCCTGCTCGTCACTCTCGTCCAGCAGCACGCCGGAGCAGGTGCCGCCCTGGGAGATGGGCTTGCTCTCCTTCTGCAGCACGGCCACGGTGGCACCCTCCTCCAGGGCCGACAGGGCTGCGGGCACGCCGCCGGTGCCGGCGCCCACGACAACGACGTCGTAGGTCTTCTCATCGGCGAACTCGGTGATGGGGGCGAGCTCCACCGGCGACTCCTTGAAGTCGCTCTCCTGCAGGCCTGCGGGGTACTCGATGCCGCCCGTCTCGGCGGTCTGGGGGTTGTCGGCGCTCGGGGCGCAGCCGGCAAGGCCGGCACCGGCGGCGCTGACGGCTCCCACAGCCAGAGCGCCCTTCAAAAAGTCTCGACGGTTCAGTTCCACGACTCCCTCTCCTTTCAAACTATGCGGTCGTGAGGCGCATCGCATCACCGAGCGACCTTCTCGGGCACCGGGCGGTTGATGCGCCCTTCCAACGTAGCCGACTGCCACCCTGAAGCGCCTACCACAAACGGTATGAAGTAGGGGAAATCGCCTAGACTCATACTGTTTTTCTGATATAACGAGGCGGGAGGAACTTTATCGATGACATCTACTTGCTCGCGCGCGTTCTCTTGGAGGGGAACGCCCCTAGCCGTGTTGGGCGTGGCGTGCGCCCTCATGGTATTGGAAATCCAGCGCATGCCCGTGGCCCACGTGGTCAGCTTCTCTATGTTCGCGCCATTGCCCTATGCAGCCGAGGCGGCGCTCATTGCCGGCTTGGGGTGGCGTGCCGCCCGCGGCCGCCCGGCACTGGGCGCCTCGTCGGCGGTGCGGATCGTTGTGGCGGTACTGGCGGCGGTGTCGGCTTGGCTCGTGCTGGAGGGGAGCTCCTTCTCGTCGCCGACGATGCTCGCCATTCGCGTGGTGTACCGGATGGCCACGGGGCTTTTGGTGGTGCTGTGGAGCGAGCGGCTGCTGCCTTTGGGCGCCCGTCGCGCCGCCGTGGTGATAGCGGCGGCCTGCGCGGTATCGGGCGTGGCCACGCTGGTCTTGGCTGCCGTGCCGACTGCTTTCGCCTCGCCGGTGCTCGTGGCGGTGGCCGTTGCGGGCGGGACTGCTTTTGTGGCCTTTCGCCCTATCGATGCTCCGCCGCGCCGCGCATCCCTTGCCGTGGCGCTGCCCGCGTTCTCGTGCCGCACGCGGCGCGATTGGGTGGCGGCCGTGGGGCTGTTGTGCATACCGTTGCTTTCACGGGGCACCACTACCTCGACTCTTCAGGCGTGGATGCCGTTGCAGCAGGCCGGTGCGGGCCTTGCCATGCAGGCGGCCATTGGCTGCGGCATCCTGCTGGGAGCCGCCGTTATCGCGCTGATCGTCCGGTTCGCGTGGAATCGGGCGTTCGTCCTCGTCTTCGACCTGGTTGTGGTGCCGGTGTCGTTTCTGTCGCTATACACGGCTCAGATGGTCAGCGATTTGTGGCCCCTGCATTTCATGATCGTCGACTCCACCTACAAAGTAGTGCTGTTCTATGTGATGATGGCGCCCTTCCTGTTTCCGACGCGCAAGGAAGGAACGGTGTCCCCGGCGCCGGCCTATGGGGTGTTCGCGTTCATGATCGGCGCGCGGGCGGTGTTCATCGCCCTGCAAGACGTGCTGGCGCCGTCGCCCTATGCGGCCCTCTGCGTGGTGATCGTGGTGGCGTCGTTCGTCGGCACGGGCGTGCTCGCGCTGCTGATGGTGCTTCGCGAGGGGACCGCCGCCCAGCGTTCCCGACCAACGGAGGCGCCGGCTGCTCTTCCCGATACCGAGGCCGCGTGCGCGGTATTGGCCGATCGCTTCGAATTGACCCCGCGTGAGCGCGAGATATTCGCGTTGCTGGCCCGCAATTATCGAGCTCCCTACATCGCCGAGAAGTTGGTAGTCAGCCAGTCGACGGTGAAGACCCACATGCGCAACTTGTATGCGAAGCTGGGCGTTCATTCCCAAGCGGAATTGCTGCTGTTGGTCGATTGCGAAGCCGAGGCGGAGACGCTCTCGTAGAGGGGCGGTCGGCCAGCGGATCGTCTTCTCCCAGGCGTCTTCCGCATACGGTCGCCTCCCGTAGGGGCCCTGGGACATTGCCGTAGGGGCGGGCTTCAGCCCGCCCGCAAGCCATGGGCCGTCGCGGGCTCGGGCGGGCTGAAGCCCGCCCCTACGGAGGAACCTCCACCCCGAGCTGCGGGGATGTCCGGCTTGCCTCCTCGCTCGGGCGTTTCGGAGGCGGTGGCGAATTCTTACGCTATCAAAAAAACATGGGGGTCTGTGCCGCTGACGGAGCGACATAGGGTAAACTTTATCTACTGCGCTTTTTACGGCGCGTGATCGTCAGTTGGAAGGAACTTCGTGACCATCGAGTGGACCTTTTTCCTCTCCGAGCTTATGCAGAACCCCATCCTTCTGGTGGTGACCCTGCTTAATATCGGCGTTATCATCGTGAACGGCGCGACGGACGCGCCCAATGCCATCGCCACGGCGGTCTCTACCCGGGCCATGAAGCCGCGCCACGCCATCATCATGGCGGCGGTGTTCAACTTCCTGGGGCTTTTGCTTGTGTCGCTGGTCTCCACGGCGGTGGCCCATACCATCTTCTCCATGGTGGATTTCGGCGGCAACTCCCATCAGGCCCTGACGGCGCTCATGGCGGCGATGGTCGCCATTATCGTCTGGGGCGCGGCGGCCTGGTGGTTCGGCATCCCCACGTCTCAGTCCCATTCGCTCATTGCCGGCCTTACCGGCGCGGCCATTGCCGTCCAGGGAGGTCTTGACGCCATCAACGGGGCCGAGTGGATGAAGGTCATCTACGGCATTTTGCTCTCGACGCTGCTCGGCTTCGGACTGGGCTGGCTCAACTACAAGCTCATCGGGCGTTTGTGCCGCCATGTGAACCGCCAGAAGGCGAACTCGTTCTTCAAGTGGGCGCAGATCTGCTCCGGTGCCGGCGTGGCCTTCATGCACGGCGCCCAGGACGGCCAGAAGTTCATGTCCATCTTCATGCTGGCCATCATGATGACCGCCGGCATGGGTATGGATCTGTCGGGCGTGGCCATGCCCATGTGGCTCATGATCTTCTGCGCCTTCAATATGGGCTTCGGCACCGCGGTGGGCGGCGAGCGCATCATCAAGTCCGTCGGCATGGACATGGTGAAGCTCGAGTCGTTCCAGGGCTTCGCCGCCAGTCTCTCCACCTTCGTGAGCCTCATGCTCGCCACCTTCGGCGGCTTACCGGTCTCCACGACGCACACCAACACGACGGCCATCATGGGCGTGGGGGCGGCCAAGAACCCCAAGTCCGTGAAGTGGTCCATCGCTATCGACATGGTGAAGACCTGGGTGCTCACCTTCCCCGGATGCGGCATCCTGGGCTTCGCCTGCGCCAAATTGTTCCTTATGATCCTGTAACGCGAGAAGGGAATTCCAGTGGCCAAGAAACACAAGTACGATTACTTCGACGCTTACGAAGAGCTGTCCGATTTGGCCGTGCAAGAGGCGAGCGTTCTTTTGCGCGCCATGGAGAACTTCACCGACGCGGCGGCCTTGCGCGAGGTGCTCGACGAGGCCCACGAGATCGAGCATGCGGGCGACATGATCAACCACGACATCTACAAGCATGTCGGTGGCGATTTCATGCCGCCGTTCGACCGCGAGGACATCGTGGCCTTGGCCGGCGCGCTGGACGAGATCCTCGACGAGATCGAGGACGTGCTGCAGTACTTCTACATGTTCGACATCCATCAGATTCCCGAGGACGCGCTGCGCTTCGCCACGCTCATCCGCAAGTCGTGCAAGGCTGTGGATGCCGCCATGGAGGACTTCCGCAACTTCAAGAAGTCGAAGAACTTCAAGCAGCTCGTCATTCAGGTGTCCGACAACGAGGAGGAGGCCGATGGCCTGTACGTGGAGGTCATCCGCAACTTGCATGTGAACCACGCCGACGAGCCTATGCACGTGCTGAAGTGGTCGCGCCTGTACGCTTTCATGGAGAGCTGCTGCGATGCCTGCGAGCACACCGCCGATCTTATGAGCACTATCTTGCTGAAGAACATGTAAGGTCGGGGTCGGGCAATCGGTATACCTCCGTAGGGGCGGCGCTTGCGCCGCCCTTTCTGCATTGGCAGATGTTCGGGCTTGGGAGGGCCGACCAAGGTCGGCCCCTACGGGGGGCGGTCGGGGCGGCCCCTGCGGGGGATGGCAGATGTTCGGGTTTAGCGGCGTTTCTTTAGGTCGCGGGGGGGTTGTGCTGGGGCTTCTTCGGGTCGGGGGTTTGCGGTTCGAAGGGGTCGAAGGCCGGCTCGTCGTCGGCTTTTCGTGCCGCATCCGCGTCGGCGCCTTCCACGCCTTCCTTTTTCTCGCTTCCCGCATCTTCTGTGTCCTGGGCATCCGCGGCAGAATCCTTCACCGCTGCTTGCGGGCCGGTGCGACGGGGCTCGTGCTCCAGGCCGATGATGCGATAGAGCTCGTCGCGGTCGACGAACAGGCGATCGGAGGGATCGGGGGCCGGCTCTGCGACGTGCTCGTCCTCGTCGGCCAAGGGCACCACCAGTTTGTCCATGAGCACAGTGGGTTGGAAGTGCTCGCCGTCGTCGTCCATCCAACGGCCGCTCAGACGGTCGTAAAGCTTCTTGCCCTTCCTCTTGAAGCGGTCGAACTTGGTCGTGCCCTGGCGTTCGCGGGCCGTCTTGCCCATGGGCACGTGCACCTTGCGCGCGATGAAGCGCATCGGCCGCGCCACGCTTTCCACCACGGTGTCCGAGTAGTCGCGGGGCGGCTTGGTGCGCCAGCCCATGATGA
The DNA here is from genome assembly GCF_009755265.1 of Adlercreutzia rubneri. NCBI lineage: Bacteria > Bacillati > Actinomycetota > Coriobacteriia > Eggerthellales > Eggerthellaceae > Adlercreutzia > Adlercreutzia rubneri. The sequence goes on along the minus strand of NZ_WPOO01000005.1, from coordinate 142,556 downwards.
GGGACAGGTAGCGCAGGACCATGATGAGGCCGGCGCACAGGATGCCCGCCGTGTCGGGCAGGATGCCGTTGGCCTTCAGCGGGCAGTAGACCATGCAGCCGATAAGGGCCGCGCTGCCGTAAATGGGGCCGGTTTGGAAGGCGACGGGCGGACGGTTCATGAGCACGTCGCGGGAGATGCCCCCGCCGATGGAGGTGATGGTGCCGAGCACTACTGAGGGGATGACGGTAAGGCCCGCCGAGAGGCTCTTCGACGCGCCGATGATGGCCCACAGGGCTACCGAGATGTTGTCCAGGAGGTCGACGATGGGGTCCAGGTAGGTGGCCAGCTTGCCGAAGTAGAACACTGCCACGCCGGCAAGGGCGCAGGACAGGAGAAACCAAGGGCTTTGGAAGGCGTACAGGCCGTAGTTCTGGAGCAGGATGTCGCGGATGATGCCGCCGCCCATGCCGGTGATGCAGGCGATGGCCACGGTGCCGAAGATGTCGTAGCGGGCGCGCACGGCGGACATGCCGCCGGACAGGCCGCCGGTCACGGTAGCGGCGAACTCGAACCAGAAGGGGAGGTCGAAGGCGGTCTCGAGGGTCATGGCGTTCCTACCGATTCCGCACGTCGGGGACGTCGTCGCCGGCCGCGGCGTCTTCCACAGCCACGACGAGGGCCACCACGGGCTCGCCGTAGAAGTTCACATCGGCGGTGAGGCGGTGGGAAGCGGCCAGATCGAAGTCGTCGGCGTCCATGACTTTAATGGCGCTCAGGGCGCCTGCGCGCGCCTGGTCGTACAGATCCCAGAAGCTGGCGCGGCTGACGGCCTCGGTGGCCGGATGGCGCCAGGGAGCGCGCTCGCCGTTGGCGAAGGCGGAAGTGGCGCGCTCGGCGGCCCGGTGGCTCATGGCCCCGGTCATGGCGTGGGGGCGCACGAGGCGCTCGGCAGCGGAAAGCACGGCGCGCTTGGCGCCGGTGGGGGAGTAGAGGGCCCGCTGGGCCGCGCGCTCGGCTCGCACGGCGCTTTTGAACATGGTTTTGGGCATCGTGAGGCCGAAGGCGTCGTCGACGGCTCCGGCGTACAGGCGGCCCACGGTATCCAACATGCTGTCGCGTCCGCGCAACACCGAGGTGGCGGGGTGGTAGGTGGCCACGGTCTCGCCGCGCTTGGCCGTCAGCACAAGCTCGTCCAGCTCGGTCTCGATAACGGCGTGCACCTCGTGGGCGTCCTCGGCCGTAAGGCCTTCCACGCCAGCGCCGCACAAGGCATCGACCTGGCTAATGATGAGCGGATGCACCATGCTGTCCAGCAGGTAATGGCATACGTAGCCCAGCGCGTAGGCGCGTCCGATGGAGCGCTCCTGCGCCGGCAGCTCGCGCACAGCGCTCTTCAGGGCCACGAGGAATTCCGCCGGGCGCGCCCGATGCAGCGTCGAGGCCAGCTTTCCCACGCGGCGGTAGCGCGGATCGGGCGCGACGAAGAACAAAGGATCGGGGCCCTGGTTGCCCAAAAGGAAGGCCTCGGCCGCATCGCGGGAACCTCCGATGGTATCGAAGGTCTTGCCGTACACGTCTTTCCCGAACAGGTCGTGCGTGATGATGGCCGGCATGGCTTCTCCTCTCCGATGGCGTTGCCCGATGTTGAATGCAAAGCGATCATGATAGGTACACAGGCCATCATAAACAATGGTGCGGCCGCCAGCGGACGGTGGGTGTCGTCCGTCGGAAAACCGACATACTAGGTAGACGGAGCAGACGGTGCTCCTTTGGCGAGCTGGCCGGCGTCACCTGGCGGGGTGGCCGGGGGTGCCTCGGCGGGGTGGTCGGCATCCCCGGGGCCGGATGGCCGCTCGCCGCCCGTGGCCGCTGATGGCATTCCGACCGAAGATGCGCCCGTACGGGCTGCGCTCGCCCTCATTGACCTTGCAACTTTGCTATAGTGGTGCCCACTTGCATTTTCGACTAGTTCCGTATCGAAGGAGAGCAAGCGCAATGGCTCTGATCGTCGCGAAATTCGGGGGCACGTCGGTTGCCTCCCCCGAGCGCATCAAAAACGTCGCCAAGCGCCTGGTAGGCATGCGCCAGCGCGGGGACGAGGTGGTGGCCGTGGTGTCTGCCATGGGCAAGACCACCGACGAGCTCATGGGGCTCGCCTCCGCCATCACGACGGCGCCGCCGGCCCGCGAGCTGGATCGGCTGCTGTCCACCGGCGAGCAGGTTTCCATGACGCTTCTGGCCATGGCCATCGAGGCTTTGGGCTACAAGTCCATCAGCTTCACCGGCCGCCAGGCGGGCATCGAGACCAACGGCACGCACAACAAGGCGCGCATCGTGAAGGTGCACAACGAGCGCATCTTAGACGCGCTGGACGATGGCGCCATTCCCGTGGTCGCCGGATTCCAGGGCATCGACGCCAACGGCGACATCACCACGCTCGGTCGCGGCGGGTCGGACACGACGGCGGTGGCCATCGCCTGGGGCATTAATGCCGACGTCTGCGAGATCTACTCCGATGTGGACGGCGTCTACACCACCGACCCGCGCATCGCGCCCCGGGCCCGCAAGCTCGATTCCATCTGTTACGACGACATGCTGGAGCTCTCCAGCGCCGGCTCGGGTGTGCTGCAGAGCCGCGCGGTGGAGTTCGCCCGCAAATGGAAAGTGGTCATCCATTCCCGCTCCGCGTTCTCGGAGGCCGAGGGAACCTATGTCAAGGAGGAGTACGAAATGGAAGAAGCCGTCATTACCGGCATCGCCAGCGACACGTCGGAAGTGAAGGTGACCATCCGCCAGGTGCCCGATGCGCCGAACGTGGCCGCTCGCGTGTTCGGGGCGCTGGCCGCTGCCAACGTGAACCTGGACATGATCATCCAGAACGTGTCCGAGGCCGGCTTCACCGACATCTCCTTCACGACTCCCGGGGCCGATCTGCCCCGCGCCAAGGAGACCATGGAGCGCATCGTGCCGGAGATCGGCGCCCGCGAGTTCATCGTCGACGAGGACATCGCGAAGGTGTCGCTCGTGGGCACGGGCATGAAGTCCTCGCCGGGCGTGGCCTCGCGCACGTTCCAGACCCTGGGCGACAACAACATCAACATCGTGGCCATCTCCACGTCGCCCATTCGCCTGTCCATGATCGTGGACGCGGCCCAGGCCGTGCAGGCCGTCCAATGCCTGCACACCGCCTTCGGCCTCGACTCCGACGACGTGTTCGTGGAAACCCAACTGTCAGCGGAAGAGATCGCCGCGAAGATGAAGAAAGGGCGTTGATGTTCCGCCGCTGACTTCCTTGGGCGAACCTGCTATTAGCTTATCTCGTAGGGGGCGACCTTGGTCGCCCCTCCCGACCAGGTGAGATATTCGCACCGCAAAACCCCGTAGGGGGCGACCTTGGTCGCCCCTCCCGGCTCAGTAAGATACCCATTCAAGAAGAGAAAGAGAACCAACATGACGTGGACGAAGGAAATGCCGGCAAACCCCGTGGTGGCCGTGGCGGGAGCGACGGGCGCGGTGGGGCAGGAGTTTTTGCGCGTGCTGCACGACGTGGACTTTCCCGCGTCCGAGGTGCGGGCTTTGGCGAGCGCGCGCTCGGCGGGTAAGAAGGTGCCCTTCGACGGCTGCGGCCAGGTGCCGGCTGGCGAGCTTGTGGTGCAGGAGATGACGCCGGAGTCCTTCGAGGGCGTCGATATCGCGCTGTTCTCCGCCGGCGCGGGCGTTTCCAAGGCCATGCGCGAGGCGGTCACGGCCGCCGGCGCCGTCATGATCGACAACTCCAGCGCCTTCCGCATGGATGAGGACGTGCCGCTGGTGGTGCCGGAGGTGAACCCCCAGGACGTGGCGTGGCATTCCGGCGTCATCGCGAACCCGAACTGCTCCACCATTCAGATGGTCGTCGCGCTGAAGCCGCTCTACGATCTGTCGCCCATCAAGCGCGTCGTGGTGTCCACCTACCAGGCCGCCTCCGGCGCCGGCGCGCCCGCTATGGCCGAGCTGTACGACCAGACCCGCGCCTTCCTGGACGGCACCCCCGAGGACGAGCTGGAGATCTCCGCCTTCGCCCACCGCATCGCCTTCAACACCATCCCGCACATCGACGTTTTCCTGGACGACGGCTCCACCAAAGAGGAGTGGAAGATGGTCGTCGAGACCAAGAAGATCATGGGAGATGAGAACATCGAGGTGGCGGCCACCTGCGTGCGCGTGCCGGTGCTGCGCTGCCACGGCGAGTCCATCAACGTGGAGTTCGCCGACGAGGTGACCGTGGAAGCGGCCCGCGCGGCGCTCGAGGAGGCCCCGGGCGTGGAGGTCATGGACGACCCGGAGCAGAAGTGCTATCCCATGCCGGGCCTGCTCGCCGGCACCGACGGCACTTTCGTCGGCCGCCTGCGCAAGGATCCGACGGTGCCCCACGGCATCGCCTTCTGGGACGTGGCCGACCAGATCCGCAAGGGCGCGGCCTTGAACGCCGTGCAGATCGCCCAACTGCTTCTGCCGTAGAACAAGCGTCATCCTGAGCGAGCGAAGCAAGTCGAAGGATCCCCGACGGAGCCCCACCTGGGGCTCCGTTTTCTATGGTTGGTACACGGCGCGGACGAGGTATTCCACGTTGCCTTCGGGGCCGGTGATGGGGGACTCGACCACGCCGGTTGCGGCGAACCCGGCGGCGGCGAGGGCGACCTTCACCTCTTCCACGGTGCGCAGCCGTACGGCCTCGTCGCGGACGACGCCGCGGTCGGTCTCGTCGTGGGCCGACTCGAACTGCGGCTTCACCAGGCCGATGAAGATGGTGCCCGGTCGGCTGAAGCGGGGGAAGAGGGGGGCGAGCGCCGCCAGGCCGATGAAGGACACGTCGATGACGATGAGGTCGAAGGGGGCGCCGAGGGCGGCCGGGTCGGCGTCCTTGATGTTGGTGCGCTCGAAGACGGCTACCCGCGCATCTTGGCGGATCTTCCAGGCGAGCTGGCCGTAGTTCACATCGAGCGCCGCCACGCGCGCGGCGCCGGCCTGCAGCAGGCAGTCGGTGAAGCCGCCGGTGGACGAGCCGATGTCCAGGCAGTTCATACCGTCGACGCGCTGCCTGAAGGCGTCCAGCGCCCCCTGGAGCTTCTTGCCGCCGCGGGAGACGAACTGCTTGCGTCCGCGAATGAAAATGTCGGCTGCGGGCGATACCTTGATCGCGGCACTCGTGGCGTAGACGTCGTCCACGCGCACCTCGCGCGCCATGACGGCCCGCAGCGCGGCCGCGCGGTCGGGAAAGTCCCCCCGCTCTACCAGCAGGTCGTCCAGGCGTATTTTCTTGAGCTTTGCGTTCATGGCGACCATTATACGCGAGGTCGGCGCCCTTCGTTCGCGCTCTCTAGGGCATTAGCAGCTCGCGGCTTGTGGAGGCGATGCGCTCCGCAAGGTTTGCGCGGTCGATGCCCTTCAGCTGCGCGATGCCGGAAAGGGCGTTGTCCAGCTCGGCGCGCCAGACCTCGGCCGGCAGCTTGTCGCCAGCGCGTGCGGGCATGTCGGTCTCCAGGAGCAGCTGGCTCACGGGAATCTGCCGCGCGTACTCGCGCCCGCGCCGCGAGGCCAGCATGCGCGGCCCCACGGAGAAGAAACAGCCGAGCTTGATGGCCCGATGCAAGTCATCGGAGGCGCCCGAGAACCAGTGGAAGATCACCTGGTGGCGCGCGAGGGTTCCAGCCGCTTCGAGCAGATTGAGCGCCGTGGCGGCGGCATTGACGGCATGAATTGAGATGAGCTTCGAAGCGAGGTCGCCCGCCGCCGAGGGCGCTACGGGCTGATCGCAAGCAGCGAGAATGCGCGCGAAGGCGCCCGTCTGCCGGACGCGGCTCTCTTCCGTATCGCGCGGCCCCGCGAAGTCGAGCCCGATCTCGCCGATGAAGCGCGTCGCGCGCGCCAGCTCGCAGAACCGATCCAGCTCCACCTCGCCCACGCGCCCATCGGCGATCCACCACGGATGCGCCCCCAGCCCGAGGGCCACATTGGGCGCGTCGGCCAGGATGGGGAGGAGCCGCTCGTACTCGTCGGGTGCCACCGTGCAGGAAAATGCGCCAATGCCCGCAGCCGCGCCCTCTTGCGCCGTTGCGATAGGGGAGGGGGCGAACCCCATGTGGCAGTGCATGTCGTAGAGCTGATTCATGGGCCAAAGCTTAGCATTCTGTCGTATTGCTGTGAAGGGTGCTGCACTCTGCGGCCATGCGTCCTACAATCATGATCCGCACATGCACGAACTCGATTTGAAGGAAGCGATCACGTTCTCATGGCGGAGTTGCTCGAAGCGGTCATGCTCATTTGTTTTGGTCTGTCCTGGCCCCTCAACGCGTACAAGAACTACAAGGCCGGCACGGCCGTTGGCACCAGCTGGCAGTTCATCGCCCTCATCACCGCCGGCTACTTCGCCGGCATCGCGGCGAAGTTCGTTTCGGGGAATTTGAACTGGGTACTCGCCGTTTACTTCATCAACGTCATCTGCATTGCCGCCAACTGGCTCGTCTACTTCCGCAACCGCCGCCTCGACGCCCGCCGCTGTTCCGAGCTGGTCGTAGAGGAAGAGACCCTCGTCGTGGCATAATGGTCTCATGTCCACCATCGCGAACATAATTTGGATCATTTTCGGCGGACTGTTCACGGCGATTTGGTGGTGTCTGGCGGGGCTGTTGTTCTATATCACCATCATCGGCATTCCGCTGGGGCGGCAGTGCTTCAAGATGGCATCGCTGACGCTGGCGCCCTTCGGCAAGACCATCGTTTACGGCGGAGGTGCGCCGTCGCTCATAGCCAACATCTTCTGGTTGATTTTGGCCGGGTTGCCCATGGCCTTTTCCTATGCGTGCCTAGGCGTGGCCTACTGCATCACCGTGATCGGCATCCCCGTAGGCCTGCAGTGCTTCAAAATGGCGAAGCTCTCCCTGCTGCCGTTCGGCGCGAAGGTGGTGTGAGGCTACGCCGCTTCCGGGTTCTCGTTGGCGCCGAGGTCTTCGGGGACGGTCTGCTCCTCGAACTCGGTTTGCTGCACCTTCTCGGCCTGAGTGGGGTTCATCCAGTCGCCGGCGGCGGCGAACGCGATGCAGAGCCCTATGATGGCCACGACGGCGACGATGATCCAGATGAGCCCGGGGTGCTTGCGGGTGTTCGCCTTCGGGCCTCCGCGATCCACCTCGAACTCCTGCATGGCCGGAAACTCCGGGTCGCTCGCGGAGGATTCCAGGACGTCGGGCTCTTCCGCGGCCAAGGGGTCGCGCTCGGCGAAGGTCTCGGGGTGCTTATGCGATTTCTCGTGCTCGTTGTGCTTGTGCTCGCCCATGGCTGCTCCTCTCGTCGGCGCCTGCGCCGCTGTGTGCGTTCGCGTGTTTCTGTCGTGGGTTGCCGCGGCTTCTCCTCCCGCGGCCCGACCTTGTTGTATCCTATGGTGACCCATTCAGCGATCTCAAAACGGCGCGGTTGGCGCATTGTCGCCAACCGCTTTGCTGTCTGTCGAAGAAGTGAAAGAAACAGGAGCGCCCATGCCCATCGACATCGACACCTTGAACGGCCCCCAGCGCGAGGCGGTCGTCACCACGGAAGGCCCGCTTCTGGTGCTGGCCGGCGCCGGGTCCGGCAAGACGCGCGTGCTCACCTACCGCATCGCCAACATCCTGGAGCAGAATCTGGCGGCCCCCTGGGAAATTCTCGCCATTACCTTCACCAACAAGGCGGCCGCCGAGATGCGCGAGCGTCTGGCGCAGCTCGTGGGCACGCGCTCGCGAGGCATGTGGGTGTCCACCTTCCACTCCATGTGCGTGCGCATGCTGCGGGCCGACGCCGAGCGGCTGGGCTTCACGAAGAACTTCACCATTTACGACACGGACGATTTGAAGCGGCTGTACAAGGACATCATGGCCGAGCTGAACATCGACCCGAAGCGCTTTCCCGTGAACCAGCTGATGAACCGCATCTCCCAGGCGAAGAACGACCTCGTTACCCCCGGTAACTTCGACGCGCACGACCCGGTGGGGAAGGTGGCCGAGCGCGTGTACGAGCGGCTGCAGGAGCGCCTGCGCGCAGCCAACGCCTTCGACTTCGACGACCTTCTTTTGTACGGCTACCTGCTGCTGAAGAACCACGCGGACGTGCGCGAGGCCTATCAGGATCGCTTCCGCTACCTCATGGTGGACGAGTACCAGGACACCAACCGCGCCCAGTACGCCATCACCCAGCTGCTCGCCGCCAAGCGCCGCAACATCATGGTGGTGGGCGACGACGACCAGTCCATCTATTCGTGGCGCGGCGCCGACTTGCGCAACATCTTGGAATTCGAGAGCGACTACCCCGAGGCCAAGGTGGTGAAGCTCGAGCAGAACTACCGCAGCGTGGGCAATATCTTGGCGGCGGCCAACGCCGTCATCGCGAACAACCAGCACCGCAAGGAGAAGCGCCTGTTCACGGACTCGGGCGACGGGGAGAAGATCTCGGTGTATCTGGCCACCGACGAGCGCGACGAGGGCCGCTGGATCGCCGGGGAGATCGACCGGCGCCGCAGTGAGGGTACCTCCTACAACAACATGGCCGTGTTCTACCGCACCAACGCCCAGTCGCGCATGCTCGAAGATATGCTGCTGCGCGCCGGCGTGCCCTACCGCATCGTCGGGGGCACGCGCTTCTTCGATCGCGCCGAGATCCGCGACGTAATGGCCTATCTCACGCTGGTGATGAACCCGGCCGACGACATCGCGGCCAAGCGCGTCGTCAACGTGCCGCGCCGCGGCATCGGCAAGACCACCATCGAGCGCATCGACCAGTACGGCCGCGAGATGAACATGCCGTTTCTCACGGCGGCCGAGCTGGCGGTGGTCGATCCGGACATCCGCGCCTCCACCCGCAATGCCGTAGGGGAGTTCATCCAGGTCATCAAGGACGGCGCCACCTACGGGGGCGATCTGCGCAAGGTCGTGGAAATGATCATCGACAAGGCCGGCCTCATTCGCGCCCTGCAGGACGAGGGCACCGACGAGGCGCGCGGGCGCGTCGAGAACATCCAGGAGTTTCTGGGCGTTGTGGACGAGTTCGTGCAGACCCACGATGCGGAGGAGTCCGACTTCGCCGCGCCGACGGTGGGCGAGGACGAGTCGGTCGAGCCCGTGCGCGTGCTGCGCGGCGACTCGCTGGCCGACTTCATCGAATGGGTGCGCCTGCGCACCGATCTGGACACGGTGACCGAGGACGGTCAGGCCGTCACGCTGATGACCGTGCACTCCTCCAAGGGCCTGGAATTCGACTGCGTCTGGGTGGCCGGCATGGAGGAGACGCTGTTCCCCCACATGAACTCCGTGGGCGACGCGGCGGCCGTGGAAGAGGAGCGGCGGCTCGCCTACGTGGCCATCACCCGCGCCCGCAAGCGGCTTTGCCTCACCTGCGCCCAGCAGCGCCAGATCTTCGGCCAGACCCACGCGAACCCCGTCTCCCGCTTCATCGGGGAGATCCCCTCGGAGCTGCGCCAGACGAGCGGGCTGGGCTCGGCGGGCTTCTCCGGCACCGGCTGGGAGAAGCGCGGCAGCCGCCGGGGCATCGCCGGCTCGGGCACCGAGGCGGGGGAGGGCCGCGTGTTCGGTCGCTCGAGCGCCTCGGGCGCTCAGGGTCGCTCGTTCGCCGAGTACCGCGCGGCCACGGGTACGGGGCGTGCGGCGGGCAGCATCGGCGGCGCATCCCGCGCAGGCTCGGGCCGCATCGGTGCGGGGGCGAACCCGAACGCGGGGAAGAAGGAGGGCGCCCGGGCCACTTTCGCCGCCGGGGACGCCGTGGATCACAAGACCTTCGGCCGCGGCACTGTCGTGAAGGTGGACGGCGACACCCTGCACGTCAAGTTCGCCAAGACCGGCCAGACCAAGAAACTGCTGAAAGACTACGCCCCCATTGTGAAGATCGGGTAGGCGCCCTGCCAAAAAGACGGCGGCCCGGATCGCGTCGATCTGGGCCGCCGTGCTGGAAGCGTCTGTCGCGTTACCCTAGCACCCCGCGCAGAAGGCGCAGGCGGAAGGGGCCTTGGCGATGCCGCCGAGGGCCGTCTCGCGCAGCTCGGGGGGAAGGCCCCGGCCCACTTCGTCCATGACGGCCACGGCCTCGTCGAAGCTGATGAGGTTCTGGACGCCGGAAAGGGCGATCTGGGCGCTGACGAAGGCGACGGAGGCCGCCGTGGCGTTGCGCTTCTGGCAGGGCACTTCCACAAGGCCCCCCACCGGGTCGCATACCAGGCCGAGCAGCGACATCATCACGTTCGCGCCGGCGGCCAGGCAGCGGTCGGGGGCACCGCCCGCAAGCGCGACGGCCGCCGCGGCCGCCATGGCCGCCGCGCTTCCCACCTCGGCCTGGCAGCCGCCCTCGGCGCCGGACACGCTGGCGTTGCGGGCGATGAGGTAGCCCAGGCCCGCGGCGGTGAGGATGCCCTCGCGCAGCTGGTCGTGGGAGAAGCCGCGCTCGTCGCGCAGGGCCAGAAGCACGCCGGGGAGCACGCCGGCCGAGCCCGCGGTGGGGGTGGCCACGATGACGCCCATGCGCCCGTTGGTCTCCAGGGTCGCCAGGGCGTACTGGGCCGCCCGGGCCGCCAGGGGATCTACCAAGCGGTGCCGGGGATCGGCATCTTCCAAGGCCGCCCGCAGTTTCGCCGCCTCGCCGCCGATGAGGCCGCCCACGGAGGGCTGCGGGTTGCCCAAGGGCTCGGTGGCGGCGTTGCCCATCACTTCCAGAACGCGATCGAGATAGGCGTCGATGCCGGCCTCGGTGCCCTGCTTGGCGCACAGCGCCTCCTCGCGGGCGCGGAAGGCTTGGGCGATGGTGACGTGCTCGCGCTCGCACAGCGCCAGAAGCTCCTCGCCGGATGCGTAGTCCCAGCGGGCGAACCGCTCCTCGGCATCCTCGGGCATGGGCACCTCCTCGCCGTCGCCGGCGCAGGTGGCGGGTACGACGCGCGCGTTGATGATGTCCGGGTGGTCCATCAGAAGCTCGCGCACGCTCGCATCCACGGCGCTATCGGTCTCAAGGACGGTGTAGGCGTCGCCGCGCTTGGCCGTGCGGTGCAGGTTCGCGTTGGCGATGTTGATGCCGCAGCCGGCCAGCACGCCGGCGATGTGGGCGAGCACCCCGCGCTCGTCGCGCTGGTGCACGACCACGCTCGTGCGTTCCCCGGTGATGTCCACGTCGATGCCGTTGATACGCCGAATGACCGCCGCGCCGCCCCCGATGGAGACGCCCCGCATCTCCAGGGTGCGCCCCTCGCGGCTCTCGCAGCGGATGTCCACGGTGTTGGGGTGCGCCACCTCGGTGGTCGTGTCCCAGACGATGTCCACCTGCACGCCGGCTGCCTTCGCCAGGGCGAAGGCGTCGGCCACGCGCGGGTCGTCGGTCGCGAGCCCCAGGATGCCGGCCACCAGCGCCTTGTCGGTGCCGTGGCCGGATCCGGTGGCGGCGAAGGAGCCGTACAGGGTGAAGACGGCGCGTTCGGGCTGCTCGCCGAAGAGCTTCCGCGCCATGGAGGCGAGGGCCAAAGCCCCCGCCGTATGCGAGCTGGACGGTCCCACCATGATGGGGCCGATAATGTCCCTCAGACCATAGGTTTTCACAAGAGCTCCTTTCGCGTTTCCCATCCGCAGAGCAGTTCAGGGCTTCATTTCATCGAAGAAGCCTATCATAGCCCATCGCCTAACGGGCGCAGAGGCGCTATACTGCCTCAAAACCGTAAGTTGGTGAGAAAGGGGAACCTTCATGTCTTCCAAAATCCTCGTCGTGGGCCATCGCAACCCCGACAACGACTCCATCGCCGCAGCCGTGGGCTACGCGCATCTGAAGAATGCGCTGGCCGCCCGCGACGGCGAGGCCGACGCCGTCGAGTACGTGCCCGCCCGTCTGGGGCCGCTGCCGGTGGAAAGCGCCTGGATTCTGGAGCAGAACGACATCGCCGAGCCGGTGCTCATCGAAAACGTGAACCCTGTCGAGCGCGATGGCGAGGAAGTCAAGCAGAAGGTCATCCTCGTGGATCACAACGAGATCGGCCAGGCGGCCCCGGGTATCGAGAACGCCGATGTCGTCGAGATCATCGACCACCATCGCATCGCCGATGTTTCCACGGCCAACCCCATCCTCTTTTTGAACCTCCCCATCGGCTCCACGGCCACCATCGTCACGCTTCAGTTCCGCCAGACCGGCATCGAGCTGCCCGATTCCATCGCCCGCGTTCTCCTGTCGGCCATCCTCACCGACACGGTCATCATGAAGTCTCCCACCTGCACCCAGGTGGACGTCGACCAGGTGAACTTCCTCGCCGACAAGCTCGGCATCGATGCGGTGGAGTACGGCATGGACATCTTCCGCACCCGCGGCGGCGAGGACAAAATGCCCATCGCCAAGTTGGTCGAGGCCGATTCCAAGGAGTTCAAGGTCAACGACGACGTAACGGTGCTCATCGCCCAGCGCGAGACGGTAGACCTCCCGACCGTGATGGCCCGCGAGGCGGAGATTCGCGATCACATGAAGAAGCTCGTGGAAGACAACGGCTACGAGTTCGCCCTGCTGCTCGTCACTGACATTCTGGCCGAGGGCTCGCAGTTCATCGTGGAGGGCGATCCGGCCCGTGTGAACCGCGTCTTCGAGATCGAGTGCTGCGAGGGCGGTAACTGGATGCCCGGCGTGCTGTCCCGCAAGAAGCAGGTGGCGGCCCCCATTCTTGCCTCGTAATAATTCCTTGAGGAATTATTACGCGACGCTGCGGATCCGACAGGCACCTGGCCTTGCCCCTTGTTTTTGCCACGGCGCGGCACGAAGGCCGCTTGGGCAAAAGGCGGGGCAAATCCAGGCACCTGTCGGACCCTCGCTGTTTTCCTTGGGCGCATCCCTGCGACAAAAAATTTAGGAATTTTGAAAGAAGGACCCTTATGAACCCCGATCGCGTGCTTGAATCGTTTTTGGAAATGGTGGCCATCGAGAGCCCGTCATGGCACGAGGCTCCCATGGCAGCTTATTGTGCAGAAAAGCTGGCGGAGATGGGATTCACGGTCACCTTCGACGCTTCTGCGGCGGAAACGGGGTCGGATACGGGCAACCTCATCGCGCATTTGCCCGGCACGGTGCCGGGGCGCATCGGGTTCTCGGCGCATCTGGACACGGTGAAGCCCTGCGCGGGCATCGAGGCGGTCATCGAGCAGCGCCATATCTGCGACGACATTACCTGCCGCATGGCCGAGGTCGTCTACTCGGCGGGGGAGACGATCCTCTCGGCCGATGACAAGGCCGGCATCGCCGCCATTTTCGAGGGGCTGCGCTCGGTGCTGGAATCCGGCACGCCCCGGCCCGACATCACGGTGCTGCTCACCACCTGTGAGGAGCAGAGCCTGCTAGGGGCCGGTGCCCTGGCCGACGATGCGCTCGCGTGGCCGGAGAATCTGCCGGCGGCTACCCCGGAAGCCGAGCGCGACGGACGTTTCCCGCTGTTCGTGCTCGATGCGGACGGGGCGCCGGGCACCATCATCATGGGCGCGCCCTACCACTGGACGCTGCGCGCTCGCATCGAGGGCCGTGCCGCCCATGCCGGCGTGGAACCGGAGGAGGGCGTCTCCGCCATTCAGATCGCCGCAGCCGCCGTGGCCGCCATGCCGCTTGGGCGCATCGACGAGTGCACCACGGCCAACGTCGGCCGCATCGAGGGCGGCGTGGCCGTGAACATCGTGCCCGCCGTCGTGACGCTCATGGGGGAGTGCCGTTCGCTGTACGAGGATCGCGTGCTCGCCCAGCGCGACGCCATGACCCGCGCCTTGGAAGAAGCCGCCGCTCGCTTCGGCGGCCAGGTGGAAGTGGCCTGGGAGCTGGACTACCCGGCTGTCGTGCACGAGCCCGGCGACGCCATCGTCGCGCATTTGGAGGCCGCTGCGGCCACTTGCGGCCTTGAGTCCCGCCACGCCACCTCCGGCGGCGGGGCCGACGCGAACATCCTCGGCACGAAGGGCGCCGACGCCATCACCCTCGGCATCGGCATGACCAACTTCCATTCCGTCGACGAGTATATAGAGGTAGCCGACCTCCAGAACATGGCCCGCTACGTCGAGGCCATCATCGCCGAGTACGCGATGTAGCTTTAGAAGCGACCCCGTAGGGGGCGACCTTGGTCGCCCCTCTCTGCAACGGCAGACTTTTCCGGCAGGGAGAGCCTTGTCCCGGCACCTGCGGGGACAAGGCTCGGATTTTGGCAGACGCGGGTACCAAACCGCCTGTTTTGCCAGGCGCAGGGACCCAAACCGCCCGTTTTGGCTGAACTGCGACAAGCCATCTACCAGGCATTATAGGAAGTTTTCCCAGATCAGAGCTTCGGGTGAAACTGGAGGTTTGGTACCCGTGGACTGCCAGAATCCGAGGTTTGGTATCGTCTAAGACAAGATCGCGTGAAAGGCTATGCTTCAGTTTCCGGTATGCGTAGGGATGCGCGTCGGGCTCGCTCTTCGACGAGATCGCCAAAGACGCTGCGAGCAAACTCAAATTCGTTTTCGTGGCGACGCAAGAAGTTGCGCATGCGCAGGTAGTCGCGCACTTCTACGGCGTCTTCGCTCTCGTCCTCCATGACTTCTTGGGCGAAGGCGCGGGCGCGTTCGATGGAGTCGGCGTCGTCGGCTTCGAGTTCAGTCACATATTGCGTGCGTTCGCCTGCTGGCGCATAGAACAGGAAAAGGTTGGCGAACTTCCCTTGAGGTCCCTCGGGGAGGCCTTGGGCGGCCTTCTGCTCCGCAGCGGCGCGATCGACGAGAATCTTGCCGTTGTCGCGGCGGCCGGGCAGCACGCCCGAGGCCACCATGGCATTCACGCGGAAGCGACTCACGCCGAGTATCTCGCCAGCTTCGGCAGACGAGATGAGGTCGCTGTCCTCGTCGGCTATCCTTCCCACTTTCAGGCCAGCTGTTGAAATCGGTGGGGCCAGCTCCAGGCTGCGCTTCGCCTCCTCTAGGGTGGTGAGCTTTTTGAGGGGAAGGTGTGGATAATGGATCTCGAACCCTTCGGCGGTTTTCTCGATATAGCCGCCCGGCACGGGGCGGTCGTTGATGGACAGATCCCAGCGCGAGGGCTCGCCCTCGGCGCCGCAATACTCGGTCCAGGTTCTGACTTGGGTAGACATAGGGTTCCTCCTCGCGTTTACAGAGATTGGAATGGGTTTTCAAGGGGCGTCTTTGAAAAGGAGCGGCAAACAGGGTAGCTGCCTCCGAATTGCGCTTCGATGGCGGCGATCATCGACGTCTGCCCCATATCCTCGAGCATCTCGCGAGTGATCCAGCCATAGCCCAGAAGCTCGTCGGCCAATTCGGCACAATAGGCGCAGCGCTGGCATTGTCTGTTGCAAGTGGAGGTGCGTTTGAAGAAATTCGTCCTGCCAAGTGCCTTGTTGTCGATGTGCGCGCGGAATTCGATGCCGTAATAGCCGATGGAGCTGCACAGCAGATCGAAGAGGTTGCCGTCGTAGGACTCGTCCAAGTAGGCTTCGGTGCAGCGAAGCACTTTGCTCGGCATCATATCGCGGCCGACAATTTTGAAGAAGCTTGTGATGCCCTCGTAGCGGCGCATATCTTCGGGCCTGATCCAGTTCGATTTGAAAATCTGCCCGGCATCGCGGCCGATGATGTCGCCGCAAGCGAAAGAGAAGGCGTTGCCCTCGTCGCGCTCTTCGTGGGATTTGTGGGAGATCAAGTTCATGTGGAACTTGCGGTAGGGGCATTTGTTCAAGCACCCCTCGTTTACCATGAGCTTGAGCTCTACGCCAAGTTTCTCGCGGATTTGCCGCAAGAGCTTCAGGTCGCGGTTGATGCTCGTGTCCACGGTCATAGTGGTGGCGCCTGCTAGCGCGAAGGCTTCGGCGCGGGAAAAGCAATCGATGTCGGCGAGGACTGAGGCGCTGATTTCAAGGTTCGGACAGGTTTGGCGCGCTTGTTCGATGAGGAAGGGATTGGCCAGTGTCACTGCCTCAATGCCGTGTTGCTCGTGCATGTCGCGAATGAATCCGATTTGGCGATTGAGGGTCTCCTCGGCGTACCAATCCCCGCCATCGCACGTGGAATTCATTGTGACGTCGACGCGGATGCCCGCTTCGCGAATGATGCTGACCACTCCGACGAACTCGTCGAGGGTCGTCACGTTTCCAACGCGGCCCGAACCGGTGATGGCTTGCGGCGCATTCAGGTAGATCTCCCGAATAACGTTGCCGTCGCGTCTTTGAAGCGCGATCAGCTGTCGCAGCGTGGCGGCGTCTCCGTTATAAGGAACGGAAAACTCGAGTTGAGCCACAGAGCCCCTCCTTCCTCTCTCGTTTAGAAAAAGGGCCCGCTTTTCAAGAGCGGGCCCGCTTGTGCTCATCGGCGCCAGGCCGGGCCTAGGCCTCGGTTACGGCATCCCAGGGTTCGAGGGCGGCGGCATTGCGGCCGGCGATACGGCCGACGCACCAGTTCTCGGAGCCATTGCCGCCGGTGATGGCGTAAGTGTGGCCATTCATGTTGCCGAACGAGCCGGCGGAGTACAGGCGCGGAATCGGGTTGCCGCTCGGATCGACGATGTTGGCGTTCTCGTTGCGGCGAGCACCGCCGATGGTATTGCAGATGCCCGGGTACAGCGGAATGGCGTAGAACGGACCGGTCTCGACCTTTGCCAGCTGCTGGCGGCCGAAGTCCTCGTCAGCGCCCTTGTCGCACAGCTCGTTCCAGCGGGCAACGGAGGCCTTCAGCTTCTCAGCGTCCATCTTGTCGTCCCATTTGCTGGCGGCGATGTTGGCGGCCAGCTCGTCCAGGGTGGCGCCGGTGGTAATCCAGCCACGCTCGAGCTCCCATTTGTTGTCGGCAGACCATCCGGCCCAGCCACCGAGTTCGGGATCGAGACCCTCGGTCATGTAGCCGATGCCCATGCCGCCGTTCTCGGTGGCGGCGCCGCCGACCATGCCGCCCCAAGAGCCGCCGTCGAAGGAGGTCTGGTCGAAGATGTACCAGGAAGGAATGCGGTCGAAGTCGCAGATTTCCTCATCGAAGTTAGCGTAGGGCTTCCAGCCGCCATGGGGGCTGAAGACCTCCTCGTTGCCCCAGCGGTCGCCCAGGCGCGAGACCTTGATGTAGTTGGGGGTAGGGCTGCCCACGGACACTCCGCCGGGCACGATCTCCGGGTCGTCGAACCAGGCGTCATCGCCGCCGCAGACCTGCTGCATGTGCCACAGGTCGGCACCTACCTTCTGGGCCATGGTGATGCCGTCGCCGGTGTTGTACTTCCAACCGTAGAAGCCGCGCATGGGATAGCACTTCAGGTACTTGGCCTGTAGCTCCTCGTTGAATTCGAAGCCGCCGGTGCACAGAATGACGCCCTTGGAGGCCTTCACGGCCTTGGGCTTGGCGTCGTCGCCCATGAGGGTGTAGCAGCCGATGATTTCCTTGGTGACGGGGTTCTGGATGAGCTCCTCGTCATGGCACTCGAACAGCACCTCGATGCCGCGGTCTTGACGATGCTGGTCCATGGCCTCGAAGAAACCGGCGCCGTAGCCGTCGCCCTGGCCCACATACATCTCTTCGTAGCCGGTGAAGATGTCGTACTCGGCGCGGGGGCTGTCACCGAGAGAGTACTCGAGACCGTACTCGTCGGCGTAGTCGGGGTTCTGCACGGCCTCGTCGGCCCATGCCTGGCAGACTTCCATGGGGGTCTGGCCGTGGAACGCCTCGAAAGCGAACTGGGCGGCTGCGTCGGCGTCGTGGGGGGCGGTCCACTGGCCCATGTTGATTGACGAGGATCCGCCGCCGCGGAACGGTGATTTCTCAAGGTAGAGCACCTGGGCACCCTCGTCGTAGGCGGTGATGCCGGCCCACAGGCCCGCTCCGCCGTAGCCGATTACGAGCACGTCGGTCTCGTAGTCCCAGGTCTCGGGCATCCACTCGGGGGTGCTGCCGGTGTCAGAGAGCGCAGCGTCATTGCCGGCGCACCCGGCCAGGGCGGTGGCGCCGGCAACCCCGGCGGCAGCCAGGGCGGAGCCCTTCAGAAACGAACGGCGAGATACTTCCTCCATGTTTTCCTCCTTTTTGGTAGGGTTGCTATGCCATCCGCTTGGATGCGGACGATGCCAAAGTTGGGATTGGCCGCACCTGGACCCCGCTGAGGGAGGGATTGACGGGGTCCAGGCGGAACCGGGGTAAATAAATGGTTGCAAAGGCTACTCGTGGCAGGTGTTGCACTCGTAGACGTCCATGTGGTGGCAGCCCTTGCAGGCCTTCTTTGCGGTGTCCTCGACAGCGTCGTCGGAGTGCATGCTGTGGCAGCTGCCGCAGTCGATGGTCGCGTGATCCTCGTTCTCGGGCAGGGCGTGGGGGTTTACCACGGTGCCGTTGGTGTCGGTGAGAACGGCGCAGGATTCGGTCTTGGCGGCCAGATCCTCCTGGCTGCCGTGGCAGCCGCTGCTGAAGCAGGCGGTGGTATCGATGGTGGTCTTTTTCAGCCGTTTGGGCGTCTTGTCGCCGAACTGCACGCCATCGTGGGCGGTCGCCAGGCTGTCGATGTCGCTATGGCAGGTGGTGCACTCCTGCGTCGCATGGTTAGATGCGGGCATCGTCGCGTCGCCGAGCGAGTCGCCCTCGGTGCTGTGGCAGGTGGTGCAGTCGGTATCTGCGGAGAACGCGAAGTCCCCTGTCATTGCGGCGTTCTCGTCGGCTTCAGCCTGTGAGCCGCTGCCCGTTTCGCTGAGATCTGCCGTTTTCGGGGCGCAGCCGACAGTGCCCAGGGACATAAGTGCGATGACACCCGCGACAGCGGAGGCAAGAACGATCTTGCGCAGGGATACGTGAGCCATGCTTCTCTCCTTCCAAGTGGCTCCGGCGGCTCTCTCGTCGTCCCGCCGGATTGAATTCGATGGGCGGCATTGTGCGTCCTCGTCGCCGAAATGCCATCATCCAAAGCCGATGCTTCGCGGGAGGAGACAGATTATTTTGCTGCCAAGCCATCATCTGAAAAGGATGAAAGACCAGGTGGAATAAGGGATGACGAAGGACAGATTGTGGGTGGTTCTCGGCCTTGCCCTTGCTATACTGCCCTTGACCGCACATCGATACGGGAGGGTCGGCGATGGTAGGAATTACGAAGGACGATGGCGCGCTACCGTCTCAGGGGCTAGGAGGGGCTTCCGAGAAGAGCGGGCTTTTGGTGGTTCTCGGGTATATTGGCGCCCAAACGTGGCTTCCCATTGTCGGCGTGGTAGCCGATATGTATCGCGGGGGCGATCTGGCGCTGTCGGGGCTGAACCCCCTTCTCTTTTCTTATCTTGCTGTTTTGGGGACGACGGCGTGCGCAGCGTCTTTCGCGCGTTGGAGGGACGAATGGTCTCGAGGCGTCTTCGGGGCGTTTGCGGGCGCGTTGGCTGCCATCGCCGGCGCAGCGCTTCTGCTCGTTCCCGAACGGGGCGCCTCTGTGGCAGTTGCGGTTCTACGCGTCGTGTCCGGCGCGCTGCTCGGCTTGGGCGGCGGTTTGCTCACCATGGTATGGAGCGAACGCTTTGGACGGCTGGATGCTCCGGCGCGCTCCCGGGTTTCGTTTCTCGTCGTACTCGCTGCCTGCCTGCTGGCGGCCTTCGCTCAGTCCATAGGCATCCACTGGTTGCTGCTTGCAGTGGTCGCCGTGTTCTCGGCGGTGTCCAGCGCCTTGTTCATGGTGTCGGCGTCTCGCGGTGAGGCTGCTGCTAAAACCTCTTCGCCAGTGACGCATCTGCAGGGGGCTTTTGTTCGCATTATCGCGTCCTATGGCCTGTTCGGCCTTGTCTTCGCCCTGATGATCACGCAGTTTCTCATTGCGCGTCACGGTCACGCCCTGTCGTGGACGTGGTTTTTGAGCCTTTCGGGCGTCGTTATCTCCCTCGTGGTCGAGGTTGTGGCAAAGGCGCTGCTCAAACAGGGATTCAGCTGGCTGCTCCTTCTGCGCTTTGTGGCCATACCGATACTTGTGGCTTTTTACCCCTTCGATGCCGGAAGCGAGTTCTCCCTGCGCTTTGCCATGGGGGCCTCGGCGGTGGCTCTGTGGGTGTACCTTTCCTTGGTGGTGGGAATCGCGGCGGAGGCGGCCGGGCAGATTCGCGTACCTTTTGCTATCGTGTGGGGTGTGGCTCTGGGCGCGCTTGCTCTGGGCGCGGCTTTGGGGTCGAGTTTGGCGCTTATGATGGAGAGCCTCGATCTCCAGGGCCACGTGAGCGTGACGGCCATCGCGGCCATGGTGCTTGCTGTTATCGCGTCGGATGTGGTGTTGACGCGCGGAAGTTTGGCGCGGGCCTACAAGAGGGCCGTAACTGCCGCAGGGGGCAAAGAGGCGGAGTCTGCTGACGGCGGTACGCCTTTCGATGAGCGGGTCGCGGCCGTGGCTGAGGTCTACGCGCTGACTGAGCGAGAGGCAGAGGTTCTGGGCATTCTGGCGCGCGGGCATGGGCTGGGTCGCGTTCAGGAGGTGCTTTTCATTGCCGAGGGAACCGCCATTACTCATCGTCGGCACATTTATCAGAAGCTCGATGTCCATTCCAAGGCCGAGCTCATCGATCTCGTCTCCGGCTTCGGAGATGATGGGATAGATGACGATTGAAGTCGGTTTAGATGACCGGGGGCGCTGGCCTTCATCGGTCGGGAGGGCCGACCAAGGTCGGCCCCTACGGGAAAAGCGCGTCAGTCCTCGTCGGCCTCTACGAGAAAGCGTGCCAGTCCTTGTCGGTCGGAAGTGCGTGGGGCTTCCTTGCCTGCATTTCCTGCGATTATGGACAAATTGTGCCGCTCGCCGGAGGGGATGGATACGCCCGGGTGCGTGGCGTTTGACACACAGCGGAAACCCTCGTAATATACCCCCTCGCGCCTCACAGAGGCGCTTGTTTTGTGCAGTGCAAGCCCGTGGAAAAAGGAAAGGAAAAGAGTCTTGCCTACAATTAACCAGCTGGTCCGCAAGGGCCGCAAGAAGACGGTCGACAAGTCGAAGACCCCGGCGCTCAAGGGCAACCCGCAGAAGCGCGGCGTGTGCACCCGCGTGTACACCACGACCCCCAAGAAGCCGAACTCCGCTCTTCGCAAGGTCTGCCGTGTGCGTCTCGTCAACGGTATGGAGGTCACGGCCTACATCCCCGGCGAGGGCCACAACCTCCAGGAGCACTCCATGGTGCTCATCCGCGGCGGCCGTGTAAGGGACCTTCCCGGTGTCCGTTACAAGGTCATCCGCGCGGCGCTCGACTGCGCTGCGGTGGACAACCGCAAGCAGGCTCGCAGCCGCTATGGCGCTAAGCGCCCGAAATAACGTTCGTTAAGTCGCGCGGGTCGGAGAAGTCGGGCTAGAAACCCGCCGACCTAATGGATGCCGGCAAAGCATCCCGAAGCGCGCAGAAGCAAAAGGAGTAACTACATGCCGCGTCGTGCAGCAGCAGTCCGTCGCGAAACGCAGCCGGACGCAAAGTTCAACAACCGTCTCGTCACGCAGCTCATCAACAAGGTTCTGCTTGACGGCAAGAAGTCTATCGCCGAGAACATCGTCTACGGCGCCTTCGACCTGGTCCAGGAGAAGACCGGCGAGGATCCGCTGACCGTGTTCAAGAAGGCCATGGACAACGTCCGCC
The DNA here is from genome assembly GCF_009755265.1 of Adlercreutzia rubneri. Taxonomy (NCBI): domain Bacteria; kingdom Bacillati; phylum Actinomycetota; class Coriobacteriia; order Eggerthellales; family Eggerthellaceae; genus Adlercreutzia; species Adlercreutzia rubneri. Next base: position 120,970 of record NZ_WPOO01000005.1, on the reverse strand, counting down.
CCACCCTCGAGTGCAAGCCGAAGCGCGTGGGCGGCGCCACTTACCAGGTGCCGATGGAGGTCAACTCCCGTCGCGCCACCACGCTGGCGATCCGCTGGATCGTCGACTTCTCCCGCAAGCGCAAGGAGCACACCATGCGCGAGCGTCTCGCCAACGAGATCATCGACGCCTCCAACAATACCGGCGCCGCTGTGAAGAAGCGCGAGGACATGTACAAGATGGCCGAGGCGAACCGTGCGTTCTCGCACTACCGCTTCTAGGGCTGGTGAAGATACATGGCTAAAATCGATCTGAGGGATACGCGCAACATCGGCATCATGGCCCACATCGATGCAGGCAAGACCACCACGACCGAGCGCATCCTCTACTACACGGGCAAAACTCATAAGATCGGCGAGGTGCACGACGGCGCTGCCACCATGGACTGGATGGTCCAGGAGCAGGAGCGCGGCGTGACTATCACCGCTGCAGCCACCACCTGCTTTTGGAAGTACCCCGGCGGCGCGTCCGACGGCAAGGAATACCGCTTCCAGATCATCGACACCCCCGGCCACGTGGACTTCACGGCCGAGGTGGAGCGCTCCCTGCGCGTGCTCGACGGCACCGTCGCCGTGTTCGACGCCGTTGCCGGCGTGCAGCCGCAGTCCGAGACGGTGTGGCGCCAGGCCGAGCGCTACGGCGTGCCCCGCATCGCCTTCATCAACAAGTACGACCGCGTGGGTGCCGACTTCTTCCATGCCATCCAGACCATGCGCGACCGTCTGGATGCGAAGGCCGTGGCCGCCCAGATTCCCATGGGTGCCGAGGATAACTTCTGGGGCATCGTGGACCTCGTGACCATGACTGCCTGGGACTTCAAGGCCGACGACAAGGGTATGACTTACCCCGAGCCCATGGCCGAGATCCCGGCCGAGTTCAAGGAAGATGCCGAGCTGTACCACCAGGAGCTGCTTGAGGCCGCCGCCGACTGCGACGACGAGCTGATGGAGAAGGTCCTCATGGAGGAGGAGATCTCCGTCGACGAGCTGAAGGCCGCCATCCGCAAGGGTGTTATCGCCTGCCAGATCAACCCCGTGTTCGTGGGCTCCGCCTACAAGAACAAGGGTGTGCAGGAGCTGCTGGACGCCGTGGTCGACTACATGCCCTCCCCGGTGGACATCCCGCCGATCAAGGGTACCAACCCCGACACCGGCGAGGAAGAGGAGCGTCCGGCCGATCCGAAGGCTCCGTTCGCTTCGTTGGCCTTCAAGATCATGACCGACCCCTATGTGGGCAAGCTCACCTACCTGCGTGTGTACTCCGGCCATCTGGACGCCGGCAGCTACGTGCTGAACGCCACGAAGGGCAAGAAAGAGCGCATCGGCCGTCTGCTGCAGATGCACTCCAACCAGCGCGTCGACATCGACGCCGTGTCCGCTGGCGACATCGTTGCTGTTGTGGGTCTGAAAGACACCTCCACCGGTGACTCCCTGTGCGCCGAGGACGCTCCCGTCATCCTGGAGTCCATGGAGTTCGCCGATCCGGTTATCGACATCGCCGTGGAGCCCAAGACCAAGGCCGAGCAGGACAAGATGGCCATCGCCCTGCAGAAGCTCGCCGAGGAGGACCCGACTTTCCGCGTGTCCACCAACCATGAGACTGGTCAGACCATCATCGCCGGCATGGGCGAGCTGCACCTCGAGATCATCGTCGATCGCCTGCTGCGTGAGTTCAAGGTCGAGGCGAACGTGGGCAAGCCGCAGGTAGCCTATCGCGAGCGTCCGGGCCACGAGGTCATGAACGCCGAGGGCAAGTTCGTTCGCCAGTCCGGCGGCCGCGGCCAGTACGGACACGCGGTCATCAACATGTACCCGCAGGAGGCTGGCAAGGGCTACGAGTTCGTCAACAAGATCGTCGGCGGCGTGGTGCCCAAGGAGTACATCCCCTCCATCGACAAGGGCATCCAGGAGGCGCTGAACTCCGGCGTTCTGGCTGGCTACCCGGTCGAGGACGTGAAGGTCGAGCTGATCGACGGTTCCTACCACGACGTGGACTCCTCCGAGGCCGCCTTCAAGGTGGCCGGTTCCATGGCCATCAAGGACGCCCTGCGCAAATCCAACCCGGTCATCCTGGAGCCCGTCATGGCTGTCGAGGTTGAGACGCCCGAGGAGTACACCGGCTTCGTCATGGGTGACATTCCCAGCCGTCGTGGTCTTATTCAGGGCCAGGAGCAGCGTGGAAACGCCGTCGTCATCGAGGCGAAGGTTCCGCTGGGCAACATGTTCGGCTACGCGACCGACCTGCGTTCCGGTACGCAGGGCCGCGCCGTGTACACCATGCAGATGGACTCCTACGAGCCCGTGCCCAAGTCCGTGCAGGACGAGATCATCAGCAAGGCCGGCGGCAACGCCTAAGGCGCCCTCAGAGAAACTTCTATTTGGAGGTAATGTAAGTGGCAAGTCAGAAGATTCGCATCCGTCTCAAGGGATACGATCATGAGATCGTGGATCAGTCCACGCGCCTCATCGTCGATACCGCTCAGAAGACGGGTGCCAAGGTTTCCGGTCCTATTCCGCTGCCGACGGAGCGCAACCTGTACTGCGTCATCCGTGGGCCCCATGTGAACAAGGACTCCCGCGAGCAGTTCGAGATGCGCACCCACAAGCGCCTGATCGACATCCTCGAGCCGACCCCCAACACGGTTGACTCCCTGATGCGTCTCGATCTCCCCGCTGGCGTTGACATCGAGATCAAGCTGTAAAGGAGGTTTGGGACATGATTAACGCTATCTATGGCAAGAAGATCGGCATGACCCAGATCTTCGACGACCAGGACCGCATCGTCCCGGTCACCGTTATCCAGGCCGAGCCGAACACCGTGTGCCAGGTGAAGACCGTGGATACCGACGGCTACGAGGCCGTGCAGATGGGCTTCGGCTACATCAAGCCCCGTCGCGTGAACAAGCCCATGCAGGGCCACTTCGACGCCCAGGGCGCCGAGCCGAAGCGCTACCTGCGCGAGGTTCGCGTCGAGAACGCCGGCGAGTACAAGGTGGGCGACGAGCAGACCGTCGCGGCCTTCGCCGACGTGAAGAAGGTCGACGTGACCGGCACGTCCAAGGGCAAGGGCTTCGCCGGCGTCATGAAGCGCTACGGCTTCGCCGGCGGCCCGGGCGGCCACGGCGCGCACTTCCATCGCGCCCCCGGTTCCGTGGGCCAGTGCGCCACGCCGTCCCGCGTGTTCAAGGGCCTGCGCCTGCCTGGCCACATGGGCTGCGACACCGTCACCGTGAAGAACCTCGAGGTTGTTCGCATCGACGAGGAGCAGAACCTCATCCTGGTCAAGGGTGCGGTGCCCGGCGGCAAGAACGGCATCGTCCGCGTCCGCATGGCTTAATTGGAACGATCGGTAACAAGGAGTTACAGCAACTATGGCAACTATTGAGATTAAGGACGTGAAGGGCGCTGCCGCCGGCACGGTCGAGCTTTCCGACGCCGTGTTCGCCATCGAGCCGAACGTGCCTGTGATGCATCGCACCGTGAAGGCGCAGCAGGCATCCTGGCGCCAGGGCACCGCCAACACGCGCACCCGCGGCATGGTTCGCGGCGGCGGCAAGAAGCCGTGGCGTCAGAAGGGCACCGGCCGTGCCCGTCAGGGTACCATTCGCGCTCCCCAGTGGGTCGGCGGCGGTACCGTGTTCGGCCCCCACACCCGCAGCTACGACCAGAAGGTCAACAAGAAGGAGATCAAGCTGGCTATGCGCTCGGCTCTCTCCGCCAAGCTGGCCGACGGCGAGCTGTTCATTGTGAAGGACATGGACTTCGAGAAGCCCTGCACCAAGGACGCCGTGGCGCTCATCAAGGCGCTGGGTCTCGAGGGCAAGCGCATCTGCGTGGTCATCGGCAACGAGGACATCGAGGCTTTCCTGTCTTTCCGCAACATCCCCGAGGTGAACATTCTGCCGGTGGGCGATATCAACACCTACGAGCTGGTCGACAACAAGGCCCTCGTTATCGCCGAGCCGTGCCTGGCCCGCATTGAGGAGGTGCTTGCATAATGGAGAAGGATCCCCGCGACGTCATCATCCGCCCCGTCATCACGGAGCACAGCTACGACGCTATGGAGAACAACGTCTACACCTTCGAGGTGGCCAAGGACGCCAACAAGGTTGAGATTCGCCAGGCTATCGAGGCTATCTTCAACGTGAAGGTGGTCAAGGTGAACACCCTGAACGTGAAGTCGAAGCCGAAGCGCGTTCGCTACCAGGAGGGTCGCACCCGCACCTGGAAGAAGGCCATGGTCACCCTGGCCGAGGGCGAGACCATCGAGATCTTCGCTTCCTAGCTTCAAGCGCTCATCGCGCCAAGGGCCGAAAGCCCGAGAAACCAAGGCCGGCTCCCGCAAAGGGGCCGGCCTTTTTGCTGCGAGCCGTAGCCCGAGGCGGGTTTTTGCCCTGTCGCTCGGTCGTCTCCGACATTTTTCCGTCTCTGGCTACGGGCGTATTGAGGACTAGGCTTTCTTGCGAAGCTGTGACCAGGCATTTTCTTGATAAGCTTAAAGTTATGCCTAGGTAACACAATAGCCAGAGGCGGGAAAATGTCGATCTGCGTTGAAGCGGAAGGCAAAAAGCGGCTTCGTGCTACGGGTTTGCATCCTTTGCCTATGGAAAAGGCCCGGAAGCGAGGGCTTCCGGGCCGAGGGGGAGGCAGGTGGCGCTGGGCGCGTCGAGCCCTTCAAGTTTCGGGCGACAGCGCGCTCTTTCTTAGGCGCAGGCCATCTGAACGAGGGTTTCCAGAGAGACGCCCTCGACCTCGGCGTTGGCGATGGCGCCGCCGCCGGCAACGTTGGTAGCGCAGGAGCAGGCCATCACGTAGGAGGTCGCTTCCTCCTCGCCGGCCAGCTCGTCCACGGTGGCCGTGAACGAGGCGTTGGGGCCCGCCACGGTGACGGCCGCGGCCTTGACGGCCTCGCAGCCGTAAGTGGGCAGCGACGCGCACAGCGTGGCGGCCGCCTTGCAGAAAACGCCGCTTATCTCGGCGTTGGAGGACACGGCGTCCTGCGTGTAGCTAAAGGTTCCCTCCACGGCGCGCGCAGGGGCCTCGGTGTCTGCGACATCTGCGGCAGCCAGGGTGGTCACAGATGCCGGAGCGGCTGCCGCAGGCTCGATGGTAGCGGCCTGGGCCACGCCGGCGCCTCCGGAGATGAGGGCCACCGCGCTCATCACGCCGCCGATGGTCTTAACAGTCTGAGATTTCATGGAATGTCACCGTCCCTTTCTATTCCTCGACGTTCACGAACAGCGTGACGGGCTTCTTCATCTGGACGCCGTTCGCGTCCGTGGCCTGCAGCTTCACCTGGTATTTGCCCGCCTTGCTCGGCGTCCAATCCAGGGAATAGGTGACCCATTGGAACGGATCGAAGTCGGTGACCTGATCGGCGATCTTCACGTCTTGCCAGGTCTTGCCCATGTCGAAGCTGAAGTTGACGCTGGCCAGGTCTCCCACGACGCGGTTCCAGCTGTACACGGCACCGGTCAGGGTCACCGGCTCGCCCACCTTGGTGGTGACACCGTCTTCCTGGAACCACATGCCGTTGATGGGATAGCTTGGGGAGGGCTCGTCGGACTCGGCCATCATCGGGCCTTCGAAGAAGGTCTCGTCCTGAGTGAAATCGATGGACTTGACGTGCTTCACCTGGCGCGCGCCGGGGTTGCCCAGCGACACGAGCGTCATGGGTGCGCCGTCGTCCTGGCTCAGATCCTCGCCGTAGTACTTCAGGGCAATGTAGGCGTCCTCGGTGTAGGTGCTCGCCTCCAGATTCATGGGCGGGAAGGCCTGCCAGCCGTCGTAGCCCGTGGCGTTCACGGCGTTCACGCCGTCGGCCAAACCTCCGCACTGCTCGATGAGGTAGGCCACCGACACACCCGACATGGGGATGTTGGAAACGAGCGAGCCCCCGCGGCCGTTGGTGGCGCAGGCCAGCGCCATGGTGAACTCGGTCTGGGGCATGGCCTCAAGTTCGGCTTTCGTGAACGAGCGGGGGTTCTTCACGCCGGTGAGGCTCACGGTGTTCTCCTCGCTGCACACGGCGTCGAAGCTGAAGGGCTCGCCGTTCTTCTCGGTGACCTCGGGGCCCCAGTTGTTCACGATGAACACGTCGTCGTGGTCGGTGATGGACTGATCCAGCGTGACATCGATGGACGGCGCCGCATCCTGGGTCATACCATTGATGAAGCCGCCGAAGAAGCCGCGGGAGTCGACCCAGGCCTGCTCAGCTTCGTTGCCGTCGATGTTCGGGTAGCCGCCCAGCGCCGGTTCATCGTAGAAGTCGTCCCACAGCACCAGCTGGTAGTCGCCCTGGTTGCCGGCGGAGTTCATGGCATGGCAGCTCCAGCAGTTGCCGTTGGCCTCCTGGAAGACCTTGCTGCCGTAATGGGCCGCGTGAATGAGGTCGCCCAGGTACGGGCCGGTGAGCGCTGTGTGGCCGCGGTGGCACGGCTCGCAGTCCTGATAGGTGAGCGCCTTGTCGTAGCCCACGTGGGTCAGGATGTGGTTGTAGCCGTCCTTCATGTTCATGACGTCCCACAAATCCTCGTGGCACGCGTTGCATCCGCGGTTGCCGGCGTTCAGCATGTCCGTGGTGCTGAAGGTGTCGTTGAAGTTGCCGGAGGTCCTGTCGGTGAAGTCGGGGTACATCGACGACGCAGCGGTCTCCTCCGTCGTCTCCCCGTCGCCGCCCGTGGCCGCCATGGTCGTGGTGGCCTGGGGTGCGCACCCCCACAGCGCGAGCGCCAGCGCCGCCACGGCCGCCATCACGGCTATGGCCACAAGCAGGCGGGACGTGCCCTTGCTCTCTTGTGCTTTCATCCTCTTCTCCTTCCTTTCCGTTGAAGATGTAGCCACTCGTCGGACGGGGCGCACCCAGGGAGGCGTGATGGGCCCCGTCCGGCAAGCATCACTTTAGAGAGGCGAGCCTTTCGGGAAATCAGCAACGTTTGTTGAGCTTGCCGAGCCATCTCAACAACTCTTGTTGATTTCAAAGGAAGGCCTAGTGATATGATTGAGTTGGCTGATTAGCGCATTACGGACCGCAGAGTGCGTATTGTCAGCGGCCGACGGCGATCCTCGCGTCGCGTGCGGCCGCGGCGGGACGCGAGGGCGAGCAAGGGGAGGGAGAGATGCGCATGGAAGAGGAGACGGCACGGAAAAATCGTTCCGGGCAGAGGCCGGGGGAGGCGCCGGCTGGCTACTGGTGGGCCGTAGGGGCGCTTGTAGCCCTGGCATCCGCGGCGATGCTTCTGCATGAGGCCGCCAGCTGGGTGCTGGATATGGCGCCGCTGTGGGGCGCGCCGGTCAACGTGAGGGCCTTCTCCTGCGACGCCCATTCGCTCGGCCTCGTCTTCGGCTACGCCTTCACCCAGATCAGCAGCCGGCGTTTCTCCCGCCTCGTGGGCGACGGCGCATTCTGGGTCGTTTTCTTCGTCGCGGTCTTCGTCGACGTGCTCGCGTTCTACTGGTGTTTGGCAGAGCCGCGCGGCCTTTTCGCCGTGGTGGCGGTGCAGTTCTTCGGGGCGGCGGCCGGCGCCTGGTTCTTCGTGGCCCTAAGCCAAGTGGCCTGGGCGGTGGGCACAAGGCTGTTCATGACCACCATCGTGACGGTAATCGGCTGCACGACATTAGTGGTGCAGGGACTCTTCAGCATGCTGGAGGCCACGGTCGCCCCGGTGGTCTTCGAGCTGTTGCACCTGGCCCTCGTGCCGGCGGCGGCTTTCTGTCTGGCGCGGGCCATGGTTCCCGGTTCGTGCTTCCGCGAAGGCTACGCTGCCGTCGTCTTCGCTCCCATCCGCACCGCACCCGATGGCGGGAAGACGGCAGGGGCGGAAGGGGACGGAGGTTCGGGCGCGGCGGCCAGCGTCGACGATGCCGCCGGCGCGCGCGAATCCACCGGGCCCAACCGCGCGGTGCCGCTGTGCGCGCGACTCTTCATTATCGTCGGCGTCTACGGCATGGTGTTCGGCTTCCTCCACGTCATCCCCTTGGCGCTGCCTTTGGGGGTGGTGGCGCGGGTGGCGTCGTTCCTCGTCGGCGCCGTGGTGGCGCTCGCCCTGTTCGCCGTCACGCTGCGCCACGGCCGCGGCGTGGACGTCTCGCTCATTTGGAACCGCTTTTATCGTTTCGTGTTCCCCGTCGTCTGCGTGGCGGCGCTCCTCGGTCCGCTTACCAACAGCAGCGAGTTTTTGCCGGCCCTCATCATGCAGGCCTGCGCCCTCTACTACTTCGACGCGTTGCTTGCCATGGCCTGCTCGGTGATCAGCCGGATCATTAACGCCGCGCCCTCCCAGGTGTTCGGACGCGCCTTCCTCATTCGGTCGGTCGGCTTTCTGCTTGGCAACCTCATCGGCAGCACGGTGTACGAGCACGTGGTGCTGGATACCGCGGCCTTCTCCGTCATCGGCACGGCGGTGTTCGTCCTGCTTGTGCTCGTCACCTTCAACATGAACTCGGAGAAGTACGCCAAGACGGTTTGGGGCCTTCTGCCCCACGAGGATCCGCGTGGCCGCTACGAGCGCACCCGCGACGAGCGCTGCTCGGCCCTGGCGGCCCAGTTCGGCCTGACCGAGCGCGAAGCCGAGGTGCTGCGCCTGCTCGCTCGCAACAAGCGTCCGCGGGAGATCAGCGACGTGCTGGTGGTGTCGGTGGCCACGGTGCGCTCGCACGTTCATGCCATTTACACGAAGACGGGCGTGCATTCGGCTGCCGAGCTGGCCAAGCTTGTAGAATGTCTCCAGGACAAAAGCTAGAGAAGGGGTGTGATGTGGAAGAGGAACGAGTGGAAGGCGTGACAGCCCCGATGGCTGCCGAAGGCGCTGAGGAGGCCGCGGTCGTTAGCGACCCGGAGAAGTGCAACACCGTCACGTTCGTGGGGGCCGACGGGATGGAGCAGAGCTTCCCTCTGGACTTTTTGCTGGAGCGCGGCGCCATCGTGGCCAACCGCGTGAACGGCGAGGACATCATGAGCGTCATGGGCGCGACCAACCAGCTGTGGGTGCCGGGGCTGCCGGCCAAGCACTTCGTGCGCGACATCCGCGAGATCCGCTTCACCAACGAGGAAGTGCCGCCGGTCATCGGCCCGTTCGTCGACGACGGCCACGACTACACCAACCGCCCCAACGTGGCGGCGAAGGCGGAGTACGTGGGGCGCGTTGGCGAACCCATGGAGTTTTCCGGCTGGGCCCACGACTTCGACAAGCGCATCATCGCCGTGGAGTTCTCGCTCGATAACGGCGAGCATTGGACGCGCTACGATTTGGGCGACACCACGGCCGACCGCTGGGTGTCCTGGACCTTCGCCTGGACGTCCGAGGCCTCTGGCGCCTACCAGATGAAGGTGCGCTCGGTGAACGAGGACGGCGACGCGTCCCCTATCGCCGCCGTGCACACCTTCGAGGTGTTGTAAGACGCGAGCTGCGTTGATCTATGCTAACGAGGGGTATCTCTTGATGACGCGACTCGATCTTTCTGCAGGGCCGCAATAGGGCCGTAATATCCGCGCAGCGCGCAAACGGGCCCCGGAAGGGGGAGGCTTCCGGGGCCCGTAGGGGAGGGGTAAGGAAAGGTTTGGTGTGAGGCGCTCTAGGCGCAGGCCATCTGCACAAGGGTCTCCAGCGAGACGCCCTCGACCTCGGCGTTGGCGATGGCGCCGCCGCCGGCGACGTTGGTGGCGCAGGAGCAGGCCATCACGTAGGAGGCCGCCCCCTCCTCGCCGGCCAGCTCGTCCACGGTGGCCGTGAACGAGGCGCCGGGGCCCGCCACGGTGATGGCCGCGGCCTTGGCCGCCTCGCAGCCGTAGGTGGGCAGCGACGCGCACAGCGTGGCCGCCGCCTTGCAGAACACGCCGCTTATGTCGGCGTTGGCGGTCACGGCGTCCTGATCGTAGCTGAAGGAGCCCTCCACGGTGCGTGCGCCGGGGGCCTCGGGGGCCGCGGAGTCCGAGGCAGCCGTGACGACCGGCATGGCCGGCGCGGGTGCGGCCGAATCTACCGTGGCGGCCTGGGCCACGCCGGCGCCCCCGGAGATGAGGGCCACGGCGCTCATCACGCCGCCGAGTGTCTTAATCGTTTGGGATTTCATGAACGTCACCGTCCCTTTCTTACTCGGAAACATGGACGAACAGAGGCACGGAGAAGGGCATCTCGTTGCTAAGGTCGTCCGTGGCTGCCATCTTGACCAAGTAGGTACCGGCCTTTGCGGGCGTCCAGTCCATGGAGAAGTTGACCCATTGGTAGGGATCGAAATCGGGCACTTCCTTGTCCACGTCGTACTCGACCCAGGAGGTTCCCATGTCGAAGCTGAACTTGATCGTATCCAGGTTGCCCCACATGCGGTTCCAGCTGTACATGGCACCCGTGAGATTCACCGGCTCGCCAACTTTGGCCTCGACGCCGTGCTCCTGGAACCACATGCCGTTGATGGCGTAGTTGGGGGTGGGCTCGTCCGATGCGCCCATGAGTGCGGCCGTGAACGGCTCGTCATCGTGCATGAAGTCGATTTGCTCGACGTGCTTGACCTGCCATGCGCCGATATTGCCAAGGGAGATGAGTACCATGGGGGCGCCGTCGTCTTTGGAGAGCTCCTCGCCGTAGTACTTGAGGGCGATGTAAGCATCTTTGGAATAGGTGCTGGCCTCTACGGGCATTGCGAAGGACTTCCAGCCGTCGGAGGCGGTGGCCACAACGGCGTTGCTGTCGTCGAGAAGGCCGCCGCACTGTTCGATGAGGTATTCCATGGAAACACCCGACATGGGGATGTTCGACACGAGCGAGCCGCCGCGTCCGTTGGTGCCGCAGGCCAAGGCCATGGAGAACTCGGTCTGGGGCATGGCGAGCAGCTCTTCTTTCGTCCACGTCTTCGGATTCTTCACGCCGGTGATCGTCAAGGTATTGTCCTCGCTGCACACTTCGTTGAAGTCGAAGGGCTCGCCGTTCTTCTCGGTCACTTCCTCGCCCCAGTTGTTCACGATGAAGACATCCTCATGATCGGTGACGTCTTGGGCGAAGCTGACGGATATGGTGGGGTTCTGCTCGGTGTCCATGCGATTGTTGAATCCTATGGCATCGCTGGAATCCTTGCCGCGAACGCTCAGCCAGTAGCGGGTGGTCTCGTCGTTGGCGATGTTGGGGTAGCCGCCCAGCGCCGGGCTGTCGTAGAAGTCGTCCCAGAGCATGAACTGGTAGTCGCCTTGGGAGCCGGCGGAATCCATGGCGTGGCAGCTCCAGCAGTTGCCGTTGGCCTCGACAAACTGCTCGCTGCCGTAATGGGCGGCATGCAGCAAGTCGCCGAGGTAGGGCCCGGTGAGCGTCGTGTGACCGCGATGGCAGGGCTCGCAGTCCTGGTAGGTGAGCGCCTTGTCGTAGCCCACGTGGGTCAGGATGTGGTTGTAGCCCTCCTTCGTGTTCATGATGTCCCACAGATCCTCGTGGCACGAGTTGCATCCGCGGTTGCCGGCGTTCAGAAGCTCGGTAGTCTGATAGGTGTCGTTGAAGAGCCCCGAGCTCTTCTCGGTAAAGTCGGGGTACAATCCGACTACTGCCTCCTCGCTCGCCGCTGCTTCTTCGGCGTCTCCTGTGCTGCTGAGCTCGGCATGGGGCGCGCAGCCCCAAAGGGCCAGGGCGAGGCCGATGACGGCCGCCATGACGCCGAGGGCTGCGAGCAGGTGCCTGCGTCGCTGGTTTGCTGTCGTGTCCATCCTCTTCTCCTTCCTTGTTAGGAACCAACTCTGTCCGCCTTCGCCTGGCTGCTTGGTGGCGCAGCCGCGGGAGGCGGTGCTTAAAAGTCTAGGGAGAGGGCGCCCTCGCCGTGATCGCCAAAGAATGCGGAGATGGCAAAATCTCCTCCTCAATTTTTGAGGATATCGAGAAAAGCCTGATGAGAGCCTATGCCTGAGCCGTATTTTCGCTGGGGTTGTGTGGTAGTCTCCTCTTGTGCGATAGGGCTCGAATGCGCTGGTGACGAGGAGGGCGAGGGTTGTGGAAGCTTTGTTGGGAAAGGTGGAAGAGCGCAAGAGCGGGAAATCGTCAGCGTCGCGCCCCAAGGGCTATTGGGCCGCCTTCGGCGCTTGTGTCCTGCTCGTCTCGTCGGCCCAGCTGCTGCACGAGTCGGCGAGCTGGTCTCTGGACTACGGCACGGTGCTCGGGACGTTCATCAATCTGCGCGCCCAGTCATGCAACGCCCACGCCGTCGGTCTCATCTTGGGCTACGCTTTGGCTCAGATGCGCCCCGACCGACTGAGGGCTATCGCTCTGAACGACCGCTTCTGGGTGTTTTTCTTCGCGCTGCAGACGGCCAATGTCATGGCGTTCTATTGGTCGGTGGGGACCTCCAATGTGATGACTATGATAATTGTGCAGGTGGCGGGGGCTGCTTCGGGTGCCTTCTTCTTCGCGCTGAGCTGTCAGGCGACTGCCGGAGTGGGCGCGCGAGTGTTCCTCGCGACCGTCGTAGCGCTTGTGGCTCTTACCACGCTCACGGTCCAAGGACTGTTCAGCATCTTGGAGGCCGGTGCCCCGGCTTTGGTTTCCGAAATACTCCATATGGCGCTTGTTGCCGGATCTGCCGCCTGTTTTGTTCGGGCTATGGGGGCGGGTGCCTGCTTGCGAGTGCAATTCGAACGCGAGCCCTATGCTCCGATGGGAGCGCCGCGACGCAGGGGGGAATCGCAGGGTCGTCATCGTGGAGCGCCCTCTTTCGCCCTGTTCCTCATCATAGGCGCCTACGGGGCAGTGTTCGGATTCCTCCACGTGGTACCTCTAGCTCTGTCCCTAGATGTCTCGAGCCGTGTCACGGCGTTCCTCTTCGGTGCGGTAGCGGCCCTCGGGCTGTTCTCGGCGACGCTTCGGCAAAGTGACGGCACTGATGTGGTGCGTCTCTGGAACCGTTTCTATCAATACGTTTTCCCCATCGTCACGGTGGCGGCTCTCCTCGGTCCTCTTACCATGGACACGGAGTTTCTTCCGCTTCTCATTTTGCAGGCGTGCGCCCTGTACTATTTCGATGTTCTGCTCGCCGTTGCGAGCTATACCATTGCTCGTGTCATCAAAGCCTCTCCGACGCAAGTGTTCGCCCGCGCGTTTCTCGTCAAGTCAGCGGGATTCTTTCTGGGGTGCTTAGTGGGATTCGGTGTGCATGAGAGCGTCGTTCTCGACGAGACCGCTTTCAGCGTCATCGGTGCTGCCATCTTCGTGATACTGTCCCTGGTCACTTTCCACACCAATTCGGAGAAGTTTGCCAAAACGGTTTGGGGCCTTCTTCCTCACGAGGACGCCCATGGAAAGTTGGCGAGCCGGCGGGCGGAGTGCTGCCGCCGTCTGGCCCGATCTTCTGGCTTGACCGACCGTGAGGCGGAGATACTCGAGTACCTAGTCGCAGGAAAGAGGCCGAAGGAAATCAGTGAAATGTTGGTGGTGTCCATCACCACGGTGCGGTCTCATGTGCGAGCTATTTACGCGAAGACCGGGGTTCACTCCCATGGCGAGTTGATGCACCTTCTGGACGAAAAGTAGGTGTGGAGGGTATTTGCGGGGGTGCCCTCTTGGTTCCTTATCGTGTATCTTAAGGATCGAGAGAAAAGCGCCCGGGCGGGGCGCCGGGTGTTGGGAGGAACCATGGCCTTCGTGGAATTCGCCGACGTGAGCAAGATCTACCAGATGGGCGAGGTGGAAGTGGCCGCCGTGCGCGACATGAGCTTCACTATCGAGCGGGGCGAGTTCGTGGTCATCGTGGGGCCCTCCGGCGCCGGCAAGACGACGCTTTTGAACATGCTCGGCGGCATGGACTCGGCCACCTCCGGCACCATCACGCTGGACGGCGCGCGCGTCAGCTCCTTCAACCGCAAGCAGCTCACCCAGTACCGCCGCCACGATATCGGCTTCGTCTTCCAGTTCTACAACTTGGTGCAGAATCTGACGGCCCGCGAGAACGTGGAGCTGGCAAGCCAGATCTGCCGCGACCCCCTTGATGCCGACGAGGTGCTGGCGGCTGTGGGCCTGGCCGACCGGGTGCGCAACTTCCCCGGGCAGCTGTCCGGCGGCGAGCAGCAGCGCGTCGCCATCGCCCGCGCCTTGGCGAAGAACCCCAAGCTCCTTTTGTGCGACGAGCCCACCGGTGCTCTGGACTACGAGACGGGCAAGGCCATCCTGAAGCTTCTGCAGGACACCTGCCGCGACACGGGGCGCACGGTCGTGGTCGTCACCCACAACAGCGCGTTCACCGCCATCGCCGACCGTGTCATCCACGTGCGCGAGGGCTCCGTGGCCGCCGTGGAGCTGAACGAGGCGCCCCTGTCCGCCGACGTGCTGGAGTGGTAGCGTGAAGGCGTTCAACAAAGATATTGTCCGCTCCATCCGCCACTCGCTCGGGCGCTTTGTTGCCATTGCCGCCATCGTGGCACTGGGCTGCGGCTTCTACGCCGGGCTGCGCATGACGGCGCCGGATATGAAGCTGGCGGCCGACGCCTACTACGACGGCACCGATCTCATGGACATCCGCGTCGTCTCTACCTTGGGTCTCACGGATGAGGACATCGAGGCCCTGCGCGATGTGCCCGGCGTCTCGGGCGTGGAGGCGGCCTATTCCGCCGATGTGCTGGCCACCCTGAACGACGAGCAGTACGTGATGCGCGTGCACTCGCTGTCGCCCTCGGCAGCGACGGCGGTGAAGGTGGACGAGGCCACCATCTCCTCCGACGACGCGAACTACCTCAACCGGCTCGATCTGGTGGAGGGCCGCTGGCCCGAATCCGCCGACGAGTGCGTCATCTTCAACGACCGCGTTATGAGCGGGCCGACGGGGCTCGGCGACACGGTCACGGTCGACCCGTCGGTGGGCAACGTGGAGGACACTCTGGCCACCACCGAGTTCACCGTGGTGGGGCGCGTGCACTCGCCGCTCTACGTCAGCTCGACGTCCATGGGCACCTCCACCATCGGCTCGGGCACCATCGAGCAGTTCATGTACGTGCTGCCCGAGGCTTTCGATCCGGATATGCCCTACGTGGAGGCCTACGTCTCCGTGGAGGGCGCAGCAGAGCTTCCCGCCGACAGCGACGCCTACGACGACAAGGTGGCCGGGGTCGTGGCCGCCATCGAGGGCATCGCCCCGGCCCGGGAAGAAGCCCGGGTGGACGGCCTGAAGGCCGAGGCCCAGGCCGATTTGGACGAGGCGCGGGCGGAATACGAGGAGGAAGAGGCTCGGGCGAAAACGGAACTCGCCGACGCCCGTGCTGAGCTGGATTCGGCCAAGGAGGAGCTGGACGAGGGCCAGCGCAAGCTGGACGCGGCCGCCTCCACCCTTGCCGCCAACGAGAAGAAAATCAAGGACGGCGAGAAGGAGTACACCCAGGGCACCGAATCGCTTTCCAAGCGCAAGGCCGACGCCGAGGCCCAGTTCGCCGAGGCCGAGCGGCAGATCGCCGCCAATGAGGCGAACCTCGCCGAGGCCAACGCGGCGCTGCCGACGCTGCAGGACGCCCTGGCCCAGGCCGAGGCTGCCCTGCAGGTGCCGAACCTCCCTGCCGACCAGCGCGCCGAGCTTGAGGCGACCCGGGCCGACCTGGAGCAGAAGATCGCCGACATCGGCAGCGCGGAGGTGGCCCTGGAGGAGGCCAAGGCGCAGCTGGCGCAACAGTGCGAGGCGGCCGACGCGCAGATCGCCGCGGCCCAGGCCCAGCTCGATGCGGCCAAGACGAGCGTGGAGGAGGGCAAAAAGCAGCTCGAGGAGGGCAAGGCCGAGTACGAGCAGGCCAAGGCCGACCTGGAGGCGGGCCGCGCCGAGTACGAGCAGGGCGTGGCCGACTACGACGCCGCCGCGGCCGAGGCCAACGAGAAGCTTGATGCGGCCGAGCAGGAGCTGGCCGACGCCCAGGAGGACATCGACAACATCGAGCCGCCAGACTGGTTCGTCATGGACCGCACTAAGAACTTCGGCGTGGTGAGCTTCGCCTCCGACGCCGACCGCATCGATGCCATCGCGTCGTTCTTCCCCTTCATCTTCTTCCTCGTGGCGGCGCTCGTGGCCCTTACCACCATGACCCGCATGGTGGAGGAGGAGCGCATGCTCATCGGCACCTTCAAGGCGCTCGGCTACTCGCGGGCGCGCATCACCTCGAAGTACCTCATCTACGCCGCTCTGGCCGCCGGCGCGGGCAGCGTCATCGGCATCGCGGTGCTCTCCCAGGTGCTGCCCTGGGTCATCATGGAGGCCTATTCCATCGTCTACTACGTGCCCCGGGGCGCCATGCCCATCGATTGGCCCATCGCGCTTGCCGCCGCCGGACTCGGCATCGGCATCACGCTTTTGGCCACCTGGGCGGCCGCCGCGGCCACCCTGCGCGAGACCCCGGCCGCCCTCATGCAGCCGCCGGCTCCCAAGGCCGGCAAGCGCATCCTGTTGGAGCACATCGGCCCTCTGTGGCGCCACCTGTCGTTCTCGTGGAAGGTGACCTTCCGCAACATCTTCCGCTACAAGCGCCGCCTCGTCATGACGGTCATCGGCATCGCCGGCTGCACGGCCCTTCTGCTGACGGGCCTGGGGCTGCAGAACTCCATCAACGACATCATCGACGTGCAGTACGGCGAGCTGGTGAACTACAACGTCGTCATCGCCGAGAAGGACGACGCGGCCGACGACGACCGCGCGGCCGCCGACGCCCTTCTGGCCGACACGGATTCGTTGCCGGTGGCCGTGCGCGCCACCGAGGCCTCCATGATCGCCCAGGGCACAGACGGCACCGAGGCCATGACCACCATCGTGGCGCCGTCGGACCCGGCGGCGTTTAAGGAGCTGTGGCACTTCCGCATCCGCGAGGGCCACGAGGAGGTGGCCCTCGCCGACGCCGGCGCCGTCGTCACCGAGAAGCTGGCGACCAAACTGGGCCTTGGCGTGGGCGATGCCATCGTGTTCGCCGAGCAGGACGATCTGGGCAACGCCACGGCGACGACCTACTCCGTGCCCGTGGCGGGCATCATCGAGAACTACATCGGCGACTACGCCTTCATGACGCCGGAAACCTACGAGCGCACCTTCGGGGAAGAGGCGGACAACCTCACGGTGTACGCCCGGGCCACTACCGACGAGGGGGAGCGCCAAGCCCTCTCCGAGGCCCTGCGCGCCACCGGCGCGGTGGATACCGTGGCCTTCAACGACGAGGTCATCGACTCCTACAAGCAGATGCTGCGCTCGGTGAACATGGTCGTGGTGGTGCTCGTGGTGGCCGCGGCGGCACTGGCGTTCATCGTGCTGTACAACCTGACGAACATCAACATCACCGAGCGGGCCCGCGAGATCGCCACCTTGAAGGTGCTCGGCTTCACGCCCCGCGAGGTGAACGCCTACATCTTCCGCGAGATCGTGCTTCTGGCCATCTTGGGAGCGCTCGTGGGCCTGGCCCTCGGCATCGTGCTAGAGGGCTTCGTCGTGGTGACGGCCGAGGTGGACCAGGTCATGTTCGGCCGCACCATCCATTGGGACAGCTTCGTCATCGCGTTTGTGCTCACCATGGTGTTCACCGTCATCGTCATGCTCGTCATGCGCCCCAAACTCGCCCACATCGACATGGTGGAGAGCCTGAAGTCCAACGAGTAAGGCTGTGTGATCTGGAAAATGTGCCGAAATGGACAAGGTTTGCACAAAGCAACCTGGCAAGATTCAAAAAAGCACATTTTCCAGGTCTTTAAGGCGAGGAGAGATCCCCTTTTACGGTGCGTGATGGCAAAATACCAGGTCATGTGAGCATGTATTGCGATTGTCTGCATTGCAGAAAGTTCCCAATCTGGAGAATGTGATTTATTGGGCGGAGAATTCTGGAGAATGTACTTTTTTGGACGCAGCAAATAGCGAAGCTGTGCAAAGTGACCAGAAAATCACATTTTCCAGACTGAGGGGGTCGTAGCAGCGAATTATGGGCTTCGCTGTCCGGCGCGACGGGGGAGTGCTGTCGTGTGCTACTATAGCGGGCAAACCTTACGGGCCGCATGAGGCGGCCCCACCTGCGAAGGAGGAGTTGCGAACCTATGAAGGTAACCGAGAAGAAGCTCGCCGACGGCGTCATCAAGCTCGACTGCGAGGCCACGGCCATCGAGGTGAACAACGCGCTGAAGGAGGCCGCCGAGGCCTTCGCGCTGTCCATGGGCGTGCGCCCCATGCCGGGCAAGTCCATCGAGGAGCTCGCGAAAGAGCAGCTGGGCATCGCCGACTTAGACAAGATCGTCGAGCCCAACGCCATCGAGGTGCTCGTGCCCCGGGCGCTCGACCGCCGCAACCTCGTGCCGGCGTTCCCGCCCAAGGCCACGCCCACGGTGAAGTTCGAGCGCGGCAAGAAGTTCACGTTCACCCTGAACGTTACCGTGAAGCCCACCTACGAGCTGACCAGCTACGAGCCGGTGGAGATCACCGTGCCCCCCTTCACCTTCGACGAGACCCCTATCAACCAGCAGCTGGAGGAGATCGCCAAGAACTCCGTCACCTACGTGGTGGCCGACGCGAAGCCGCTTGAGGCGGGAGACGCCTGCTCCATTGCCATGAAGTGCTTCGACGACGGCGAGGAGATCAAGGCGCTCACCTGCGAGGACCGCACCTACCTCATGGGTCGCGGGTACATGCCAGAAGGCTTCGACGAGGCGCTCGTTGGCATGGAGCCGGGCCAGACCAAGGAGTTCACCTTCGAGGCTCCCTTGGGCACCGAGAACGGGGAAGTGGTGAACAAGCCCATCTCCTGCACCGTCACCGTGAAGGAGATCCAGCAGGAAGTCGTGCCGATCATCGACGATGCCTGGGTGAAGGCGAACATGCCCATGTTCGCGAGCAAGGAGGCCCTGGTGGCCGATATGCGCCGCGTTTTCGAGGCCCAGCAGCGCGAGGCCTACGAGGGCTACGTGCAGCAGATGGCCGTGGGCCAGCTCACGCGCCGCTTCGAGGGCCGCATCGCCGATGAGATCTACGAGGCCACGCGCGACCAGCTCATGCAGAACCTGCGCATGGAGCTTCAGCAGGCCGGCATGACATGGGAGCAGTTCGTGGCCCAAAACGGCGGCGAGCAGCAGTTCGGCATGATGCTCATGATGCAGACCCGCGAGGTGCTCGTGCAGGGCTTCTGCCTGGACGCGGTGTACCGCCACGAGCACATGACGCTGACCGACAAGGATATGGAGGACGCCTGCCTGGGCATGAATCCCCAGGGCAATCCCAAGATGATGCGCCAGCAGCTGGAGGACTCGGGTCGCGGCTTCGCTCTGCGCGAGACGGCCGAGCGCCTGAAGGCCGCCCGCTTCGTGGCCTCCCAGGCGAAGATCACCGTAGCCGACGCGCCCGCGGCACCCGCTGACGCGCCCGCGGCGCCCGCCGACGAGGCGAAGGCGGCCGACGAGAACTAGCTTACGGGCCGATATCGGCCTTGCGCCATAACCACACGCCAGGGCGGGGGCTTCCCCGCCCGTTTCTATGAAGGACGTACTCTCTGTGTCTAAGAAGCCCGCGCCCCAATCTCATCGCAGTCCCAAGCGCCCGGAAAAGAGCGCTCCGAAAAACGCGCGTCCCTCCCTGCCGGCTTCGGCGTTCCTGCCCACCACGCGGGCCGAGGCCGATGCGCGCGGCTGGGGGCAGCTCGACTTCGTCTACGTCTCCGGCGACGCCTACGTGGATCATCCCTCCTTCGGGAGCGCCATCATCACGCGGGTGCTGGAATCCCACGGCTACAAGGTGGGCTTCATCGCCCAGCCCGATTGGAACGACCCGGAAAGCATCGCGGTGTTCGGCGAGCCGCGGCTGGGATTTCTCGTGTCGGCGGGCAACATGGACTCCATGGTGAACCACTACACGGTGAACAAGAAGCGCCGCCACGACGACGCCTACACGCCGGGCGGCAAGGGCGGCGCGCGCCCCAACCACGCGGCCGTGGTCTATTCGAACCTCATTCGCCGCACCTTCAAGGAAACGCCCATCATTTTGGGCGGCATCGAGGCGAGTTTGCGCCGGCTCGCCCATTACGACTACTGGTCCGATTCCCTCAAGCGCTCCATCTTGCTTGATTCCGGGGCCGATCTTATCTCCTACGGCATGGGGGAGCGCTCTATCGTCGAGATTGCCGATGCCCTCGCCGCGGGCCTTTCCGTGAGCGACCTCACCTTCATCGATGGCACGGTGTTTCGCACCCGTTCGCTGGAACACGTGGTTGACTACGAGATGTTGCCCAGTTGGGAAGAGGTTTCGGGCGACAAGCGCGCCTTCGCGGAGAGCTTCGCCACCCAGTACCGCGCGAGCGACCCGGTGTGTGGCAGTCGCTTGGTGGAGACCTATCCCCATGGCGTGTATGTCGTGCAGAACCCGCCGGCTGCGCCGCTGACCCAAAATGAGATGGACGCCGTCTACCGCCTGCCCTATGCGCGCACGTGGCATCCTTCCTACGACGAGGCCGGCGGCGTGCCGGCGCTTTCCGAGGTGAAGTTCTCGCTCACCTCCTGCCGCGGCTGCTTCGGCGAGTGCGCCTTCTGCGCGCTCACTTTCCACCAGGGGCGCATCGTCACGGGCCGCTCCCACGAGTCGCTGCTCGACGAGGCCCGCGTCATGACGGCCGATCCCGAGTTCAAGGGCTACATCCACGATGTGGGAGGTCCCACGGCCAACTTCCGCGGGCTGGCTTGCGCCAAGCAGCGCACACGAGGCGCCTGCACAGACCGCCGCTGTTTGGGCACGAAGCCCTGCCCGGCAATGAAGGCCGATCATCGCGATTACACGGGTCTTCTGCGCAAGCTGCGGAAGCTGCCCGGCGTGAAGAAGGTGTTCGTGCGCTCCGGCATTCGCTTCGACTACGTCATGGCCGACCCCGATCCCGATCGCACGTTTCTGCGCGAGCTGGTCGAGCACCACGTATCCGGCCAGCTGCGCGTGGCCCCCGAGCATGTGTCCGACACCGTGCTTGCTGCCATGGGCAAGCCGCCTCGGGCCGTCTATGACGCGTTCTGCGACGCTTTCGAGGAAATCAATCGCGAGACGGGCAAGAAGCAGTTCGTCGTGCCCTATCTCATGTCGTCGCATCCGGGCAGCACGTTGGCCGAGGCCATCGAGCTGGCCGAGTACGTGCGCGACATGGGCTTCAACCCCGAGCAGGTGCAGGATTTCTACCCCACGCCCTCGACGATTTCCACGTGCATGTACTACACGGGGCTCGATCCTTTGACTATGGAGCCCATCTATGTTCCCAAGACCTCGCATGAGAAAGCCCTTCAGCGGGCGCTCATCCAGTACCGCAACCCCGACAACTACGACTTGGTGCGCGAGGCGCTAACGAAGGCCGGGCGAACCGACCTCATCGGCTGGGACAAGCAGTGCCTCATCCGCCCCAAGCGCCCCAAGAAGAGGGAAGTGGAGGACGGCGGTGCCCCGCGCAAGGGGAAGGGGAGGTTTGCGAAGGGCGGACCTGCCAAGGGCGCACCTTCCAGCCGTCCCGGCCCTGCTTCGGCTCAGCGCGCCGGCAAGCCGCCCAAGGCCAACGGTCGCAAAGGCGGCATCCGCAAAGGTCGTTAAGTCGCCTATTCCCGTGACGAGCCTAAGTGTGCGGGAAATGTGACGGTTGGCCGCTTGTCGAAAAAGTTCTTGAGGCGGTTGCCCCCCACCCCTATAATGCTTCTTTGCGTCTGTGTGCCCAGCGATGGATACACCCGGGCGCGTGGCAAGACGGCGTCGCAGCGTAGAGCCTCCATCTGCGCCGGTCGGCAATCGCCTCGCCACTACCGTAGGGGAGGTTCCGGTGTGCGGAGAGGCGTGCGAGCGGAAACTCCAAAGGAAAGGGGCGAACGTGTCCCGCTGGTTGCCGTTACCGGCCGGCGAGCGCGGAAGCCCGAAGTCAAGAAAGGTTGTTACTGTGGGAATCAAACAGTACAAGCCGACGAGCCCCGGCCGACGTTTCCAGACGGTCTCCGACTTCTCGGAGATCACCACGTCCAAGCCGGAGAAGTCTCTTCTGGCCCCGAAGCCGAAGAAGGCCGGTCGCAACTGCTATGGCCGCATCACCACCCGTCACCAGGGCGGCGGCAACAAGCAGCGCTACCGCATCATCGACTTCAAGCGCAACAAGGACGGCGTGCCCGCCAAAGTTGCCACCATCGAGTACGATCCCAACCGCTCGGCCCGTATCGCTCTGCTGCACTACGTTGACGGCGAGAAGCGCTACATCATTCACCCGAAGGGCCTGAAGGTGGGCGACATCGTGGTCTCCGGTCCGGAAGCCGACATCAAGCCGGGCAACGCTCTGCCTCTGGCGAACATCCCCGTCGGTACGCTGATCCACAACGTGGAGCTGCAGCCGGGCAAGGGCGCCGCTATCGCCCGTTCCGCCGGCACCTCTATCCAGCTCATGGGCAAGGAGGGCAACTACGCCATCCTGCGCATGCCCTCTTCCGAGATGCGCCGCGTGCTCATCACCTGCCGCGCCACCATCGGCGAGGTGGGCAACGCCGAGCACTCCAACATCAAGATCGGCAAGGCCGGCCGCAAGCGCTGGATGGGCGTTCGCCCCTCTGTCCGCGGTACGGTTATGAACCCGGTCGACCATCCGCACGGCGGCGGCGAGGGCAAGAACAAGTCCGCTGGTCGTCACCCGGTCACCCCCTGGGGCGTGCCGACCAAGGGCCATCGCACCCGCAACAAGAAGAAGGCCTCGAGCCGTCTCATCATCCGTCGTCGCAAGAAGTAGCGGAATCGTAAGGAGTCATAGTGAGCAGAAGTTTGAAAAAGGGTCCTTTCGTAGAACCGCGCCTTCTTGCCCGCATCGAGGCAATGAACGCGGCCGGCGAAAAGGAAGTCATCAAGACGTGGTCCCGCGCGAGCACCATCTTCCCGGAAATGGTGGGTCACACCATCGCCGTGTACGATGGCCGCAAGCACGTGCCGGTCTACGTTACCGAGTCCATGGTTGGTCACAAGCTGGGCGAGTTCTCGCCGACCCGTACCTTCAAGGGTCATGCGGCCGACAAGAAGAAGCGATAGGGCATAGGTGAGAAGTTACATGGAAACTAAAGCAGTATCGCGTTACGTCCGCATCGCTCCCCGCAAGGCCCGCATCGTGGTCGACCTGGTTCGCGGCAAGTCCGTGCCCCAGGCCCGCGAGATCCTGGCTTTCTGCGAGCGCGCCGCCGCTGAGACCGTCGCAAAGACGCTGAACTCCGCCGTGGCCAACGCCGAGCACAACAATCACCTTCGCGGCGACAACCTGGTGGTCAAGGCCGCCTACGTCGACGAAGGCCCGACCCTGAAGCGCATTCGTCCCCGCGCCAAGGGCTCCGCGTCGCGCATCAACAAGCGCACGTGCCACATCACCATTGTCGTCGCACCCCGAGAGGAGGCATAAGGTCCATGGGTCAGAAAGTCAGCCCTGCCGGATTCCGCCTCGGTATCACCGAGGATTGGCGCAGCCGCTGGTACGCCGGTAAGGATTACGCCAAGACGCTCGAGAACGATATCGCCATCCGCAAGTTTCTCGACAAGCAGCTCGCCCGTGCCTCCGTGTCTCGCGTGGACATCGAGCGCGCCGGCGACAAGATCAAGGTGACCATCACCACGGCCCGCCCCGGCGTGGTCATCGGCAAGAAGGGCGCCGAGATCGACGCTCTGCGCAAGAAGCTCGAGAAGGTCGCCGACGGCCCGGTCTCCATCGACGTGGTCGAGGTGAAGCGCCCCGAGCTGGACGCCGAGCTCATCGCCCAGTCCGTGGCCGAGCAGCTCGAGGGCCGCGTGGCCTTCCGCCGCGCCATGCGCAAGGCCGTGCAGTCCGCCATGAAGTCCGGCGCCAAGGGCATCCGCATCCAGTGCTCCGGCCGTCTGGGCGGCGCCGAGATGAGCCGCCGCGAGTGGTACCGCGAGGGTCGCGTGCCGCTGCACACCCTCCGCGCGAAGATCGACTACGGCTTCGCCACCGCCGCCACCACCATGGGCTCCATCGGCGTGCAGGTGTGGGTGTACCACGGCGAGGTGCTGCCGGGCCAGAAGGCTCCCCAGCCCGCGCTCGAGGGTTCGTCCCGTCCGAACCGTTCCCGTCGTAACGATCGCCGCGAGAGGGGTGACAAGTAAATGCTCGTACCTAAGCGCGTTAAGCACCGCAAGGTGCAGCGTGGTTCCATGAAGGGCAAGGCCAAAGGTGGCACCCGTCTGAACCACGGCGAGTATGGCATCCAGGCCCTCGAGGCGCACTGGATCACCAACCGTCAGATCGAGGCAGCTCGTATTGCCATGACCCGTCACATGAAGCGTGGCGGCAAGGTCTGGATCACGATCTTCCCCGACAAGCCCATCACCTCCAAGCCCGCCGAGACCCGCATGGGTTCCGGTAAGGGCAACCCCGAGGGCTGGGTCGCTGTCGTGAAGCCCGGCCGCATCATGTTCGAGATCGCCGGCGTCGATGACGAGACCGCCCGCGAGGCTCTGCGTCTGGCCATCAACAAGCTGCCCATCAAGTGCAAGATCGTCACTCGTGAAACGGAGGGGCAGCAATAATGAAAGCAGCAGAGATTCGTGAACTTTCTGCCGAAGACCTGCGGGTGAAGCTGAAGGAGGCCAAGGCGGAGCTGTTCAACCTTCGCTTCCAGATGGCCACCAGCCAGCTGGACAACACTGCCCGCGTCAAGCAGGTTAAGAAGGACATCGCGCGCATCATGACTGAGATGCGGGCTCGCGAGCTGAGCGCGTAGCTTAAGGAAGGTGCAAGAAATGACTGAAGAGCGCAATCTGCGTAAAGTACGTCAGGGCGTCGTCGTCAGCGATGCCAACGACAAGACCATCGTGGTGGCCGTCGAGGAGCGCAAGCCCCATCCCATCTACAAGAAGATGATCACCTCCACCAAGAAGTTCCATGCCCATGACGAGAACAACGAGGCCGGCGTCGGCGACACTGTTCAGATCATGGAGACGCGCCCGCTGTCCAAGATGAAGCGCTGGCGTTTGCTGAAGATCGTCGAGAAGGCCAAATAGTTTGAGTGCTCCGGCACGAGGACTATTGATAAGGAAAGTAGGAACATCACATGATTCAGATGCAATCCATGCTCGCCGTGGCCGACAACTCCGGCGCTCGCAAGGTGCAGTGCATCAAGGTTCTGGGCGGCTCGAAGCGCCGCTACGCGGGCCTCGGTGACGTGATCATCTGCAGCGTCAAGGAAGCGATGCCCAACGGCAACGTCAAGAAGGGCGAGGTCGTGCGTTGCGTGATCGTGCGCGTGAAGAAGGAAGTCCGTCGCGCCGACGGCTCCTACATCCGCTTCGATCAGAACGCCGCCGTGCTCATCAACAACGACGGCTCTCCGCGCGGCACCCGTATCTTCGGGCCCGTCGCCCGTGAGCTGCGCGACAAGAAGTACATGAAGATCGTGTCTCTGGCACCGGAAACGCTGTAGGGGAGGTGTCAGAATGGCTCAGAACAAGATGACGATCCGCAAGGGCGACACCGTCAAGGTCATCGCCGGCAAGGACCGCGGCAAGACCGGCAAGGTGCTGCGCTCGGTGCCCGAGAAGTCCCGCGTTGTCGTGGAGAAGGTGAACATGGTCAAGAAGGCCATGCGCCCGACCCAGGCCAACCCCCAGGGCGGCATTTCCACCGTCGAGGCGCCCATTCACGTGTCCAACGTGATGCTCGTGTGCCCCAGCTGCGGCGAGGCCACCCGCGTGGCCCGTCGCCGCGAGGACGGCAAGCTCGTCCGCGTCTGCAAGAAGTGCGGCAAGGACATCCCCGCCGTCGAGGCCTAAGATAAGGCACTCGAGGCTCTGAACAGACCGCCTGCTACCGAATTTGTGTAGCGGGCGGTTTTTACTTGGAAAGTATCTCGTTTTGTGGGACAATTTCCAATCGCGCGCAAGCGCCATGGCCCTGGGAAGGTCCCAGGGACGCCGGGTCGGAAATCCGGCGTTTAATCCATCGGAGAAAGGTTTGAAGAAAGATGGCTGATACCCCCCGCCTCAAGGTGAAGTACCAGACCGAGATCGTCCCCGCGCTCGTCGAGCAGCTCGGCATCAAGAACATCAACTGCGTGCCGAAGCTGGAGAAGATCGTCGTGAACATGGGCGTCGGCGCCGCTGCCGGCGATTCCAAGCTGCTTGATGCCGCCATGAACGACATGCGCATCATCACCGGCCAGCAGCCCTGCGTGACCCGCGCCAAGAAGTCCATCGCCGGCTTCCATGTGCGCGAGGGCCAGGCCATCGGCTGCAAGGTGACCCTGCGCGGCGACCGCATGTGGGAGTTCCTCGATCGCCTGCTGGCCACCGCCCTTCCGCGCGTCCGCGACTTCCGCGGCATCTCGCCGAAGAGCTTCGACGGCCGCGGCAACTACACCCTGGGCATCACCGAGCAGCTCATCTTCCCGGAGATCGAGTACGACAAGATCGACCGCACCCGCGGCATGGACATCACCTTCGTGACCAATGCCGGCGACAACGATTCCGCGTTCGCTCTTCTGTCCGCCCTCGGCTTCCCGTTCAAGAGCAAGTAAACCGACCGGGGCGCATAGGGCCCCGCGTCGCGCAACCTCGGTCACAAGTCCGCGATAAGGCTGCGGGCTTAAGGACATAAAGAAAGAAGGACATGCATGGCTAAGAAATCGATGATCGCCAAAGCCAAGCGCGAGCCGAAGTTCTCTACGCGTCAGCACAACCGCTGCACCCGTTGCGGACGTCCCCGCGCCTACTATCGCAAGTTCGGCCTGTGCCGTATCTGCGTGCGTGAGTTGGCTAACAAAGGCGAGCTGCCCGGCGTGACCAAGGCTTCCTGGTAGAAGACGCGGACACGCGGGTGTGCCGACGTTAAAGGCGGAGGCGCTATGGGCGCCGACGAACCGAACGCCGGTTCATCACGGATCAAAGGAGAAAACAAACATGACAATGACCGACCCCATCGCAGACATGCTTACGCGCGTGCGTAACGCCCAGTCTGCCGGCAAGGACACCGTGTCCATGCCGACGAGCAAGAAGCTCGTCGAGATCGTGCGCATCATGGAGCAGGAAGGCTACATCCAGCGCTTCGATGTCATCGACGGCGAGCCCCGCGGCACCCTTGAGATCACCCTCAAGTACGGCCCGAAGAAGGCCAAGACCATCCGCGGCATCAAGCGCATCTCCAAGCCGGGTCTGCGCATCTATGCCGGCAAGGACGATCTGCCCCGCGTGCTCGGCGGCCTCGGCACGGCAATTATCTCGACCAGTCGCGGCGTCATGACCGACCGCGATGCCCGCAAGCAGGGCATCGGCGGCGAGGTCATCGCCTATCTGTGGTAGGAAAGGAAGGTATCTAGTATGTCTCGTATCGGCAAGATGCCCATCCCCGTTCCTGCCGGCGTCGATGTGACCATCGACGGCCAGACGGTGACGGTGAAGGGCCCCAAGGGGGAGCTTACCCGCACGTTCCTGCCGTCCATGACCATCACCCGCGACGGCGATGAGCTCATCGTCACCCGTCCCGACGACACCCGTGAGTCCAAGAGCGCCCACGGCCTGACCCGCACCCTTCTCGCCAACATGGTGGAGGGCGTGTCGAACGGCTTCTCCAAGAAGCTGCAGCTCGTCGGCGTCGGCTATCGTGCCGCACTCAAGGGCAAGGATCTCGAGATGCAGCTCGGCTACTCCCACCCCGTGCTGGTGGAGGCTCCCGAGAACATCACCTTCGAGGTGCCCTCTCAGACCGAGATCGTCGTGTCCGGTCCGAGCAAGGAGCAGGTCGGCCAGGTTGCCGCGAACATCCGCAAGTGGCGCAAGCCGGAGCCCTACAAGGGCAAGGGCATTCGCTACGAGGGCGAGCATGTCCGCCGCAAGGCTGGCAAGGCCGGCAAAGACTAAGTGCCTATTCGGTAGCTGATTGAAGGGATTAAACCTATGAATAAGCAACAGGAGAAGCAGGCCCGTCTTGCCCGTCGCCATCGTCGCGTGCGCGGCAAGATCTCCGGCACTGCAGCTCGCCCGCGTCTGTGCGTGACGCGGAGCAACAGCAACATGTACGTGCAGGTCATCGATGACGTGGCCCACACCACCATCTGCGGCGTCTCTACCCTCGGGGAGGCCTTCAAGGCCACCGGCAAGTCCGGCGCGACCGTCGAGGGCGCAGCCGAGCTCGGCACCATCGTTGGCAAGTTGGCTCAGGAAAACGGCGTGACGGAAGTTGTGTTCGACCGTGGCGGCCACCTGTATCATGGGCGCGTGAAGGCTCTGGCTGAAGCTGCCCGTGAAGCAGGATTGAAATTCTAGAAGGGGTTTTAGCTTATGGCTCGTAACAACAACCGTCAGCAGGAGAGCACGACTCCTGAGCTTCAGGAGCGCGTGGTCTTCATCAATCGCGTCGCGAAGACCGTCAAGGGCGGCCGTCGCATGCAGCTCTCGGCCCTGGTCGTCGTCGGCGACGGCAACGGCCGCGTGGGCGTGGGCATGGGCAAGTCCGCCGAGGTGCCCACCGCCATCAAGAAGGGCGTCGAGGACGCGAAGAAGAACATGTTCACCGTCCCCGTGACCGCCGAGGGCTCGGTGCCCCACGAGATCATGGGCGAGTACGGTGCCGGCCGCGTGCTGATCAAGCCCGCTGTTCCCGGTACCGGTGTGCTCGCCGGTGGCCCGGTTCGCGCCATCATGGAGCTTGCTGGCGTTCAGAACGTGATCACCAAGTCGCTGGGCACGGACAACGCCATGAACATCGTGAAGGCTGCCGCCGAGGGTCTCAAGAACATGGAGAGCCCCGTCCAGGTCGCCGAGCGCCGCGGCATCTCCGTGGCCGAGATGTTCGGCGGGAAGGAGAACTAATGGCTGAGACGAACAAGACGCTGCGCCTCACCCAGGTGAAGAGCGCCATCGGCCGCAAGCCGAACCAGGGTCGCACCCTGCGCGCGCTGGGCCTGCGCGGCATCGGCAGCACCACCGAGCAGGTGGACAACGAGAGCGTCCGTGGCATGATTTTCACGGTTAAGCACTTGATTGAAGTTGAGGAAATCTAAATTTCCCCAACTTCAATCCCGACGCTGCGGTTCCGACAGGCACCTGGCCTTGCCCCTTGTTTGGGGCACGGCGTTGGCCTAAGCCAACTTGGCCCCAAGGCGGGGCAATTCCAGGCACCTGTCGCAACCTCGCTGACTCCCTTGGGCGAACCAGTGAGTCTATGAATTTAATAATGTGTCGGGATGAAAGATGACAATCGGCGTGTCTGAACAGACACGCCGTTGCCATGATAGATGGAAGTTTGCTAGCGGCGAGCTGCTAGCACTGACTGAGGGAAGAGAAAATCCCCGGTCAGAGAGCGAAAAGGAGATTTACTTACATGGAACTCAAGGATTTGCGCCCGGCCGAGGGCTCGACGAAGAACCGCAAGCGCGTGGGCCGCGGCCCCGCTTCCGGCACCGGCAAGACCGCCGGTCGCGGTATGAACGGCCAGAAGTCCCGTGCCGGTGGCGGCAAGGGTGCCGGCTTCGAGGGCGGCCAGACGCCGCTCGCCCGTCGTCTGCCGAAGCTGCCCGGCTTCCGCAACTTCAACCGCGTGGAGTACCTGCCCGTGAACGTCAGCCGTCTCGATGCCAAGTTCGAGGCCGGCGACGTGGTGGATGGCGAGTCCCTGAAGGCCAAGGGCATCATCAAGCATGCCGACGCGCTGGTGAAGGTGCTCGGCGACGGCGAGATCGCCAAGGCTCTCACTGTCCGCGTCGATAAGGTGTCCGCTTCCGCCAAGGCGAAGATCGAGGCGGCCGGAGGAAAGGTCGAAGAGCCTTGCTAAGCTCAATCATTGACGCATTCAAGGTTCCGGAGCTGCGCAAGAAGATCCTCTTCACCTTGGCTATTCTTGCGCTGTACCGCTTCGGTGCCTACGTGCCGGTGCCGGGCATTCCCTTCCATGAGTTTGCCACGGCCTTCCAGGACACGGGCGTGGCTATGACCATGCTCGACCTGTTCACCGGTGGCGCGCTGTCGAACTTCTCGGTGTTCTCGCTCGGCATCATGCCCTACATCACCGCATCCATCATCATGCAGCTGATGCAGGGCGTCATCCCCGCCGTGGGCCGTTGGGCTCGCGAGGGGGACACGGGCCGTCGCAAGATCACCCAGGTGACCCGCTACCTGACGCTGGGTCTCGGCCTCATCAACGCGGTGGGCTACCTGCTGCTGTTCAAGTCGCCGGCCTACGGTGTGCAGTTCTCCACGGAGGTGCCCGAGGCGCTCACGAACATCATCATCGTGTTCACCTTGGTCGCCGGTACCGCCTTCATCATGTGGATGGGCGAGCTTATCACCCAGCGCGGCATCGGCAACGGCATGTCGCTCATCATCTTCGTGAGCATCGTGTCCCGCGTGCCGTCGGCCATCTTCTCGTCGGCTACCCTGACGAACGATCTGGGCACGGGCATCGCGCTCACCATCGTGATTTTGGCCGTGGTGCTCGTCTGCATCCCGCTGATCATTTTCGTGGAGCGCGCCCAGCGCCGCATTCCGGTCAACTACGCCAAGCGCGTCCAGGGCCGCAAGATGATGGGTGGCCAGTCCACCTACATTCCGCTGAAGGTGAACGCGGCCGGCGTTATCCCGATCATCTTCGCGAGCTGCATCATCTACTTCCCGGCGCAGCTGGCGGCGATCTTCAACGTCGATTGGTTGACCACCTTCGCGAACTGGTGCTCCACCGGCTGGCTGAACTGGCTGCTCACCGTTGCCCTCATCGTGCTCTTCGCGTACTTCTACACTTCCATGGTGTTCAATCCGGAGGAGACGGCGGACAACATCCGCAAGCAGGGCGGCTTCATTCCTGGCGTGCGTCCGGGCACGGCCACGGTGCAGTACATCAAGAACGTGATCAACCGCGTGACGCTGCCCGGCGGCATCTTCATCGCGCTGATCGCGGTTGTGCCCACCATCATCTTCTACTTCACCAACAACCAGCTCATCCAGGCCTTCGGCGGTACGTCCATCCTCATTATGATCGGCGTGGCGCTTGACACCATGAGCAAGGTGGAGAGCCAGTTGAAGATGTACAACTACGAAGGCTTCTTTAAGTAAGGCGGACGCGCAGTCCGAATAGGAAAGGATGTTTGCTATGAACATCGTGCTTTTGGGGGCGCCGGGTGCCGGCAAGGGTACTCAGGCCGCCAAGCTGGTGGAGGAGTTCTCCACGCCCCATATCTCCACGGGCGACATGCTGCGCGCCGCCGTGGCCGCCGGCACCGAGCTGGGCCAGAAGGCCAAGTCCTACATGGACGCCGGCGACTTGGTGCCCGACGACGTCATCATCGGCCTGGTGACCGAGCGCCTGCAGGACGACGACACGGCCGCTGGCTTCATCCTGGACGGCTTCCCGCGCACCTCGGCCCAGGCCGTGGCGCTGGACGCGGAGCTCTCCAAGCTGGGCCGTCCGCTGGATGCCGCCCTGCTCATCGATGTGGACCCCGAGGTCATCGTGGCCCGTCTCACCTCTCGCCGCATGTGCCGCGACTGCGGCTACATCGGCAGCGCCGCCGACGGCGACGCCTGCCCCAAGTGCGGCGGCGAGATGTACCAGCGCGACGACGACAACGAGGCCACGGTGCGCAACCGTCTCGACGTGTACGAGACGTCCACGAGCCCGCTGATCGACTACTACCGCGGCTGCGAGCTGCTCGTCACCATCGACGGCGACCGCGACCCGAACGTGGTGTACGCCGACGTCAAGGAGGCCCTCGACCTGTAGGCCGGAGAACGCACAGCCAAACCCGTAGGGGGCGACCTTGGTCGCCCCTTTTTTGTCGTGCGCTGTCGTTCTGCTTGCGAGGGCTGACCAAGGTCAGCCCCTACGGTATAATCTCCCTCATGCCCACTGTGCGCGAGAACATAGCCTACACCTTCGAGCATTTCATGCTCGTCTACCGCGGTACCTTGCTGAAGGTGGCCCGGGCGGTGGCGATCATTGCTCTTATCGCCCTGGCGTTGGAGGTCTTCGTCTTCAATATCAACTTCTTCACTTCGTCGGGCTATCGAACCATCAACTTGGACGACCGTATTCAGCTCCAGCGCAACGACGAGGGTGCCTTTCTGCTCACCGATGTGGATCACACGCTCGAGTTCTCCAGCCTGAACACCGAGGTGCGCAACATCCGCATCGATTTCAACGCCGATCAGCCGGCCCAGAACATCGCCGTGAAGATCCAGTTCACCGACTCGGCCCACCAGACCTATTTCGACACCACGGAGTACACCGTCGGCATCCCCAATGCGAGCGTGTCCACGGTGGTGGATCCGAGCAAGTTCATCAACCTGCAGACCGCCGGGTACGTGGAGAACTTGCGCATCGAGGTAGTGGGGGAGGACGTCTCCTACCCCATCCTCTTGAACGGCGTTTCCCTGAATGCCCACCGCCCCTTCGCCTTCAACCCGTTGCGCTTTGTGGCCGTTTTCGGGCTGCTGCTTTTGGGCTACGCGTTCCGTCCCAAGTCGGCCATCTACCGCATCCGCATTGTCGAGAACCCGCGCAAGTCGAAGGCGGGCATCATCTTCGCCGTGGCCATCGAGCTGGCGCTTACGACGACGTTCCTCTTCTACGGCTCGAACCTCGTGGGCGTGGCCACCTCTTCCTACAACTACGGCGCTTGGAACGGCACGTCGCTCGTGAACACCTTCGAGGTGGGCGGCGACAACGCGCAGCAGTACGCCATGCTGGCCCAGGCCATGGCCAAAGGCCAGCTGTACCTGGAGGAGGAGCCGCCCCAGTGGCTCAAGGACATGGAAGACCCTTACGACAAGGGCGCCCGCGACGAGGCCCAGAAGGAGACCGGCGAGCCCTATCTGTTCGACGTGGCCTATCATGACGGGCACTACTACGTCTACTTCGGCGTGGTGCCGGTGCTGTTGTTCTACCTGCCCTTCTATCTGCTCACCGGGGCCAATTTCCCCACGGCCATCGGCGTGCTCGTTATGGCGCTGCTGTTCATCTTAGGAGCCACGGCCCTGCTCGACCGGTTCGCCCGCTACCATTTCCGTTCGGTGAGCCTCGGTGTGTACCTGCTGCTTCAGATACCGCTCGTGTTCTGCTGCGGCATCATGTATCTGGTGAAATTCCCGACCTTCTATTCCATGCCCATCATGTGCGGTCTGGCGTTCTCGTTGTGGGGCCTGTATTGCTGGATGCGCTCGCGGCTCGCCGCGCACAAGTGCGGCTGGCTGTTCGCCGGATCGCTGTGCATGGCGCTCGTGGCCGGCTGCCGTCCCCAGCTGCTCGTGCTGTCGCTCCTGGCCTTCCCGCTGTTCTGGCGCACCTACATCACCGAGCGCCGGCTGGCCACCCGCCGGGGCGTCGTGGAGTTCGCCTGCCTGGTGGCCCCCTACGTTCTGGTGGCCGCGGGCATCATGGCCTACAACTACGCGCGCTTCGGCTCGCTGACCGATTTCGGCGCGAACTACAACCTGACGGTGAACGACATGACCAAGCGCGGCATGAACGTCGGTCGTCTGGCCCCGGCGTTCTTCACCTACTTCCTGCAGCCGCCCTGCATGACCGGCGTCTTCCCGTTTTTGCAGCCGGCGCCTTTCGAGACCACCTACATGGGGCAGACTATCAAGGAAGTGACCTTCGGCGGCATCCTCGCCTGTCTGCCTATTCTGTGGGTGCTCGCCTTCACGCGGCGCATTCTGGGGATGCGGGCGCGTCAGGCCGAGACGCGCACCATCTTCGGCATCATCGTGGTGCTGGTGGCCTCCGGCGTGCTCGTGGCGCTGCTCGATGCGGAGTTGGCGGGCATCCTGCAGCGGTACTACGCCGATTTCAGCTTCATGTTCTTGGCCGCCGCCGTGCTTCTGTGCTTCGTGGTGAACGAGTCGCTGGCCGAGCGGGCGGCCCTTCACGATCTCATGCTGAAGCTTCTGCTCGTGCTCGTCGGCGTATCGGTGGCCTACAGCGCGCTGCTCTGCCTTGCCCCGGAAACCGGTTGGTACTCGGATGTTTACCCATGGGCCTACCAGGGGCTGCTCGACACGGTGGTCTTCTGGCGCTAAATGGGATCGGCGTCGCGCATGGGCGTCGTGCCGAGGAAGTTGAGTCCCGTGGCCGAGATGGGGTCGTAGTCGTCCAGCTGGGCCGTCCACCAGGCCGTGGCCGTCTCGCGGTGGAACAGCGGGTAGAGGGGCACCTCGGCGGCGATGATGTCGAAGCATTGGTTCCACAGGGGCTGCTGCTCGTCCTCGGAGGTCTTCGACCGCGCCTCGGCCAGAAGTTCTGCCACCTCCGCGAAGGCCGGCGTTGTGGCCCAGCGGCTGCGGGCGCGCGTCCATACGTTGTCGCCGTACCACCAGCTGATGATGAGGTCGGCGTCGTTTCCGAAGCACGACGGGTCGCCGGGGGAGAGCACGACGTCGAAGGGCAGAAGCGTGCCCGGCTCCGGTTCCGTGGATAGGTCCGCAAACAGGGCTGTCGTGTCCAGGAGCACCACCTCGGCGGTGACGCCCACGGCCTTCCAGTCCTCTGCGATGGCGGGGGCGAGCGTGCTCACCCAGTTGTCGTTCGCGCGCAGGGTCAGCGCCAGCTCGTCGACGCCGGCCTCGGCCAGAAGCTTGCGCGCTTTCTCAGGGTCGTAGCTGTAGACCGTGGCCGCGCGGTGGTAATGCCGGAAGTAATCGGGCAGAAGGGACGTGGCCGCCCGCGCGTGGCCCGCCATATACGTGCCGATGAGCGAGTCGACGTCGATGGCGTACAGCAGCGCCTGGCGCACGCGCACGTCGTCGAAGGGCGGCTTCTCGCAGTTGAACATGAGGAAGGGGAGGTTGAACCCGGGCACCCATTCCACCGTGGCCCCCGCATCGGCCAGCTCCTCGGCGCGCACGACTGGGGCGGCCTCCATGACCATGACCATGACGTCTTTGTCGATAAGCTCGTCGGTGCGGCGCGTATCGTCCAGCAGCACCGACCATTCCATGCGCTCGCAGGTGGCTGGCCAGGGGCCGGTGTAGCGGTGGTTCGCCGTGAAGGAGATGCGGCCCCCGTCGGCGGCGTTGATGGTCTCGTAGCACCACGGACCCGAGCCGACGGGTTTGCTTGCCAGCTCCTCGTCGGTGAGCGTTGCCGGGAACACCCGGACGAGGGCCAGGCGCTCCTGCAGCACCGATCCCATGGGGGCGTTCAGCTTGAAGCGCACCGTGCGTTCGTCGGGGGCCGACACTGCCGTGATGAACGAGAGGAACGCGCCGTAAAGGTCGCTTTCGCCGTTGCGCTCGAAGGCGTTCACGACATCGGCGGAGGTGAGCGGCGAGCCGTCGGAGAAGACGGTGTCCTCGCGTAGGGTCACCTCGTATTCCAAGTCGTCTATCTGAACGGGCGCGTCGGCTGCCAGGCCGCACTCGGCCCGATAGGTGTGCATGTTCAGCTCGTAGAGCCCCTCGAAGACGTGCCAGCCGGCCGCGAGGAAGACGCCGGAGCTCGTGCCAATGGGGTTCGGATCGCTCCCCTCGTAGGCCACGGCGGCCGTGAGCGTGCGGGCCACGCCGCTCTGCGCGGCCACGGGTTCGGTGGGGGCATTGTCGTCGGCCGGATCTGCCGGCGCGGGCCCGGGCTCGATGGGCTGCTCCACCGAGCAGCCGGCCAACGCCAGCGCCGTCGCCGCCGTCCCAGCCACAAAGGCCCGCCGCGTGAGGGGGAAGTTCAGCATCGTAAAGGCTCCTTCTTCGTTTTCCGCAGCCTATTATATAGAAAGTTGGAGCAGCTCGAAGAAAGCCCATGACAAAGCTGCAGGTGCCCCGCCGACCGACGGGGATAAGCCTAGCGCGGCGCGCGGGGGCATTGACGGCGCGTCAGCGAACGCGGGCTGCTAATATCGGACAGGTATTTCTGTTCGCAGAGCAAATCCGACCCGCATCGTCGGACGCGCTTCGTCCCTCCGACCTCTCCGCGACAGTACCACCCGCGCGTTGAGCGACGAGGCCGCAAGCCGGCCGATTCCGTGCGGGCCAGATGCAAAGGAGAGGAACATGACGAGAGAACTCAAGTCGATGGACGGCAACAACGCCGCAGCGCATGTCTCGTATGCGTTCACGGAAGTTGCCGGCATCTACCCGATCACGCCTTCCAGCCCCATGGCCGACTTCGTCGACATCTGGGCCGCCCAGGGCCGCAAGAACATCTTCGGCACCACGGTGAAGGTGTGCGAGATGCAGTCCGAGGGCGGCGCGGCCGGCGCGGTTCACGGCTCTCTGGCCACCGGCGCGCTGACCACCACCTACACGGCCAGCCAGGGCCTGCTCCTCATGATCCCCAACATGTACAAGATCGCCGCCGAGCAGCTGCCGACCGTCTTCCATGTGTCGGCCCGTACCGTCTCCACCCAGGCGCTCAACATCTTCGGCGACCATTCCGACGTCATGGCCTGCCGCCAGACCGGTTTCGCGATGCTCGCCGAGGGCAACGTGCAGGAGGTCATGGATCTGTCCGCCGTGGCGCACCTGGCCGCCATCAAGGGCCGCGTTCCCTTCCTGAACTTCTTCGACGGCTTCCGCACCTCCCACGAGATCCAGAAGATCCAGGTGTGGGACTACGACGATCTGGCCGAGATGTGCGACATGGATGCCGTGCGCGCCTTCCGCGAGCACTCCCTGAACCCGGAGCGCCCGGCCATGCGCGGCTCCCACGAGAACGGCGACATCTTCTTCCAGCACCGCGAGTCCTGCAACTCCATCTACAACGACCTGCCGGCCGTGGTGGAGGAGTACATGGAGAAGGTGAACGCGAAGCTGGGCACCAACTACCAGCTGTTCAACTACTACGGCGCCCCGGACGCCGACCGCGTCATCGTGGCTATGGGCTCCATTTGCGACGTGGCCGAGGAGGTCATCGACTACCTCAACGCCAACGGCGAGAAGGTGGGCCTCGTGAAGGTGCGCCTGTACCGCCCCTTCGTCACCGAGAAGTTCGTGGCCGCTCTGCCCGAGACGGTGAAGAAGATCGCCGTGCTCGACCGCACCAAGGAGCCCGGTTCCATTGGCGAGCCGCTGTACATGGATGTCGTGAACGCGCTGTCCGTTGAGGGCCGCGACGGCATCACCGTCATCGGCGGCCGCTACGGCCTCGGTTCCAAGGACACCCCGCCGTCCTCCGTGTTCGCCGTGTACACCGAGCTTGAGAAGGACGAGCCGCGCCGCCAGTTCACCATCGGCATCGTCGACGACGTGACGAACCTGTCGCTGCCTGAGGTTCCCGCCCCCAACACTGCCGCTCCTGGCACCATCGAGTGCAAGTTCTGGGGCCTCGGCGGCGACGGCACCGTGGGCGCGAACAAGAACTCCATCAAGATCATCGGCGACCACACCGACAAGTACGTTCAGGCCTACTTCCAGTACGACTCGAAGAAGACCGGCGGCGTGACCATCTCGCACCTGCGCTTCGGCGACAGCCCCATCCGCAGCCCCTACTATGTGAACAAGGCCGACTTCGTGGCCTGCCACAACCCCTCCTACATCACCAAGGACTTCCCGATTGTGCGCGACGTGAAGCCCGGCGGTGCCCTGCTCATCAACTGCCAGTGG
Source organism: Adlercreutzia rubneri (assembly GCF_009755265.1). Classification (NCBI taxonomy): domain Bacteria; kingdom Bacillati; phylum Actinomycetota; class Coriobacteriia; order Eggerthellales; family Eggerthellaceae; genus Adlercreutzia; species Adlercreutzia rubneri. Next base: position 83,465 of record NZ_WPOO01000005.1, on the reverse strand, counting down.
ACGGCAGAGGAGCTGGAGGAGCACCTGTCGGCCGCGGCCAAGCGCTACATCGCCGAGAACGATATCAAGCTCTACCTCATCAACGCCATCGACCTGGCCATCGAGATCGGCATGGGCAAGCGCACCAATACCATCCTGCAGTCCGCCTTCTTCACCTTGGCGAAGGTCATGCCGCAGGAGGAGGCCATCCAGTACATGAAGGATGCCGCCACGAAGTCCTACGCCAAGAAGGGCCAGGACATCGTGGACATGAACCACAAGGCCATCGACGCCGGTGCCACCGCCTTCGTGCAGGTGGAGGTGCCCGAGGCGTGGAAGACGGCCGAGGATGCGCCGAAGGCTTCCGGCATCGAGGGCCGTCCCGAGACGGTCTCGCTCGTGGAGAACATCATGTTCCCCGTGGGCCGCATGGACGGCGACTCCCTGCCCGTGTCCGCGTTCGTCGGCTACGAAGACGGCCAGTTCCCGCTGGGCGCCGCGGCCTTCGAGAAGCGCGGCGTGGCCGTGTCGGTGCCCGAGTGGACGCCCGACACATGCATCCAGTGCAACCAGTGCGCGTTCGTGTGCCCGCACGCCACCATTCGTCCCTTCGCGCTGACCGACGAGGAGCTGGCGGCGGCCCCGGCTCAGACCAAGCATGTTCCCGTCAAGGGCAAGGTGGGCGCTGACATGCAGTACGTGCTTGCCGTCTCGCCGCTCGACTGCATGGGGTGCGGCCTGTGCGTCATCCAGTGCCCGACCGACTCGCTCACTATGAAGCCCATCGCCGATACGCTCGACGAGCAGCCGGTGTTCGATTACTGCGTGAGCAAGGTCGCCCGCAAGCCCGAGCTCGAGGGCACGTCGGTGAAGGCCAGCCAGTTCAAGCAGCCCCTGCTCGAGTTCTCCGGCTCCTGCGCCGGCTGCGCTCAGACCTCCTATGCCCGTCTGGTCACCCAGCTGTTCGGCGATCGCATGTACATCGCCAACGCGACGGGTTGCTCCTCCATCTGGGGCGGTCCGGCAGCGACGTCGCCCTACACGGTGAACGCCGACGGCCACGGCCCGGCCTGGTCGAACTCGCTGTTCGAGGACAACGCCGAGCACGGCATGGGCATGCTGCTCGGCTACGAGGCCGTGCAGGACAAGGTCGTCGTTGATTCCGAGGCGCTCATCGAGTGCGGCGGTGCGGCCGGGGATCTGGCCGACGCGGCCCGCGCGTGGCTCGAGGCCCGTGCCGACGCCGAGGCCTCCAAGGCGGCGGCGGAGGCCTATGTGGCGGCCCTTTCGGCGGCGGCCGAGGGTACCGGCGAGGTGGCCGAGCTGGCGGCCGGCATCCTGGCCAACAAGGAATACCTGACCAAGAAGTCCGTGTGGATCTTCGGCGGCGACGGCTGGGCCTACGACATCGGCTACGGCGGACTCGACCATGTGCTCGCCTCCGGCAAGGACGTGAACGTGTTCGTGTTCGACACCGAGGTGTACTCCAACACCGGCGGCCAGGCCTCGAAGGCCTCCAACCTCGGCCAGGTGGCGCAGTTCGCCGCCGCCGGCAAGGACGTGAAGAAGAAGTCTCTGGCCGAGATCGCCATGACTTACGGCTACGTGTACGTGGCCCAGGTGGCCATGGGCGCCAACCTCAACCAGACCATCAAGGCCATCACCGAGGCCGAGGCCTATCCGGGCCCCTCGCTCATCATCGGCTACAGCCCCTGCGAGATGCACTCCATCAAGGGCGGCATGACCAACTGCCAGACCGAGATGAAGAAGGCCGTCGACTGCGGCTACTGGAACCTGCTGCGCTTCAACCCTGAGGGCGCTCCGGGCAAGAAGCTCGTCATCGACTCGAAGGATCCGGCTGAGGGCGAGTACCAGAACTTCCTCATGAACGAGGCCCGCTACAGCCGCCTGACCCGCGAGTTCCCCGAGCGCGCCGAGGAGCTGTTCGCCGAGAACGAGCAGGCCGCCATGGCCCGCTGGTCGCATCTGCAGAAGCTCAAGGACCTCTACGCCGCCGAGTAGGTGCTCGCGGACAGATCGCCTCACCCGAAGGGAGTCGGCCTTTGCGCCGGCTCCCTTTTTCTACCCTTACCAGCTGGTAATCTTCCTTACTGAATTACCAGGGCGGTTACCTTCATGGTATCTTGTTGACCGCAGAACCGCTCCGTATATTTGTCCTTGCAAGAGCCAGGGCGCGGCCTTGGCTGAGTCGAGCAAGGAAAGTAGGGGGACGCAATGGACGATTCTCAGAACGTGTTCGAGCCGGGCGCTCTTTCGCGTCGCGGGTTTTTGAAGGGCAGTGCCGTCGCCGCTGTTTCGGCGGGGGCCCTGTCGTCTCTGGTCGCTTGCGCGCCGAGCTCTCCGGCCCCGAAGGAAGGCCTGGCCGGTACCGCCGGCGCCACATCGGTGGACGAGGGTATCTGGATTGCTGCAGCATGCTGGGACAACTGCGGCGGCCGCTGCGTGAACCGCGTGCTCGTGCGCGACGGCGAAGTGGTGCGCCAGGGCAGCGAGACTTCCCATGAGGACAGCTTCGAGTGGCTGCAGCAGCGCGGATGCCCGCGCGGGCGGGCACGGGCCCAGCAGGTCTTCGGCGAAGATCGGGTGAAGTTCCCCATGAAGCGCAAGAGCTGGCAGCCCGGCGGCGGTGCCAATGCCCACGGTGAGCTGCGCGGGCGCGACCAATGGGAGCAGATCAGCTGGGAAGAGGCCATCGACTACATTGCCCAAGAGGCCGAGCGCATCTACGGCGAGTTCGGCCCTGCGGCCGTCATCGGCACCAAGGCCTTGGCCGTGGGCAAGATTCTCCACCAGCTCGGCGGCCACATCTCCCTTTCCGATACGAGCTCCATCGGAACCTACGCCTTCAACATCGTAGCGCTCGGGCTTCCCTCCCAGGATCTGGGCGAGCTGAACGACCGCTTCGACAACAAGAACGCCGACACCATCGTGATCATGGGCGGCAACCCCGCCTGGTCCTCGGGCGGCTCCACCATGAACAACTTCAACGAGGCCCGCGATGCCGGCGTGCAGTTCGTCTACGTCGGGCCCTCTTACAACGCCACGGCAGCGTACTTCGAGGCCCGCTGGGTGCCGGTGCTGCCCGGCACCGATACGGCCTTCATGCTGGGCGTGTGCTACGAGATGATCGAGCAGGACGTGGTGGACTACGACTTCCTGAACACCTACTGCGTCGGCTTCGACGGCGATCACATGCCCGCCGACGCCACCCTGCAGGAGAACTTCCGCGGCTACCTGGTGGGCGACTACGACGGCACCCCGAAGACGGCCGAATGGGCCAGCGCCATTTGCGGAACTCCCGTAGAGGACATCCGCTGGTTCGCCGAGACCGTCGGTAAGGATCACAAGGTCGTGCTCATGCACAACTACGCCTTGGCCCGCTGCGCCTCGGCCGACAACATCCCCCAGCTCTTCATGACCATGGGGGCCATGGGCGGGCACATGGGCAAGTCGGGCCATGCCTGCGGCGGTGCCTACAAGACCTACGCCGGCGCCGGCGGCCCCGCGCTGGTGAAGTTCGGCGAGACGGGCCTGCCGGCCACGAAGAACGCGCTGGCGGACACCATGCCCGAGCCGCTCATGTGGCAGTGCATCCGGGAGGGGCGCTACAACTCCACCGGTGCCGCCTACGGCGTGAACTTCAACGCCGAGGACATCAAGGAAACTGAGTTCAAGTGGCTCAACATCGAGGGGCGCAACACGTTGCAGACGGCGGTGGGCCTAAGCGATGCGCGGGAGGCCATCCAGAAACTCGATTTCGTCACCGACCTCGCCTACACCTTCGACACGTCCGCGGCCTATGCCGACATCGTGCTGCCCTGCGCCACGGAATGGGAGCGCGTGGGCGGCTTTGCGGGACACCAGCGCTCGCGCGAGACGGTGGTCGTCTACAGCCGCGTCACCGAGCCTCTGTGGGAGGCCAAGACCGAGTTCGAGATCGGGCGCATGCTCGCCGCGCGTTTGGGCATGGACCCCGACGAGCTGTGGCCCATCACCGAGGAGCAGGCGTTCTTCAACCAGATCGTCGGGTGCACCTATGTGGATGCCGCCGGCGAGGAGAAGCCCCTGGTGACGATCACCGCCGACGATATCGCGAAGTGGGGCGTGGACGCTGAGCCCCAGGAGGGCGACATCGCCCTGGACGACTTCCTCTCAGCGGGCTGCTACACGGTCAAGCGCGCCGAGGGCGACGGCTATTCCTACATCGGCTACAAGGACTTCGTGGACGACCCGGAAGCCAATCCCCGCGAGAGCGCCTCGGGCAAGCTGGAGATCTACTGCCAGTACAAGGGCGACATGCTGAACTCCATGGGCTACAGCCCCGCCGGTACCTTCAAGCCCTATCCCACCTATGTTGCCTCCCCCGAGGGCCGCGAGGGCATGTTCGCTGACCGCCAGATCGGCGGGGCGGCCAGCGAGTACCCGCTCATCGTGTACAACCCCCATTACCTGCGTCGTGCCCATGGCGTCATGGACAACGTGCCGTGGCTGCGCGAGGCATGGTCGGCGCCGGTGTTCGTGAGCGCCGCCGATGCGGCCGCGCGCGGCGTGGCCGACGGCGATACCGTGCGGGTGTACAGCGCCCACGGCTCGGTGCTGCGCACGGCCTCGGTGGTGGAGATGCTCATGCCCGGCTGCGTCGGCCTTCCCCATGGGGCCTGGGCCGATTTCAGCAAGGACGACGGCATCGACGTCGCCGGTATGGACAACGTGCTGTGCGGCTCGGTGACCAGCGGCATGGGCACCTCGGGCTACAACAATTACAACTGCAACTTCGAGAAGTACGAGGGCGAGGCGCTCGTGGCCGACTGCGAGCTGCCCTGCCGCACCGTCGCCATGGCGTAGGAGGGGACACTCATGACTCAGATAGGTTTTTACTACGATCAGACCCGTTGCGCCGGCTGCAAGACCTGCCAGGTGGCCTGCAAGGACAAGAACCGCCTGGGCGTGGGCCCGGTGCTGCGCAAGGTGGCGAGCCGCCAGGTGGGAACCTACCCGGCCGTGAAGCTGTACCATCTTTCCGCCTCCTGCAATCATTGCGAGAGCCCGGCCTGCATGGCGAAGTGCCCTACCGGGGCGCTCTCCAAGACCGACGAGGGAGCGGTAGTGCGCGACGCCGAGGCCTGCATCGGCTGCTCCAGCTGCGTGAACGCCTGCCCCTACGGGCACCCGCAGATCGATGAGACCACGGGGCTGTCGGTCAAGTGCGACGCCTGCTCCGAGTGGCGCGCCGCCGGCTACCTTCCCGCCTGCGTGGAGGCGTGCCCCTACCGGGCGCTCGATTTCGGCGACGTGGAGGAGCTGCGCGCCAAGTACGGCGCGGAGGCAGTGAGCTCCATTCCCGCCCTGGGCGAGGACACCACCGGCTCGCACACGCTCATCAAGGCGCGTGCCGCGGCCTTGGAAGACGAGGGCACGCCCGTGACCCTGTAGCCTTTCCCGTTCCCGAGCGATGCCGCAAGTCCGAGGTGGGCTTGCGGCTCGCCGGGGTTTCGGGATAAGCTGGCACGGGGCGCGGGAAGCGTGGGAAGAAGAAAGTTCGGAGGCATCTTATGGGGGATGGGGCAAAGCCGCGCCGCAGCCGGCCTTTGGTGGTGCGCTATATCGCTCTCATGACCGCGGTGGCGGTGGTGCTCGTAGCGCTGTTCGGCTGGATGTCCTATCAGGAGCAGTCGCGCCATATGGAGGAGCAGATGCTCGCCGAGGCCCGGATTCTGGAGAAATCGGTGCGGGCGACGTGGGATTTCATCGACTACGAACAGCCCAATATCAACTATGACCGCGACGGGACCTACAACTTCAAGGGGCTCTACTGCTCGCTGGTGGGAAAATCGGTGGGCAAGCTGTTCACCTTGAGCACCGACGGCCGCTACACGCTCCGCTATACGCGGCTCGATCCCCGCAACGCCCTCGATGCCCCCGACGAGTTCGAGCAGCGGGCCCTCGACGCGTTCTACCACGAGGGCGCCTCCGAGTACACGGGCTTTGTCAATGCCGCGGACGGTTCCCGGGAGTACCGCTATGTGGGGGCCATCTACCTCACGGACAGCTGCCTTGAGTGCCACGGTGCCCCGGCCGGCGAGCTGGATGTGACGGGCTTTCCGAAAGAGGGGCTTTCCGCCGGCGATATCGGCGGTGCGGTGAGCATTAGCATGCCGACGGATCTGTACCAGGCGGGCATCAACCGGAACACGGTGCTCATCATCGGCTTTTTCGTGCTCTTCCTCACGATCACATTTTTGGCGAGCCTGCTGTTCTTCCGCCGCCGCGTGACCGAGCCGCTCACGTCTCTGGAGGCCGCCGTGGAGCAGATGGGTCAGGGGAATTTCAGCACGCCTGTGCCGGAGGGCGGTTATTCCCGCGAAGTCGACGAGCTCGTGCAGGGTGTGAAGGCCATGGCCGGCGAGCTCGATTCGCTGTACACCACCCTTGAGGAGAAGGTGGGCTCGCGCACGCGGCTCTATCGCGAGGCCAACGAGATGCTGGAAGAACAGCGGGCCGCCCTGGCGCGCACCAACGAGCTTCTGGAGCAGACCAACGGCAAGCTCGCCCAGGAAAACGAGTACCGCACCAACATCGTGGCCATCTTGAGCCACGAGCTGCGGACGCCTTTGACCTCCATCCTCGCCTTCGTTGATCTGTGGGAGGCGTCGGGGGAGGAGCACAGCCCGGAGAGCCGCGAGTGCCTCGAGAAGATCAAGACCCAAAGCCAGGTGCTCCTCGAGATGGTGAACAACGCCCTCGATATGGTGCGGGTGGAATCCGGTGCGCTTGAGTTCGCCCGGGACCCCGTCGACGTGACCGACCTGGCGGCCGTGACCGTCGGCGCGGTCGGGCCCATTGCCGAGCAGAAGGGCGTGGGGGTCGACTTCGCCATCGCGCGCGAGGTCCCCCTCATCCGCGGCGACTGGGCGCAGCTGGAGAAAATCCTCACCAACCTGCTGAGCAACGCCGTGAAGTTCACCGGCGCCGGGGGCATGGTGTGGTTGAAGGCAAGTTATGACGGGCGGAGGCGGGAACTCACGCTTGCCGTCGAGGATGAGGGCATCGGCATCGCGAAGGAGCGGCAGGAGGGCATATTCGACCGCTTCGTGCAGGCCGACGCCTCCATTTCCCGGAAATACCGGGGCAGCGGCCTGGGGCTTTCCCTTGTGAAGAAGACGGCGGAGGCCCTGGGCGGGTCGGTATCGGTGGAAAGCGAGCCGGGGCGGGGGAGCACCTTCACCGTCACGCTGCCCGTCACCCCCATCGAGGAGGATGAAGATGAAGATTCTCATTGCTGACGACGAGCGGGACATCTGCGAGGCGGTGTGCAAAATCGTCGAGCGCGCGGGGCACACCTGCCTGTGCGTCTACGACGGCGCCCTGGCCCTCGCGGCCTTCGAGCGCGAGCAGCCCGATGTGGTCATCCTCGATGTGATGATGCCTGAGGTGAACGGGTTCGATTTGTGCCGCGATCTGCGCGCCCGCGACCCGCATGTGCCCATCATGATGCTCTCGGCGAAAAGCGACATCGTCGACAAGGGCGTCGGGTTCGCCGCCGGCTGCGACGATTACGTGGCAAAGCCCTTCAACAGCCAGGAGCTGGCCATGCGCATCGAGGCTTTGCTGCGCCGCGCCCGGCTGGCCGACGAGGGGCGCGAGCCGCGCCGGAGCCGTGCGGTGGTGCGCCTGGGCGACATGGAGATTCGCCTCAAGCGCAACGAGGTGCTCGTCCACGGCCGCTACGTCAACCTCACACCGAAGGAGTTCCAGATCATCGCGTTTCTCGCCAATCATGTGGGGGAGGTGTTCTCGGCCCAGGACATCATGGCCAACGTGTGGGGCGAGGCCTATCGGCCCGAGTCGGCGAGCATCGCCGTGTTCGTGCGCAAGATTCGCAACAAGATAGAGGACGACCCCAACAAGCCCCGCTACCTGCAAACCATCTGGCGCGAGGGCTACCGCCTCGGCGACGCCTCGATGATCGAGGGAGACTGACGAAGGAATCGCCGCGGCGCACGGCTTCGAAGCGCGGCGTGTCTGCGTTAGCATCTCGGGGCGCCTCAGCTCGAGAATGGGGTGCACCCACATTTCTACTCTCCTCGACAGCACTACAAAAATTTCCTGGGAGGTTTTCGGCAACGTTTGTTTGGCGCACGGGGCACGGCAGCGCTATAGGAGTCATGAGAAAAACCGTCAAATAGGGGACTGTTGCGCCGCGACCGGCTCTGGCTCGGGCTTGGCGGCAGGGAGGGGTCGTCTCGGCAGCGTGGTTGCGCAGAAATGCCGCACCAGAGACACAGTTTCTCTGCGCTAGACACAATTTCGGCTGAAATCCTTCCGTATTAGCTACATAGAACGTGGTATTCTTTCTGTGTTGGAAACAGTTACCTGATGAAAGCGGTGTTTTCCATGGCTGCAATTCGACGTAAAATGCTTCAGGTACTTGAACGCTGGAACGAAAGCAAGGCAAAGAAGGCCTTTCTGCTCGTGGGAGCGCGACAGACGGGAAAAACTTATATCGTGAGAGAATTTGCTCGCGAACACTTCGCTCATCTTGCCGAAGTGAACTTTCTGGAGGACGAGAAGGCCATTCGGGTTCTTTCGGAAGCACAGGATGCGGAAGACTTCGTCTCGCGTCTCTCTCTGATTTGCGGCATGCCTGTAATTCCTGGAGAGACGCTTGTCTTTCTCGATGAGATACAGGAGGCACCCGATCTTATTACCGCTGTGAAGTTCCTCGTCGAGGATGGCCGTCATCGGGTGGTGATCTCCGGATCGATGCTGGGTACCGAAATGAAGGGCTTTCGCTCTTTCCCGGTAGGCTATGTGCAGATCGAGCGCATGTTCCCTCTCGATTTCGAGGAGTTCTGCTGGTCGCAAAACGTGCCACAGGCGATCATCGACGACATCAGAGAGGCGTTTGATGCTCGAAAGGGGCTGGATGCAGGACTTCACGAGAGGCTTTCCGGCTTGTTCAGGTACTTTGTAGCTATTGGTGGAATGCCTGAGGCGGTGAGTGCGTATCTCGACTCCTCCTACGACATGATGGCGGTGCGCGCTGTTGCTTCGCAGATCGTGGAGCAGTATCGGTTCGATATCGCGAAATATGCCCAAGGTCGCGCACCGCAGATTCGGCGGGTATTCGATGCCGTCCCCTCGCAACTCGATAAGGTGAACAAGCGCTTTCGCATGGACGCTTTGAAAAGCGGGGCCGTGTACGATCGCTACGCCAACGATTTCGCGTGGCTCATCGATGCGGCGGTTGTGCTGCCGACTTATCAAGTGAGCGAACCGAAACGCCCGCTTAGGCGAACGGCCCAAGAGAACAAGTTCAAGCTTTACGAGGCCGACACGGGGCTCTTGCTATCGCAGTACGCGCCCCAGACAATGCTGGATGTCATCGCCGACGCACCCTCGGTGAACTTCGGCTCGGTCTACGAAAATGCCGTCGCCCAGGCGCTCAGTAACGAGAACCCCGATCTGTTCTATTTCTGCAGCAGCCGAAAGGGCGAGGTGGATTTCATCGCGCAGCGCAACGACGGCGCTCTTGTGCCCATTGAGGTCAAGTCGGGGAAGGACTACAAGCTGCATACGGCTCTCAACAATTTGTTGGGCACGCACGACTTCGAGATAGGGGAGGCCTGCGTGCTCTCCTCGGCGAATGTGGAGCGGCGTGAGCGCGAGGGTAAGCCCATATGGTATCTGCCTCTTTACATGGCGTTCTGCATTGCCGAGCAAACAAGTGGCACCTTCGGCTCCATGCATCTGGCTCCTCCGACGTTTTAGAAGGCCCACGACGTTCTGAAGCGTTTACGCCGGGGCGGCTTCCAGGTCGAGGTCGGAGGCTGCGGCGGCTGGTTCGGCCAGACGGTCGGCAGCGGCCTTGCGCAGGCGCAGGACCACATAGGCGCCCATGACAACCGAGTACACGGCGATGGAAAGCACGGCCACCTCGTTGCCGGCCACAGCACTGGGCATGAGCAGCAGCGCCAGATGCACGTAGGTGAGCACGTAGAAGGGATAGGCGAGCCGCTGCACGCGCTTCCAGCTGGCCGCCTTCATGGCGTGCTTCACGCGCTGGGCCGAGGTGACCCACAGCACCACCATGAGCGCGGTGATGAGCGCCGCGAGCCCCAGGGAGAAGGCCAAGTTGCCGGAGAAGGCGCTCGCCAGGCGCGGCAGGTAGGAGGCGCCGTAGAAGGCGATGTGCCCGCAGGCGAAGATGCAGGCGAGGATGGACAGCTGCCGGCGGATGGGCATGAGGTGGGTGCGCAGCGGGTTCCCCTCGCCGAGCACGCCCACGAACATGACCACGGTGAACAACAGGAAGGCCAAAGCGCAGCGCTGCATGAGCGGCTGGAAGTAGGACCAGGCCTCGCCGCGCACGCCGGCGGACACGCCCCAGAAGTACAGGGCCACGAGCGCCACAGCGCAGACATAGAACGGGACGGGGTGCTTCTTCAAGGGTTTCGCACAGGCCCAGACAAGGGCAAAGGACACAACGAGGGCTACGATAAATCGCATGATGACTCCTTCAATTCAGATAGACCGATTGCAACGACTATCTCCCTCTGCTCGATAAGGTACCACAGGAGGAATTATCCGGCAACGAGAATTGTTTGAGCGGTCTTAGTCTTGAGAAATACGCTTGGAAATCTAGAATACACCAATAGGACACTATTACAGCAGAGAGAAGATGCGAAAGAGAGAGAGTAATTACTTGCAATATTGGGCATCAATAGTAGTTGACTGTCCTAGATTTGCATGATAGTATGGGCGCTGTAACCGTCATACAAGTTTAGGACGGTTGCACCTATGCATGGGTCGTACTGGAGAAAAGAGGGGAAACGACCTTGCCGAGGGAGCTTTCCCTGCGATCGGAAGAGGAGGGTCATGTATGAGTAATGAACTGACTCGACGCAGCTTCGTCAAGTGGGGCACTGCCACTGCGGGCGCCACGGCGCTGGCAGGGCTTACCTCCTGCGCTCCCGCAAAGGAAGAGGAGCTTTCGGAGACGGGCGGCACAACCCAGGATTTCGGTTATCCCGGCGAGAAGGGCAACGGGCAGTGGCTCACGGGGGCCTGCATGAACAACTGCAGCTGCGAGCACTCGCGCTGCCTTCTGCGGGTGTACGTGGAGGACGGCGTTCCACTGCGTATCCGTACCGACGAGGAGGAAGACTCCATTGAGGTTCCCCAGCGCCGAGCCTGCCCGCGCGGCCGCGCCCAGATCAGCAACATGACCTCCCCGGCGCGCATCAAGTATCCCATGAAGCGCAAGGGTTGGAGCCCCGACGCCCCCAATGGCGAGATGCGCGGTCGTGATGAGTGGGAGCGCATCAGTTGGGACGAAGCGCTCGACTATATTGCCGCGGAGATGCAGAAGGCCTACGATAATTGGGGCCCGAAATCGATCCTCGCTGCCGCCTATAGTGATATCGGCGAGGAATACTTCGATCCCATTGTGTGCCTGCTGAACGCCAAGGGTGGCGCGGTACATCATGACTTGGGCACGGTGTCGCTGGGCTCGTGGCCCTGTGTGGAGCTGTTCATGACTGGCAGCATCTTCGAGGCTCCTGATGCCTTGAGCCTCGCCGAAAGCCAGCTGCACTTCCATTTCGGCAACAACTGGGCGGCGAACAAGGCCGGCAACACATCGCTTCAACTGAATTACGCCAAGGAACAGGGCGGCAGGCTTGTCATCATCGACCCGTGGCTCAACCAGACGGCTGCCGCCATCGCCGATGAGTGGGTGCCCATTCTGCCCGGTACCGATACGGCGTTCTGCCTCGGTATGATGTACCACCAGGTGGAGAACAACCTGCAAAACCAGGAGTTTCTGGACACCTACTGCGTGGGGTTCGATGCCGAGCATATGCCCGAGGGGGCGGACCCCAAGGAGAACTTCAAGGACTACCTGCTGGGCACCTACGACGGTGAGCCGAAGACGCCGGAATGGGCCGAGGCTATCTGCGGTGTACCTGCGGCCACTACGCGCCGTCTCGCCGAGGAGATCGCTAAAACCGAGAAGGTCGATTTCTTCGCTGGTCAGTCCACCACCAAGATTCCCGCTGGCGAGATGTTCGGTCAGGCTTTCTACACCTTGGCCTTCATGCACGGCGTGGGAACCCCGGGCAACTATGTGGGATGGCTCGGTATGCACGAGCACGGCTATTCCACTACACCCTACTGCTTCGCGGGGGATGCCTCCAACGGTGCCGGCAAGAACCCTGTCAACCCGCTGGCTCCCCCGGTCATCGTGCTTGTGCCCAATTGGGCTGAAATTACCGACAAAGACTCCTGGGAAAAGGTGGACTACACCGAGTGCTGGCAGTCCATTCTCGACGGGGCCTACGGACGCGACACCTGGCCCGGCGGCAAGAAGCCCCTTGACATCCACGTCATCTACACGGGCGGCTACGAGAACAGTCTGAACTCGCTGCCCAACGCGAATGCCGGCATCAAGGTCTTCCGCAAAGTCGATTTCGTGTGGGGCGCCGCGCCCTTCTTCGATGCCTCGCGCCAATACTGCGACATTGTGCTGCCCGTGGCAACGTGGTGGGAGAAGGGCAACATAGCCTGGAGCGTGAATGCCGAGACGGTGTACTGGGCCGACCGCATTATGGAGCCGCTGTACGAGGCGCGCCCTGAGACCGAGATCGCCGAAGAGCTGGCGAGCCGCCTCGGCCTCGATCCGAAGGCCGTAAACACCATGACCGACGCCGAGCGCACCTACTATTCCTTCGCCGGCGCCATCAAGATGACCGACCAGGCAACGGCAGCATACGAGCCGCTGTTCACCATCACCCAGGAAGACATTAACGCCCTGGGCGTGGAGGGCGAACCGCAACAAGGCAGCATCACCATCGCCGAGTTCAAGGAAAAGGGCTGCTATAAGACCCAGCGATCCAAGGGGGACGCGCTCACCTATCGGCCGTTCGAGGCATTCATCGCTGATCCGGTAGCCAATCCCGCTGCCACGGCATCGGGCAAGTTCGAGATTTACAGCGCGACGCTCTCGGCAGTTGTAAGTTCGCTGGGCTATTCCGCCATTCCGCCCATCGCGAAGTGGCAGATCGGCGACCCCGAGCAGGGTGCTGGTACTCAGACCGACGCCTATCCGCTGCTGCTGTGGACGCCGCACTCCCTGCGTCGCTCCCATACGGTGAACGACAACGTTGTCTCGCTGCGCGAGGCATTCCCCCAAGAGTGCTTCATGAGTACCGTGGATGCCGAGGCCCGGGGCATCAAGAGTGGGGACACAGTGTTGATGACGAGCCCCTACGGCAAAGTGCTGCGCCCGGCCAAGGTGCTGCCCACCATTGTGCCCGGTGCCGTGGCGCTGCAGGACGGCGCCTGGATTCGCATCGACGAGGAGACGGGCATCGATTTGGGTGGCGATCCGAATATTCTTCAGGCGCCGAAGGCGTCGGGGCAAGCCTCCCAGTCGTGGACGGGCACGCTCGTGCAGGTGGAGAAATACGATGGGCCGCTGACACTTAAGCCCGACAAGGACATGCCTATAGTTATGCCTGTAGGCATTGAGGAATAGGGGGCGCATCATGACTCAATACGCATTTCATTTGGATGGTGGCAAGTGCACTGGTTGTAAGACGTGCCAGGTTGCATGCAAGGAAACGTATAAGTTGCCAGTGAGCAACCTCTACCGCAAGGTGTACAACTACCAAGGTGGCTCATGGAAACCCACTGAAGCTGGCCACTATGTACCCGACGGTGTGTTCGGTTATTTTGTGTCTCTGGCCTGCAACCACTGCTCGAGCCCGGCCTGCGTGGCGAACTGCCCCACCGGTGCCATGCAGAAGGACGAGGAGACCGGCATCGTTTGGACCGATCACGACGTGTGCATCGGCTGCAAGACCTGCGAGACCGCTTGCCCCTATGGCGCGCCGACCTACGGCGAGGAAGAGGGCTACATGTTGAAATGCGACATGTGCCGCGGCGAAGTGGCCGCGGGCGGCAAGCCTATCTGCGTAACCGGCTGTCCCATGCGCGCGCTGGACTTCGGCACTCGCGAGGAGATGATCGAGAAGTACGGCGAGGGAGATGTTGAGGTGGAGCCGCTGCCTGCCGACACCACGGGCCCCAACCTGATCCTGACGCCTCATCGCGACGCTCAGAAGTCGGGATCGGGCACTGGCTCAGTGGTCAATCTCGAGGAAGAGCTGTAGCGGTTTCCGGGAAGATACTCGCTCGGTGCGAGAGGACTGCGAGGGGCGCAGATCGCTGCGCGAAGCAGTAACCGTTGCGGCAGGATCTGTGCCCCTTTCATGAACCTTTCCAATACCGAGAAGAATGCTTTCCAACCCTGTATAATCCCACGTTAAGGCGGGCACCGGACAGATTCACCCCCCTCCCTCCCGATTTGCCCGGTGCCCCGCCCTTTCTTTTTTCCGAGGTGCCCCATGAACACTCCTTTTGATTCCGATACGCTGGCTGCGGCCGAGGTCTGCTTTGCTGTCGCCTCGCAGTTGCTGTACCTTGAGCCGGAGATCGCGCCGGTGGCCGAGCAGGTCGCAAGCCGTCAGTTCGCGAGCGCTCCCTTTGGCGAAGGTAACGACGATGAGCGGCAGGGCCTGCATCTTCTTGACGGGTGGTGTGCAGTCGCCCTGAACGCATCCGAGGTGCCCGAGGAGGCAAGCGCCGACGAAGCGGCCGCGCGTCTCGTGGAAAGCCCCGCATTCGCCGAAGCCGTGGCTGAATTGCGCCGCGAATGGCTGCGCCTGTTTGTCGGCCTGGGCACGCCCGAGGCGTCGTGCTTAGAGTCGTTCTACGTGGAGCCCAACAGCCATATGTTCGGTAAGAACGTCATCGCCGTGCGCGAGGCCTATCGCCGCCATGGCCTTGAGATTGAGCGACTGCACCGCGAGCCTGATGACCATCTAGGCCTCATGCTGGGCTTTCTCTCGCGCCTGATGGCCGAGGAGCGCGAGGCCGTCGAGGCCGGCGATATGCAGCAGGGCGCTGCACTCGCTGACGAGCAGGACGCGTTCCTGACCGAGCATGTCCTTCCCTGGCTGGCTCCGTGGCGCTATGCTGTCGAGAAATACGCGCGCACCGATTACTACCGTGGTGTCGGAGCGTTCGTTTTCGGCCTGATTGCCTGTTATGCCGAGCGTTTCGGCATTCGCTTCGACGGAAAGGCCAGCGCGTTCAAGCGGAGGAAGTAGCGTCGGTGCCTTTGAGGGGAGGCGCGTATGTTGGGGACGTTCGTGGTGCTGTACCTGTTTCTAGGCGGATGCGGGGCTGCCGCGCTGTTCGTGACGGCTGTATGGTCGCTGCTGTTCCATCGCACGGAAACGCGCACCTTCCAGCAGAGCCGCGCCTTCTGGGATCTGGCGGGGAAGCTTTACCTCGCTAGTTTCGGGCTTCTGGCTCTTTCGGCATTCTGCCTGCTTCTTGATCTTGGTAGCCCCCACCGCTTCTTCCTGTTGTTCCTGCGCCCGACGGCATCGCTGCTGTCGGCGGGCTCGTTCGTGCTGTTGGCGGCACTGCTCGCCTCAGGCTGCTTGGCAGCGGTTCATGCTCTCGGCTGGCCTGCGCCCTCATGGGCGCGCAAGGGGTTGGAAGCGCTTTGTGCGGTGCTGGCGACGGTGCTGATGGTATATACCGGCCTGTACCTGGCGTGGATGGAAGCCGTGCCCCTTTGGAGCAATGGGGCGCTCCCGGCTTTGTTCGCGCTCTCGTCGCTCTCTTCGGGAATGGCTGCAGTGCTTCTCGCGGCGCCTTTTGTGCGCGATTGGGCACTTTTGTCCGGCTGGATAGGCGGCTTGCACCGGGCGCATCTGGTGGTCCTGGGACTCGAGTTTCTGGCGCTTGTCGTCTTTCTCGCCCTGGCCGCGATAAACCCATTCGCCGGTCCGGGCCTCGCGCAGCTTGTTTCGCCCGATGGCCAAGCCCCCTGGTTCTTCGCGGGGTTCGTACTGGGCGGCATCATCGTTCCCTTCGCCGCTGAAACGCTGCGCCCCTTCACGGGCCGTGTCGCGCCCGTGGCCGCATCCGAGGTGCTCTGCCTCTTCGGAGGACTGATTCTACGGTTCTGCCTGGTGCTGGCCGGAAGTCACTGGCTCGGGTGATACAATGCGAGCCGATGTGAAACCGACGCGCCCGATGGGCGCGCAAGCAGGAAGGCACAGGAGAGCCCATGGCCCTGTTCGAGATAGACGAATCAAGCGGACTACCCGTTTGGGTGCAGCTGCGCAACCGGTTCGTGTATCTCATCAAGACGGGCCACTACCAGCCGGGCGACCAGCTGCCCAGCGTGCGCACCCTGGCCGCCGAGGCCGCCATCAACTACAACACCGTGAGCAAGGTGTACGTCAATTTGGAAAGCGACGGCTACGTCGAGTCCGTGCGCGGCCGGGGCGTGTTCGTGCGCGACATCGGCGGGAAGGCCGATGACGTGCGTTCCATCGCCGACACCGAGATCGAGGGCTGCATCCGGCGCTGTCTGGCCCTGGGAATGACCATAGACGAGGTCACCCTGCGCATGATGGACGTGGCCCACCGTTTGAAGGACGAAAAGTCCTGATCCTCGAAGAGGGGAGAGTTCCATGCTAAACCGCACTGCGAAGACCGAGCGCGAGGGCCGCACCCGTCGCGCCGCCGGCATCGAGAAATACAATTCTAACGTCGACCGTCGCACCTCCCAAAACGGGCCGCTTATTTTCTCGGCCTTCATCGCTGTGGTGGTGTTCTCCTGCGTGTTCGTGGGCGGGTTCGCGCTGATGGGGGAATTCAACGTCTGGTGGCTTTTGGGCGCGCTGGTAGTGGCCTGGGCTGCCACCATGTGCGTGCACATCGCCATGCAGTGGGAGAAGGTGGTCATCTTCCGCTTCGGCAAGTTCGACCGCATGGCGGGGCCTGGGTTGTATTTCACCATTCCCTTCATTGAACAGACGGCGCTCAAGGCCGATCAGCGCATCATGGTCACCGGCTTCGGCGCCGAGGAGACCTTGACGAGCGATCTTGTGCCCATCAATGTGGACGCCGTGCTGTTCTGGATGGTGTGGGACGCGAAGAAGGCGTGCCTGGAGGTGGAGAACTACTACAACTCCGTGTCGCTGGCGGCCCAGACGGCCCTGCGCGATGCCATCGGACGAGCGAGCGTGTCGGAGGTGGCTATCCGCCGCAACCAGCTCGACCAGGAGCTGCAGGAGGTCATCGAAGAGCGCACGAGCGTGTGGGGCATCACCGTCATGTCCGTGGAGATTCGCGACATCGTTATCCCGCAGGAGCTGCAGGAGGCCATGTCCGCCGAGGCCCAGGCCGAGCGCGAGAAGAACGCCCGCATGGTGTTGGCCGAGGTTGAGAAGGACATCTCCTCGATGCTGGTGGACGCCGCCAATGTGTACGACGAGAACGAGTTGGCGGTGCGGCTGCGTACCATGCACCTGCTGTACGAGTCGGTGAAGAACTCCGGCGGCACGGTGGTCATTCCGAGCGCCTATTCCGAGGGCTTCGCCGACGCCGGCCTCGACCGCGCTCCGGACAGTCTGAAGAGCGGAAAATAGAACGTTCGAAACCGGCTGTCTCCCGCGGTCGGGAGGGCAGACCAAGGTCTGCCCCTACGGGGTGTTGCGATAGGTTGTTCTGCGTTGCGCGAGCCTTCTATCCGTAGGGGCGGACCTTGGTCCGCCCTTGAAGCGTGGGAGGCATTCAGCCGAAGTACTGCTCGTGCCAGATGAGGAAGCAGTAGGCTGACCAGATCTTCTTCATGTGGGAGCAAGCGCTGCGCTGGTGCTCGTCGAGCAGGGCATTCAAACGTTCGGTGTGGAAGAGGCGACGGGCGCGCTCGCTGTTCAGCACCTCGCGGACCTGGGCGTTCCACGGCTCTTCCCTCAGCCACTGGGCGAGCGGGGTGATGAAGCCCTGCTTGGGCATGGCGGCCGTGGCTTGCGGCAGCATGCGGGCCGCGGCGGCGCGCAGGGCGATTTTCGTCTCGTGGCGGCCGACGCGCTGGGCGGCGGGAAGCGTGCTCGCCAGGGCGAACACCTCGCGGTCGAGGAAGGGAACGCGCAGCTCCAGCGACGACGCCATGGACATCTTGTCCGCCTTCAGGAGGATGTCCTGCTGAAGCCAGGTGAGAATGTCGGCGGTCTGCATGGCCGTGACCTCGTCGGGCGCATCCCCACACGCTTTCCCGCTGCCTACGATTTCCGCGAACAGGGGCGCTGTGAGCTCCCAGGGTGCCGGGGCCGCCGCGCATCGGGCGCCCACCTCCGGCGCCAAGAGCCCCAGCGCTTCGGCCCAGGCGAAATTGTACTCCAATCGGATATAGCGCTCGGGTAGCCCATGGGCCCCGCGCAAAAGGAAGCGCCGCCCGTGGGTGCCCTCGGGCAGGTGCCGCGCGGCGGCGCTCGCGGCCCGGCGCATGGGTACGGGCACGGCCATGTAAGGCGCAAAGGCGAGGCACTCCTGGTAGTAGGGATAGCCGCCGAACAGCTCGTCGGCCCCTTCGCCCGACAGCACCACCTTCACTGACTCGGCGGCCATGGCGCACAGGTGGTACAGCGGCACCGCCGAGGGGTTCGGCAGAGGCTCGTCCATGGCGTACTGCACGGCGGGCACCGAGGCGAAGAACTGCTCGGCGCCGAGAATGCACCCCTCGTTCGGCAACCCGGTGGCCCGGGCGAAGGTTGCAGCGGCCTCCAATTCCGAAAAGCGCCCCTCGCCCCAGCCGATGGTGAACGTGCGCGCCTCCATGATGCGGGCGGCCTCCCGGGCCACGAGGCTGGAATCCACCCCGGCCGAGAGGAAACAGCCCACATCTACGTCGGCGATGGCATGGGCCGCCACCGACTCCCGCAAGGTAGCCTCGATGGCCTCGGCGCTCTCCTCCAGACTGCGGCTCGCATCGGGGACGAAGCGCGGGGCGAACCATCGGCCGCATTCGGCGCGGCCGTCGCGCCATCGCAGCCAATGGCCGGCGGGCAACTTGCGGACGCCTTCGAACAGGGTCTCCTCGTCGGGCAGGTACTCCATGCACAGCCAATGGGCGAGTCGCCGCTCGTTCAGGCTCCGGTGCGCGCGCGGATGCGTGATCAGCCCCTTGATCTCGGAGCCGAACAGGATGCGCTCGCCTTCCACGGCATAGTAGAGGGGCTTGATGCCGAAGGCGTCGCGCGCGCAGAAAAGCTCTCCTGCGGCTGGGCGATACAGAGCGAACGCGAACATGCCGCGCAAGCGGTCGAGCACCCCTTCTCCCCACTGCTCGAACCCGTGGAGTATCACTTCCGCATCGCCCTGGGTGGAGAAGGTGTGACCTGCGGCGATCAGCTGCCGGCGTAGTTCCTGGTAGTTGTAGATTTCGCCGTTGAAGACGAGCACGAGCGAGCGATTCTCGTTATAGAGGGGCTGGTTCGCACCGGCCAGATCGATGATGGCCAGGCGCCGGAAGCCCAAGGCGGCGCGGCCGTCGCTGAAATACCCTTCCGAATCGGGCCCGCGATGGGCGATGGCATTGGCCATAGCGACGATGGTGGCGCGGTGGTCGTAAGTCTGGTCGTTCTCGTCGATAAAGCCGACAAAGCCGCACATAAGGGATCCTTCCTGAAAGCTCGTGCCGAAAAACGTGGAAAACTTGCCAAGCTTCTGACCTGGTGATATCGAAGGAAATCTCAGGTCAAAAGGCTAGTTTCGAAGTGACAAGTTTTTCGAGGTTTTCGGCGGCCGCCCGGCACGCATGATGACGCAGTCGGCTAGTACGTCCAGGGCGTCTACCACGGGAAGTCCTGCCGCCCGCGTCACGCCGCCGAAAGCCAAGGACAGCTCGGTGCAGCCGAGCACGACGCCGTCGCAGCCCGCTGCGCGCAGCGGGGCCGCCAGCGCCTCGAGAGCCGCTGGCTCTACGAATCGCCCCGCCTTCACTTCGTCAAAGATGATGCGGTTCGCCCGCGCTTGCGTGGCGCTATCCGGGTAAAGACAGTCCACGCCGAGTCGTGCGGCCTCGTGCCCGTACAGATCGGCGGCCACGGTGCCGCTTGTGGCCAGCACGCCGATGCGCGCCAAGCCCACAGCGGATGCGGCGGCGGCAGTCTCGCGCACCATGTGGACGACGGGGATGCCCAAGGCGCCCTGCAGTTCGTCGAAGAAGCCGTGGGCCGTGTTGCAGGGCAGCGCCAGAAGATCGCAGCCGCAGGCTTCCAGAAGCTGACCGTCCTCGATAAGCGCTGCGAGGGGAGAGCGGTCGCTTCGCCCCAGCAGGAATGCCGTGCGATCGGGGATGGCCGTGTCGTTGAAGGCAAGGGTGCGCACGTGGTCCTGGTCGCAGCGGGCCTCGGTGCGCTCGACGAGCCGCTGCAGGAAGTAGGCCGTGGCCGCAGGTCCGGTGCCTCCGAGCACGCCTACCAAGAGCCCGCTCATGATGCTGCTTTCGCGCGGGCCGCCAGCCTGTCTGCCAACGGGAGCTCCGGCGAGACGCAGGCAACGCACTCGTCGTCTTTGCCGGAGACAGTCCCCTTCGTACGGCGATCGACTATGGCCCCGGCACCTTCCAAATCTTCCACTGCTTTCTCCCGGGCCCGCTTATCTGCCATGGCGGCCCGGCAGGTCTTCCATTGGCGGAACGCGAAAACGAGCGGATACAGGCGCCGACGCAGGCTCTTCTCGGCCGGGTAGTCCAGCGGGTCGGCATCGCGGCCCAGCGCGTACAGCCCCCGCACCTCCTGACGCAGGGCGTCGTCGCGGATGTAGTCGAGCAGGATGGCCTTGGGCGCCACGGTGTAGAGCGACTCGCCCCGGGCTATCGTGAGCCCTTCGGGCAGGGGTCGGCCCAACACGAGGTCGTCCATGAGCCAGCGGGCCACGTTGTCGCCGGCGGCGGTCACATAGTAGTT
The DNA here is from genome assembly GCF_009755265.1 of Adlercreutzia rubneri. Taxonomy (NCBI): domain Bacteria; kingdom Bacillati; phylum Actinomycetota; class Coriobacteriia; order Eggerthellales; family Eggerthellaceae; genus Adlercreutzia; species Adlercreutzia rubneri. The sequence goes on along the minus strand of NZ_WPOO01000005.1, from coordinate 62,625 downwards.
GCTGCGGCCCAGACGCGTGTTTATCTCGAGGAAGCGATGGCTGTCGTCGCGCGGGTCCACCTTGATGTCGAAGTTCGCGAACCCGGTGTAGCTCACGGCCTCCAGAAAGCGCGCGGCCTCGGCCACGATCGTCTCGTCGGTGCGGCTCACGATGGCGAGCGGGTTGCCCACGCCCATGGGCCGCATATCTTCCAAAAGCGTCTGTCCGAAAGAGGCGAAGCGCACCTTTCCGTTCTGGTCAGAGTAGGTAGTGAGGATGCGCATGCTCGTGTCGTCGCCGGGGATCATCTCCTGGATGAGGAACTTCCCCTCGTAGCGGCTGCTCTGCACGGCCGCAAGCGTCGCCCGAAGCTCCGTCGCGTCGCGCAGGAAGAACACCTTCTGCTTCCCGGGGAAATCGGCGTAGTGGTAGGCCGCCGAGGAAGCGGGCTTGGCCACCACGGGGAAGGAGAAGGGAAGCGCGAGGGCGGCCGGGTCGTCGCCGCCCGTGCGGGCATCGAACACCACGGTGCGCGGCGCGGGCACGCCGACTTCCGCGCACAGTTCGTAGAAGCGATCCTTCTCGGTGAGCCGGTTCAGCAGATCTTCGCCAATGTAGGGGATGATGAAGGACTTCTCCAGCACGGCACGGTTCTCAACGATGAGCCGCACGTACCAATCGCCGCAGCCGAGCAGAAGCAGCGGGCGGTCGCTGAAGCACTCGGCAGTGTTGGCCAAGGTGGAGAGGAGCACCGCCGGCCGTTCCAAATGCGGCACCACGCGGTTCACAAGGATGGAGGAGTCGCCGCACATGTGGCAGTCGGCCTGGGAAAACACCAAGGGCACGATGCCGTAAGCCTCGTGGAAGGCCCGGGCGAGGCTGTAGGCGCCGATGTCTCCGCCGAGGATCACCGGCAATACATCGGGGGCGTCGATATTCTCCATAGGGCTCATCTCCTGACCTTTGCTCGTCTGCGTTCAGGAGAAATGATAGGAAAGCCCTCCATTACGCTTCCCATAGCAAATGCTGACGAAAGCGTAAGGAGGGCGTAACTTTTCCTTACGGCGGGACGATGCAGCTCTCTGGCGGGGGCACACCCCGTGCTCAAGCAATGGCTCGCTCGGCGGAACAGGACATTTAGTCCTGTTCCGTTCGCTGCGCAACCTGCGCGCGGGGCGCGCCCCCGCCAGAGAGCCGCATCGCGAGCCCGTTCGGGGCCGAAAGCCTTATTCCTCGACGAGCTGTTCCAGGGCGGCCAGTTTCACGCAGCAGGTGAAGACATCCATGGCGGCGTCAAGCTCTTCCAAGGGCGGCAGCGAGGGTGCGATACGGATGTTGGAATCGGCCGGATCGTCGCCGTAGGGCCAGGTGGCGCCGGCATCCGTCATGGTAACACCAGCGTTCTTCGCCAGCTCCACGATGCGGCGCGCCGTGCCAGCGGGCCCCTCGAAGCTCACGAAGTAGCCGCCGCGCGGATTGGTCCATGTGGCGATGCCGGCCTCGGCAAGCTCCTCGGCCAGTTTCTTTTCGACGAGCTCGAACTTCGGGCCCATGAGCGCGCCGTGAGCGGCCATATGCTCGGGCAGGCGCGCGCCCTCTTCCAGGAAGCGGGCGTGACGCAACTGGTTGAGCTTGTCGTGGCCGATGGCCTGAACGCCCAAGTGCCGCTTGATCTCGGCTATGTTGGCGGGGCTTGCGGCCAAAGCGGCCACGCCCGCGCCGGGGAAGGTGATCTTCGACGTGGAGCCGAACTTCAGATAGCGATCGGGGTTGCCCGCCTCGCGGCAGGCTTCGGCGATATCGAGCACGATGTCCTGCTCGGCTGGATCGCCGGAGAAATGGTGCACGGCGTAGGCGTTGTCCCAGAAGATGCGGAAATCGTCGGCGGCGCACTCCATGGCGGCGAGGCGGCGCACCGTCTCATCGGAGTAGGTGATGCCGGAGGGGTTCGAGTACTTCGGCACGCACCAGATGCCCTTGATTGCGTCGTCGGCGACGACGAGGCGCTCCACTTCTTCCATATCGGGGCCGTCCTCGCAAAGGGGGACGGGAATCATCTCGATGCCGAGATCTTCGCAAATAGAGAAGTGACGGTCGTAGCCGGGGACGGGGCAGAGCCATTTCACCTCGGGCAAGCGCCCCCAGGGCGTACTTCCCAGGGCCCCGAACACCAGGTAGCGCACCATGGCGTCGTACATGGCCGTGAGGCTCGCATTGCCGAGCACGATGACGTTCTCTGGCTCATCGTCCAGAAGCGCCGCCATGAGCCGCTTCGCCTCGGGGATGCCGTCGAGCACGCCGTAGTTGCGGCAGTCGGTGCCGTCCTCGGCGGCAAGGTCGGCTTCGGAGTCCAGCACGTCCAGCATAGGCAGGGACAGCTCCAGCTGTGCGGCCGAGGGCTTGCCGCGGGCCATGTTCAGCTTGAGGCCCCGGGCCGCCATCTCGCCGTAGCGGGCGCGCACCTCGGCGAGCTCGGCCTCCAATTCCGCCTTGGACATCTCTGCATAGCGCGGCATATTCCGTCCTTTCGCCGTAAAACTGCTCGTCTGCATAAGATACGGAGTGTCACTCCATCACGGTAAAGTATAATCCCAAAGGTCAATGAAACGACACGGAATATGGCGCTTCGCAAGAATGGCTGGCCATACGGTGTCGGTTTCGGCAGGGCGGCGTTGGGGGCTGGCCCGCTGGCGCCTCTTGCCGAAACCGACCCTGGGAGTTCCAAACGTGTTGCAAGGATTCTCGCGGAAGGGGAAACATGATCGAAAGCGATATGCAAGTCGTACTCGCCATGCTGCTCTACTTCGTCGTAGTAGTGGTCATCGGCTTTGTGTACGCCAAGCGCTCCAACTCGTCGTCCGAGGAGTACTTCCTCGGCGGCCGCGGCCTGGGACCGTGGCTCACGGCTCTGTCGGCCGAAGCGTCGGATATGTCGGGGTGGCTTCTCATGGGCCTGCCCGGCGTGGCCTACTTCACCGGCGCGTCGGATGCCATGTGGACGGCCATCGGCCTGGCCATCGGCACCTATCTGAACTGGAAGTTCGTGGCCAAGCGCCTGCGCAAGTACTCCGAGAAGGCCGGCAACGCCATCACGGTGCCCGACTTCTTCTCCAATCGCTTCCATGACACGAAGCACATCCTCATGACCATCGCCGCGGTCATCATCCTTCTGTTCTTCACCATCTACACCGCGTCCTGCTTCGTCACCGTGGGCAAGCTGTTCGCCACGCTGTTTGGCTGGGACTACGGCGTCATGATGGTCATCGGCGCCATCATCGTGTTCCTCTATACCTTCATGGGCGGCTACCTCTCGGTGTGCACCACCGACCTCATTCAGGGCATGCTCATGTTCTTCGCGCTGGCCACCGTGTTCATCGGCTCTGTCACGGCGGCCGGCGGCGTGGAAAACACCGTCGCCTTCCTGCAGAACATCCCCGGCTTCCTCTCCGGCACCGAAATCGCCACGCCTTTGCTCGACGAGGCGGGCAACCAGCTCATCGAGGGCAACGAGCCTATGTTCGGCCCGGCCGGCACCTACGGCATCATCACCATCGTGAGCGGCCTGGCCTGGGGCCTCGGTTACTTCGGCATGCCCCAGGTGCTCATCCGCTTCATGTCCATCCGCCACTCCGACGAGATCAAAAAGTCGCGTATCATCGCCATGATCTGGCTCGTGGTGTCCCTGTCCTCGGCGGTGTGCATCGGCCTTATCGGCCGCGCGGTCATCCCGACCGAGTTCCTCACCCAGTCGGCGGCCGAGTCGGTGTTCATCGTGCTGTCGAAGATGCTGCTGCCGAGCTTCTTCTGCGGGCTCGTGGTCTCGGGTATCTTCGCGGCGGCTATGAGCTCCTCTTCCAGCTACCTGCTCATCTCCGGCAGTGCCGTGGCCACCAATATCTTCAAGGGCCTCATCAAGCGCGATGCCACCGACAACCAGGTCATGATCGTGGCCCGCATCACGCTCACGGCCATCCTGCTTCTGGGCATCTTCCTGGCCATGGACCAGAACTCCTCCATCTTCGACATCGTGTCCTACGCCTGGGCCGGCTTCGGCGCGTCGTTCGGCCCGCTCATGCTGTGCTCGCTGTACTGGCGCCGCACCACGCTGCCTGGCGCCATCGCCGGCATGCTGACCGGTGCCGTCACCGTGGTGGTGTGGAAGAACCTCATTGCCCCGCTCGGTGGCTGGTTCGCCGTCTACGAGCTGCTTCCCGGCTTTTTGCTGGCGCTGCTCGTGATCGTGGTGGTCTCCAAGCTCACGAAGGAGCCGAGCAAGGAAGTCACCGACGACTTCGACACCTACATGGAGCTTGACGTGTAGCGCTGCGCGGCAACGATACGTTTTCTCAACGGAGCACTCCGAAGCGGGGTGCTCCGTTGCTGTTTCGGGCTACGATGCGAACGTCAACCGTGAGACAAGGAGAGCGATATGTTGAAGGCCATCGAGATCAAGCCGGACGTGTTCTGGGTGGGCGGCATCGATTGGAACGAGCGCAACTTCCACGGCTACACCACCGAGCGCGGAAGCACCTACAACGCCTACCTCATCCTCGACGAGAAGATCACGCTCATCGACACCTGCAAGAAGCCCTTCACCGGCGAGCTCATCGAACGCATCGGCACCATCGTGGATCCGGCCTCCATCGACTATATTGTGTCCAACCATGTGGAGATGGATCATTCCGGAGGCCTTCCGGCTTTGGCCGAAATCGCTCCAAAAGCCACTATCGTCACCGGTGCGCCCAAGGGCATCCAGGGACTTCGCGCTCATTACGGGGACGGTCTTAACCTCGTGGGCGTGAAGACCGGCGACACCCTCGATATCGGCAAACGCACGCTCGCCTTCGTGCAGACGCCCATGGTGCACTGGCCCGACTCCATGGTCACCTACGACGAGTTAGATGGCATCCTGTTCTCCAACGACGCCTTCGGCCAACATTACGCCTCCTCGAAGCGCTTCGACGACGAGGTGGGCCTGCCCGAGGTGCTCGTCCAGGCCCAGAAGTACTACGCCAACATCGTCATGCCCTACGGTAAGAATGTGGAAGCGGCCCTGAAGGCGCTCTCCGGCCTTTCCTTCGATATGATCGCCCCGGCCCACGGCATCATCTGGCGCAGCCATGTGCCGGAGATTCTGGCGATGTATGAGAAGTGGAGCAGCGGCATTCCCGAGGAGTACGCGCTCGTGGTCTACGACTCCATGTGGCATACCACCGAGGCCATGGCCACGGAGATCACCGAGGCCTTCATCGAGATGGGCATCCCCGCGCGCCTGCTCGACCTGAAGGTGAACCACATTTCCGACATCATGGCCGAAGTGCTGAACGCGCGCTACATCGCTGTAGGCTCGCCGACGCTCAACAAGACTATGATGCCCACGGTGGCGTCGTTTCTCTGCTACATGCGGGGCTTGGCGCCGGCCGGGCGCGTGGGCATTCCCTTCGGCAGCTACGGTTGGGCGCCCATGGGCCCCAACGAGGTGTACCAGGCTCTGGAGAGCTGCAAGTTCACGCTGCCGGAAGCCCCGCTTACCCACCAATGGGTGGAAGACGAGGAGGGTCTGAATGCCCTGCATGACGCTATCGTCGACTACGTGAGTCTCTTTCACGAGAGGGCCTAAAGAGCAGGAACGCGAGCGAAAAAAGGGGCTCCCAACGGGAGCCCCTTCGCTAGCTGGCAGATACGCTCTAATAGCGGGTATAAATCATGCCGGAGTGCACGGCGGAGATCTTCACGACGTCGCCGGTGCGCGGCGCGTGGATCATCTGGCCGTCGCCGATGTAGATGCCGCAATGGTGGTCGTTGCAGCAGATGTCGCCCGGCTTGGGGTTGGAGACGCGCGTGTAGCCCATGAAGCTGGCGGCGGTGCCCAGGCGGCTGTGACGGCCGAGCAGGCAGTAGCTCACCAGGCCGGAGCAATCGTAGGAATCCGGTCCCACGGCGCCCCAGGAATAGGGCTTGCCCAGCTCGCCGTAAGCGCGGTCGACGGCCGTGCCGCCGACGGTCTGGGGCTTCGAGTTGTTCGACGAGCCGCCGCCGGAACTGGAGCCGCCGCTCGAGCTGCCGCCGGAATTGCCGCCGGAGCCGGAGCCGCCGCCCGAGTTTCCACCGGAGTTGCCGCCGGAATTGCTCTGCTGACGGCGCTCTTCCTCCTCGGCCTGGCGACGGGCCTCTTCCTCGGCCGCCTGGGCGGCAGCCAAAGCCGCAGCCTCGCGGGCGGCCTCTTCCTCGGCGAGAAGCTGAGCCGCCTCCTCGGACAGGGAGTTGTAGGTTTCCTCCATCTGGGAGACGAGGCTCTCGGCCTCCTTCTTGACGGCCTCGGCCTCCTCGGCCTTCTGGGCGGCGACGTTGCGCTGCTCCTCGTAGACGGCCTTCTCAGATTCCACCTCGGAGCGCAGGGCCTTGGTTTCCTCCACCATGTCGGCGTCGTTCTGGTTCATATCGTTCAGGAGATCCCAGTTCGAGGCGAAGGCCTGGAACGTGGTGGCTCCCAGAAGAAGATCGAGGAACGTAGACGAGCCGGAACGGTACATGGAGCGGGCGCGGTTGCCGAGCTTGTCCTGCAGCTCGCTGATGCGCGAGGAAGCGGAATCGATGCGACCCTGAGCCTCGTCCATGCGGGCCTGGGCATCGTCGCGCTCGGTTTCAGCCGCATAGAGGGAGACCTCGGCGCGGTCGAGCTTCTCCTGCATGGCGTTGAGCTTCTCAAGTGCCGCGTTGGCCTCGGCCTGCTTCTCGGCGGCCGTGACGGCGTGAGCCTTGGCGGGCATGAGCGGGGGCAGGCACAGCGAGATGCCGAAAGCGGCCGCCGTGCCGACGAAGGCGCGTCTGCTGAAGGGACGTGTATGCTCACTCATATAAAAGTATCCTCCTGGTTGAGCATCTGGTGCGTTGGGGCAAACTAGCTTCGTATCATAGCACGGATGCCGCCTCTTCACGACCCCCACAGAAGGGATTCACAAGCCGACCTCAGCCCATCCGCGCGGGAATTCGCGCCGTTCGCGGCCGAAAAAAATCATGAGTGAAGGAGGGTTTCCATACCTTGGGGGAGATGTGCGCTTTCTCATCCAACATATGGTGTCCAAGTGTCTCTTTATATAGTAAGAAGAAAAGACGGTCGCCGGGTTCCTCGTTCGAGGTTGGGGAGGAATCGTGGAGACACGCCCGGGGGCGTGTAAATGGTTGACACGCTTGTTGCCGTAGCGTATTATTCCGTTCGCTCGCTTTTCGCGGAACAACGCGAAAGACGGGTGGCAGCTTGAAAAGTACACATGAATTAAGCGCCGAAATGGGCGTGTGCCCGAGTGGTTAAAGGGGACGGGCTGTAAACCCGTTGGTTATGCCTACCTAGGTTCGAATCCTAGCGCGCCCACCATTTCTGCCTGTGTAGCTCAGTCGGTAGAGCACTTCGTTGGTAACGAAGAGGTCACCGGTTCAAGTCCGGTCGCAGGCTCCACTTGGCGGTGTAGCTCAGTTGGTCAGAGCACACGGTTCATACCCGTGGCGTCACTGGTTCAAATCCAGTCACCGCTACCATTTAGATTTACCGCGTCCTTTCTGGGCGCGTTTATTTTGTTGCAATTCGTTTCGCAATCACCCTTGAAGGAGGATGAAACATGGCTAAGGAGAAGTTCGAGCGCTCGAAGCCGCATGTTAACATCGGCACCATCGGTCACGTCGACCACGGTAAGACGACGCTGACGGCCGCCATCTCCAAGACTCTGTCCGAGAACGACGGCTCCCACGGCACGGCGCACGCTGACTTCACTGCCTTCGACATGATCGACAAGGCCCCCGAGGAGCGCGAGCGCGGCATCACCATCTCCATCGCTCACATCGAGTACGAGACCGATACCCGTCACTACGCTCACGTCGACTGCCCCGGTCACGCCGACTACGTGAAGAACATGATCACCGGTGCGGCCCAGATGGACGGCGCCATCCTGGTTATCGCTGCTACCGACGGCCCCATGGCCCAGACCCGCGAGCACATCCTGCTCGCCCGTCAGGTGGGCGTGCCCTACATCGTGGTCTTCCTGAACAAGTGCGACATGGTCGACGACGAGGAGCTCATCGAGCTCGTCGAGATGGAAGTTCGCGAGCTGCTCGACAGCTACGAGTTCCCGGGTGACGACACCCCGATCATCCGCGGCTCCGCTCTGAAGGCCCTGGAGGGCGACAAGGAGTGGCAGGAGAAGGTTTGGGAGCTCATGGACGCTGTGGACTCCTACATCCCGACTCCCGACCGCGACGTCGACAAGCCGTTCCTGATGGCCGTCGAGGACACCATGACCATCACCGGCCGCGGCACCGTTGCCACCGGCCGTGTGGAGCGCGGCGTGCTCCATGTGAACGACCCGCTGGAGATCGTGGGTATCCGCGAGACCCAGAACACCGTTTGCACCGGCATCGAGATGTTCCGCAAGCTGCTCGATGAGGCTCAGGCCGGCGACAACATCGGCTGCCTGCTGCGCGGCATCAAGCGCGAGGAGATCGTCCGTGGCCAGGTTCTCTGCAAGCCCGGTTCCGTGACTCCGCACACCGAGTTCGAGGGCCAGGTCTACATCCTGACCAAGGAAGAGGGTGGCCGTCACACCCCGTTCTTCGATGGCTATCGTCCGCAGTTCTACTTCCGTACCACCGACATCACCGGTGTGGCGCACCTCCCCGAGGGCACCGAGATGGTTATGCCTGGCGACAACGTGACGATCAAGGGCGAGCTCATTCACCCCATCGCCATGGAAGAGGGCCTGAAGTTCGCTATCCGCGAGGGTGGCCGTACCGTGGGCTCTGGTCGCGTGACCAAGATCTTCAAGTAAGCCCTTCTTACTGAGTGATTTCGCGGGGCCTGTCTTTTGCGAGGCAGGCCCCGCCCCCTGCGCTTCATGTGTATGATCAACCCTGCGTTTCGCTTTATAGGTAAAAGGAGAATTCATGCGTACTCTGGTCACTCTGGCCTGCACCGAGTGCAAGCGCCGCAACTACACGACCAAGAAGAACAAGCAGAACAATCCTGACCGCATCGAGCTCAAGAAGTACTGCAAGTGGTGCAACGCCCACACGGTGCACAAAGAGACCCGATAAGAGGTTAAGGAAGAAACAGGCATAGGCCAGTAGCTCCAATTGGTAGAGCGGCGGTCTCCAAAACCGCATGTTGGGGGTTCGAGTCCCTCCTGGCCTGCCAGCTTGTTTTCGTGAGCAGCCTAGAGGCTGCTTTTTTGGCGATTAGACAAGAGACTTTCCATAAGGAATTCCATGGCAAAGAAATCCAAGACACAGAAGGCCAAGGCCTCCGCCGCCCGTCAGCAGCGCAAGGCCAACCGCGAGCTGGAAGAACAGAGCCCGACCCCCGTTGCCGAGGCGACGGAGGAGAAGAAGGGCGGCCTGTTCAAGAAGGGCTCCGAGGACAAGTCTGCGTCTTCCAACGATACCGCGAAGTCCTCCAAGAAGGAGGACAGGCCGAAGAAGAAGCGCTTCCAGTTCTTCCGCGACGTGAAGTCCGAGATGAAGCGCGTGACGTGGCCGACCCGCACCGATGTGCTCCGCTGGAGCGGCGTCGTGGTGGTGGCCCTGCTGTTTTTCGGTATCTTCGTGGCGTTGCTGGATAACGTGATTATCACGCCGCTGCTCGTGTTCATCTCTGGGATTGGGGCGTAATCGATGGCTAAGAAATGGTACGTGCTGCACACCTACTCGGGCTACGAGAACAAGGTGAAGTCGAATCTCGAGCAGCGCATCGAGGCCATGGGTCTCGAGAACAACGTCTTCGGCATCGAGATCCCCACGGAGATGGTCACCGAGATCAAGGAGGGCGGCCGTCGCGTGGAGAGCGAGAAGAAGGTGTTCCCGGGCTACGTGCTCGTCCGCATGGAGCTGGACGACCGCAGCTGGGCCGCCGTTCGCAACACGCCGGGCGTCACCGGTTTCGTGGGCAGCCAGGGCAACCCCCAGGCGCTGACCCGCGACGAATACAACAAGATCATGAAGCGCACGAGCCGCGAGGCTCCGAAGAAGACCTCCACGAACCTCGAGGTCGGCCAGTCGGTGAAGGTGACCCACGGTCCTCTCGCCGAGTTCGACGGCACGATTTCCGAGGTCATGCCCGACGCGGGTAAGGTCAAGGTCATGGTCTACATCTTCGGCCGCGAGACCCCCGTCGAGCTTTCCTTCGACCAGGTGGCCAAGATCTAATTTTGCAAGCACTTTGACTCGATCGTCGCGCCCGCGTGGACCGGGGCTTCTCGCGGCCTTCGAGTTTTGAGTGATAGAGAAGTAAACGTCGATTCATCTGAAAGGTAGTCACAGATGGCTGACAAGAAAGTCACTGGATTTGTAAAGCTGCAAATCCCCGCCGGCGCTGCCAATCCGGCCCCGCCGGTAGGCCCGGCCCTCGGCGCCCAGGGCGTCAACATCATGCAGTTCTGCCAGGCGTTCAACGCCCAGACGCAGGACCAGGCCGGCACCATCATCCCGGTCGAGATCACGGTGTACGAGGACAAGTCCTTCACCTTCGTGTGCAAGACCCCTCCCGCGGCCGTGCTCATCAAGGAGAAGCTCGGCATCAAGAGCGGCGCCGCCATTCCGCAGATTCAGGTGGCCGGCACGCTGACCGAGGATCAGCTCCGCGAGATCGCTGAGATCAAGATGCCCGACCTGAACGCCAACGACATCGAGGCGGCCATGGAGATCGTGGCCGGCACCGCCCGCTCCATGGGTGTGCGCATCGAGGGCCGCGAGATGAAGAAGAAGTACGTGCCCAGCCGCAAGGTTGCCGCCATGCTTCAGGGCAAGGCCGTCGACTAAGTTTGATTCAACAGTGGAAGGGTGAGAAGCGCCCGCCATTACCACGAAAGGAAATGCAATGACTAAGCACGGAAAGAAGTACGTTGAGGCCGAGAAGCAGATTCCGGCCGAGCCGGTGAGCCCCCTGGCCGCTATGAAGCTGCTGAAGGAGATCTCCGTGGCCAACTTCGACGAGACGGTGACCGGCGACTTCCGCCTGGGCATCGATACCCGTCAGGCCGACCAGCAGCTGCGCGGCACCGTGAGCCTGCCCAACGGCTCCGGCAAGACCGTCCGCGTGGCCGTCTTCGCCGAGGGCGCCGCTGCCCAGGCCGCCGAGGAGGCCGGTGCCGACATCGTGGGCACCGACGAGCTCATGCAGCAGATTCAGGCCGGCGAGTTCAACTTCGACGCCGCTGTGGCCACGCCCGATCAGATGGGCAAGGTCGGCCGTCTCGGCAAGATCCTCGGCCCCCGCGGCCTCATGCCCAACCCGAAGCTCGGCACCGTCACCAACGACGTGGCGAAGGCCATCAAGGAGCTCAAGGGCGGCCGCGTGGAGTACCGCGCCGACCGTTACGGCATCGCGCACGTCGTCCTCGGCAAGGTGAGCTTCACCCCCGAGCAGCTCGCCGAGAACTACGGCGCGGTCTACGACGAGATCCTGCGCATGAAGCCCGCCGCGGCCAAGGGCAAGTACGTCAAGTCCATCACCGTGTCCGGTACCATGACTCCCGGTGTTTCCGTGGACTCCTCCGTGACCCGCGCCTACACCGAGTCCGCCGAGTAAATCGACGATTCTCTATCGAAGAGCAAGGGCCCCGCTTCGGCGGGGTCCTTTTGCGTGTTGGGACATTCTGCGAGCGCCATGCAGGTTGTTCCGTAGGGGCCGACCTTGGTCGGCCCTCCCGACAGGATTGATCTTGCTTGTGGTGAGGGGCGACCGAGGTCGCCCCCTACGGAACAACCTGCGGACGTCTCCTTACTCTCCGAAAAAGTCCTTGCTGATGCGCTCGTAGAAGGAGGCGCCGTCGGCGCGCAGGAGCGTGACGTCGAAGGGCGCGCACTGCACGTATATCTTCCGCAGGGGCGCGTCGAACGGAACGATATCGCCGTCGACGAACAAGGTCGCCTCGCGGAACTCGTCGGTGTCGTCGAAGCCTACCTCGATAACGTCGCTGGCATCGGTGACCACGGCGCGGGAACGCAGGGTATGGGGAGCGAGCGGCACGGCGATCATGCCCTTGAAGCCGGGGGAGACCAAAGGGCCGCCGGCCGAGAGCGCGTAGGCCGTCGAGCCGGTGGCCGTGGAGACGACGAGGCCGTCGCCGCGCATGCGGGCCACGTCCACCCCCGAGACGTTCAAGGTCAGCTCGATGATGCGTCCCATGGCACCGCGGGTGATGGCCGCCTCGTTCAGGGCGAAGAACTGCCGTGCGCCGGAGAGCCCCCGGCCGTTGACGCCGAAGCGACCCGGGACGGGCGTCCAGGGGGCGCCTTCGGTCTCCCCGGGCCTGCGAACCGAAGAAGGGGTGGCGGCGCTCGGCTTCGCGTTCACGTCGGGCCTGTCCCAGGCGGCGCCTTCTCCGGCCCCGTTCGCCTCCCCGTACGGATCGTGCTCGCCTTCGCAAACCACCTCGATGGAGAGAATGCTGCGGCGCTCGGCGCGCAAGTCGCCGGCCAGGGCCTCGGCCACCAGCGGCACCACGCCATCGGTATCGGCGTTGGCGAGAAACCCCAGCCGTCCGAAGTTGATGGGCAGGATGGGAACCTGGCGGTCATGGAGCAGGTGTACGGTATGCAGCACGGTGCCGTCGCCGCCGAGCACGACGACCAGCGCCAGCTGCCCGGGCAGCTGCGCGCGCACTTCGCGGCGTCCCGCATCGGTGCCCAGCGATGAGGAATCGACGAGCAGCGCCTCGATTCCCTGGCTCGTAAGATAGGCGGTGAGCAGCAGCGAGGCGTCAACAGCTTGCGGGTTGGAGTTATTGCGTACGACAAGTATGTGCATGGGGCTCTGCTTTCCGAGTTTGCTATGATAGATGAATTATACCGCTCATCATCGAAGAGTTCGCCCATGTCCGACAAGCTCCAACGAGCCCGTCATATACGCCCGAATCCGCCCGACCCGACGGATAGGAATGCTGCGCCTTTGGGCCGCCACGGCCGGCCGTCGGCGAGCGGCGACGGCGACGCGCCCCAGGCCCAGGGAGCCCCCCGCAACAACCCGCGGGCGAACGCTGAGGCGCGCATTCCCGCCCGCGGTCGCCATCGCGGCGCGGACAAGACGCTCCTGCGTCCTCCGACCGACCCGGGCGCCACAGGGCTCATTCCCGTCGTCGGCTCCCATGCGGGCCTCGACCGCACCATCCCCGGCGCCACCGCCGAGGGGTCCATCCGCCAGCAGGAGGTGATCGTCGCCGAGGCCGCCGAGGATGAGGTCGCGAACCGGCGCAGCGAGGGCAGCGGCGCGCTGTCGGCCGAATCGGTGGGGGCGAGCGCAGCCCTCATTTCCATCTGCGTCATTATCTCCCGCATCACCGGCTTCGCCCGCACCTGGGCCATGGCCTTCGCGTTGGGCTCAACCTTCGTCTCCAGCTCCTACCAGGTGGCGAACAATCTGCCGAACATGCTCTACGAGCTGGTCATGGGCGGCATGCTCATCACGGCGTTTCTGCCGGTGTACCTCTCGGTGAAAAAGCAGCTCGGCGACAGGCGGGGCAACGAGTACGCATCGAATCTGCTCACCATCGTCGTGGTGCTGCTCGCTATCGTCTCGGTGCTCTGCATGGTGTTCGCCGGGCAGATCATCTATACCCAGAGCTTCTACTCGAACCAGGACGAGATGGCGCTCGCGGTGTTCTTCTTCCAATTCTTCGCCATCCAGATCGTCTTCTACGGCGCCTCGTCTATCGTGTCAGGCCTTTTGAACGCGAACCGCGAGTACTTCTGGTCCTCCTTTGCGCCGGTGTTCAACAACCTCATCGTCATCGCCTCGTTCATCTTGTATGCCATCATCGCCCAAACCGACCAGAATCTGGCCTTCCTCGCCATCGCCATTGGCAATCCGCTCGGCGTCTTCGTGCAGATGGCCTTCCAGATTCCGGCCTTGAAGAAGGTGGGCATCCGTCTGCGGCCGCGTATCGATTGGCACGACCCGGCGCTGGCCGACACGCTGCGCCTCGGCGCGCCGGCGGTGTTCGTCACCGTGTGCTCGTTTGCCACGGTGTCCGCCCAGAACGCCGCCTCCTACGTGTTCGCCGACAACGGCCCTTCGGTCATCGCCTACGCGCGGCTGTGGTTCACGTTCCCGTACTCGTTCCTCGCGGTGCCCGTGACCACGACGCTGTTCACGGAGCTGTCGGACATGCAGGCCGACGGGAATACTCGCGGCGTCGTCGCCGGCATCATCGACGGCACGCGGCAAATTCTCTTTCTCATGATCCCCATGGCGCTTTACCTCGTGGTGTTCTCCACACCGCTCGTGACGCTGTACCATATCGGCGCGTTCACCGCCGATGCCATCGGGCAGATCGCGAGCTATCTGGCCGTCATGGCCGTGGCGCTGCCGTTCTACGGGGTGAACGCCTACCTGAACAAGATCTTCAGCTCCATCCGGCGCATGGGGGTCTTCTCGGTCATCAACTTTGTGGCCGTGGCGGCCCAGGTGGCGGTCACGCTGGGGGCGGCCTGGGCCTACCAGCAGGGGCTGGACGTGACGCTGGAGTCCATCGCGGCCTCGACCATCGTCTCCTATGTGATCGGCGACGTGATCGCCTTCGCGTACCTGCGGCGTCACTTCGGCCCCATGGGGCTCGGCGCGGTGATGCGCTCGTTCTTCGTGGCGCTCGCCTTGGGCGGCGCCGGGGCTGTGGTGGGCTATGGGATGCTCGTGGGCCTCACGCTCGGCTTCGGGCCCATGGACGGCAGCGTCGCCCGCGCCTTCGCCTACGTGGTTGTCGGCGGCCTGGCGGCCCTCGTCGTGACGTTCGGCCCCGCCGTGCGCGGCAACTGGCCCGAAGCGTCCTTCATCTCCGGCGCTGTGCGGAAGGTGGCTCGAACGTTGAAACGGAAAGCGTGATTCCGTGGCAGTGAAGTTGAAGTCTCCGGCTCAGATCGAGGCCATGAAGGAGGCGGGCCGCGTGTCGGCGCTGGCGCTGCGGCGTGTGGGCGAGGCGGTCGAGCCCGGTATCACCACCGCCGAGCTGGACGCCATCGCCGAGAAGGTCATCCGCGCCGAGGGCGGCATTCCCGCCTTCAAGGGCTACGGCGGCTTCCCCGGCTCCATTTGCGCCTCGGTGAACGATGCCGTCGTGCACGGCATTCCCTCGAGGAAGCTCGTCCTGCGCGAGGGGGACATCATCTCCATCGACACCGGCGCCATCGTGGACGGCTGGGTGGGCGACAACGCCTGGACGTACCCGGTGGGGAAGGTGGCGCCCGAGGTGCAGCGCCTGCTCGAGGTGGGGGAGCGCTGCATGTGGGAGGGACTCGACAACGCGCGTCCCACCAAGCGCCTCGGCGATATCGGGCACGCGGTGCAGTCGCTGGCCGAGGCGGCCGGCTACTCGGTGGTGCGCGACTATGTGGGCCACGGCATCGGCCGCGAGATGCACGAGGATCCGAACGTCCCGAACTTCGGGCGTCGTCGCACGGGGTTGAAGCTTCTGCCGGGCATGGTGCTCGCCATCGAGCCCATGGTGAATGCGGGCACTCGCAAGGTGAAGCAATGCTCTGACGGCTGGCTTGTGCGCACTCGCGACGGGAAGCCCTCGGTGCACTTCGAGAAAACCGTCGCCATCACCGAGGACGGCCCGGTCGTCCTCACCACCGAGGAAGGCCATCCGCGGCCCGTGTAGGCTTATGCCCCCTTGCGCTCGTTGGCGGCCTCCACGAAAGCGCGGAACAGGGGATGGGGGTTGGTGGGGCGGCTCTTGAACTCGGGGTGGGCTTGGCTGGCGACGAAGAAGGGATGGTCGGGCAGCTCGATCATCTCCACCAGGCGCTCGTCGGGGGAGAGGCCCGAAATCACGAGACCCCCTTCCACAAGGGCGTCGCGATAGGCGTTGTTCACCTCGTAGCGGTGGCGGTGGCGCTCGTAGACGATGGGCTCGCCGTAGGCCGCCGCCGCGCGGGTGCCGGGCACCACCTTGCAGGGATAGGCCCCGAGGCGCATGGTGCCGCCCTTGTCTTCCACGTCCTCCTGCTCGGGCATGAGGTCGATGACGAGGGGCGTCCCCTCCGGTGCCGCGTCGGCGAACTCGGCGGAAGTGGCGCCTTCCAAACCGCACACGTCGCGGGCGAAGGAGCAGACGGCCGCCTGAAGCCCCAGGCAGATGCCTAGAAACGGCACATTGTTCTCGCGGGCGTAGCGGGCGGCGGCGATCTTGCCCTCGAAGGCGCGGGCGCCGAAGCCGCCCGGCACGAGGATGCCGTCCATGGCGCCGAGCACTTTCTCAGCGTTCTTGTCGGTGAGCTCCTCGCCGTCGATGAGGTGCACGTTCACGTGGCGCCCCGCCGCGATGCCGGCGGCCACGAGCGCCTCGTTGATGGAGAGGTAGGCATCCGGTAGGCTCACGTACTTGCCCACCACGGCGATGTCCAGATCGCCCGAACAGGCGTCCTTCGCTTTCAGGAAGGCGCGCCAGGGAGCGAGCTTTATCTTGCGGGGCGCGAGTCCCATCTTCGCCAGGGCCGAGATGTCGAATCCCTGCTCGTAGAGGCTGATGGGTACTTCGTAGATGGACGGCTCATCGGGGCAGGCCAGCACGTCGTCGGTATCGACGTCGCAGAACAGCGCGATCTTCTCGCGCACGCCGTCGGTGATCTCGTGATCGGACCGGCACACGATGAAGTCGGGCTGCACGCCTAAGGATCGCAGCTCCTTCACGGAGTGCTGGGTGGGCTTGGTCTTCACCTCGTGGGCCGCGGCGATATACGGCACGAGCGTCACGTGGACGAACAGCACGTTGCCCGGCCCCATCTCCTTCTTGAACTGGCGCGCCGCCTCGATGAAGGGCAGGCCCTCGATGTCGCCGATGGTGCCGCCGATTTCCGAGATGACGATGTCGGCGCCGGACTGCTCGGCCGCGCGGCGGATCCGCTCCTTGATGGCCTCGGTCACGTGCGGGATGACCTGCACGGTGCCGCCGAGGAAGTCGCCGCGCCGCTCGCGGGCGATGAGCGTCTGGTAGATGGAGCCCTGGGTGAAGTTGCTCTCGCGGGAGAGGTTCTCGTCGATGAAGCGCTCGTAGTGGCCGAGGTCTAAGTCTCCCTCGTGACCGTCCTCGGTGACGAACACCTCGCCGTGCTGGAAGGGGCTCATGGTGCCGGGGTCCACGTTCAGATACGGATCCATCTTCTGCATGGTCACTTTATAGCCCCGGGCCTTCAGAAGCTGGCCGAGGGACGCGGCGGTGATGCCCTTGCCGAGCGATGAGACGACGCCGCCGGTAACGAAGATGTGCTTGGCCATGCCGGCCTCCTTCCGCCGCAGGCTCGCGCCCGGGCATGAAACATGCGCCTCGAAGCCGTGCGCCCGCGCGACTTCCCAACGCTTAACCAGCCTACGCCCCCAATGTTTCCGACATGAAACGCGCCGACGTTGTAACGCGTTCGAAACACGAGTCGGGAGCACCGGGGCAACGGGCGGCCAGTGAGGGAGGCGCAGATGGGCGCGCGCCATCCGGTCGCGCATCCTATAACGGGCCGACAACGGCGTGCCTTCCGCGCAGTGACGGTTCGCGGGCGCGTTGCGCTTTGCTGCGGGGTCATCTTTAGACTGGGCGTCAACGCAGTTTCCAAGAGAAAGGACGCGCTTATGTCTACGCTGCTCGTTTTGGGCTATCCCACCGAGGAGAAGGCCAAGGAGGCCTATCAGGAGGTGCTGAGCCTCGGCGACGATTTCATCGTGAACCTCCAGTCGGTGGCCGTGGTCGCCCGCCGCGACAACGACAAGTTCGACGTGGTCACGCCGGGCCAGCCCATCGGCAACTCCACCGTGTGGGGTCTGTTCTGGGGCATGCTGTTCGGGCTCATCTTCCTCATCCCCTTCTGGGGCGCCGCAATCGGCGCGGGCCTGGGCGCGCTCACGGGCTTCTTCGTGAAGCGCGGCGTGGACGAGGACTTCCAGGACCGTGTGCGCAACCTGCTGACCCAGAAGGACGAGGCGGCCGTGTTCATGGTGGTCAGCTCCATGACCGAGGACAAGTTCGCCGAGGCCATGCGCCCCTTCGGCGGCGACATCCTGCAGACCTCGCTGTCCATCAAGGACGAGGAAGAGCTCAAGTGCGAGCTCGGCAAGTGCTAGCTTAGCTTCCAAAACGCATGTGCAACCTCAAGCGCCGGCCCTCAGGTCGGCGCTTTTTACGTGCAATGGTTTGACCGGCGAATACTTATCGATTGGAGCAGCTTGTCGTGGTTGCCAGAGAGATGCTCCGTCAAGCCGTCGTCGCTTTGATAAGAATGCCGATCAAGACCAACATGCTATTTCGCCAAGTGCTGCCCGAGCAGCCAGCCGAAAGTGACGCAGCGGCCCAGCGAGATGCCCGGGATGGTCACTTCGTTGTAGTCGATGCCGAACAGGCCGCCGGCGTTGTTGCCCACGGCATACAGCCCGGGGATGACTGCGCCCGCTTCGGTGAGGCACTCGGAGTCGGCGTTTGTGATGAGGCCGCTGACGCTCACTCCCAGTTCCACGTTCATGCGCAGGCCGTAGAAGGGAGGCTGCTCGATCTTCGCCATAAGCTCGGGTCGTTTGCCGAAATCGGTGTCGCCCGCATCGACGAGTTCGTTGTAGCGCTTCACGGTGGCGAGGAAGGTCTCGATGGCCTCGGGAGCCAGCCCCATGACGTTTGCCAGCTCCTCTAGGCTGTTGGCCTGCACAAGCAGTCCATCCTCGATTTCCCAGGAGAACGCGAGCTCTTCCTCGCCTTCCGGCGTCCACGGGTCTTGAATGCGTCGGCCGTCTTGATCCCAGCTCATGCCGCCGGCATAGGGCATCTGATTCGGGAGCTCTTCGCGCCACTTGTCATCCCAGATGGCCCATGAAGCGGCCGCCGGCTGGATCAGCTGCGCATTGCCGCCGCCAGTATAGCCTGCGTCCTCATTGACGTAGCGCTGACCCAGGTTGTTTACGCGCAGATAGGAATAGGCGTAGGCCATGAAGGTCATGAGGGGATGCGGTCCCGGTTGCATTGCGGCGCCTGCCCACAGACCCATCTTGTGTCCATCGCCAGTGCCCGTGCTCTCGTTGATGAAGAAATCAGGGTCGAAGCTGTCGAAATCCCAGGCGGTATAGTAGTCCAGCATCTCTGGGTCTGCTGCGTAGTCGCCGCAAGCCAACACGACGCCCTTGGCCGCGTTCACCTGCAGATAGCCGTTCTCGCCCTTGCAGATGGCGCCGGTCACGCGGCCGCCATCGACGAGGAGTTGCACGGCCTCAGTGAGGTTGCGGTACTCACCGCCGCCGCTCACCACCTCCTGCTGGAGGTTCGCGATCATGGCCTTCGTTGCCGCATACCAGTCGCCGTCGTCGGCGACGGCGCCCTCGTCGGGCCATAACTCCACAACGTGCACGTAGTTCTTGAAGTGGTCGCTGTTGCTCTTCATGGCGATGACTTCGGGAACGAATCCGTAGCCGCGGGCCTTCTCGAGGTACCAGTCGCCGGCGGCTCCGGATTCGCTCATGAAGCGATAGACTTTGTCGCCACGGCAGCGATGGCAGGACTTCTCCATGTGGTCGCGCACCACTTCATACACATCCACGGGCTCGATGTTCTTTTCGGCCATGATACCGGGATTGACAAAGCCGTAGTCCAGGCCGATGTTGCGGGGAGCCTCGGCCTTCTCCACGAGGAACACCTTCAGGCCCTGCTCGGTGCAGCTGCTCGCGGTGATGGCGCCGGCGATACCCGAGCCGATAACGAGCACATCGGTGTCGACGGTTTCGGCTATCTCGTCAGCATCGATGGATGCGGGGGCAGTGAGGAACGAGGGCTCTCCCGTGGCGGCGAGGTCGTCGCCACTTGTCGCGCTGCTATTCGAAGAGGACGTTGCGGGGGCGCAGCCGCCCAGCATGGTCGCACCGGCCAGTCCTGCTCCGCTCAAGGCGGCTGCTTTGAGGAATCCACGTCGTGAAAGTGCCGTATTGCTTGGGGTGTCGTGCATCGTGCTCATCCTCCCGTATCCTTTCTCTGGTTTTAAAGGCCCGTGCTGTTTTTGGCCCAGGCACGTCCGCCATCCTACGGCGGCTACCTCGGATCGCCCAGACCGCGAAACTGATGAAAATGCTGTCTCCCGGGCCGTTCGATCATCCCCACTTTTGGGTGAAATTGGGGAGGGGAGGGATGTTATCTGGCATAATGCCCTCGAAAGGAGGGCTATGGCACACAACGCTTTGCAGACGGTGCGCGCGACGCTTTCAATGCCCCTCGTATGGGCTATGGCGCTGCTGTTCGCAGCTATGGAGGCATCCTCGGCCTTTCCCGTGGGAGCGCTGCGGGCACTTTCGGGAACGTCGGCCTCGGCGCTCGCGTCCTTCGGGACTCCGGAACTGCTCTCGGTGGTCGCCTACGGCCTGCTGCTCGTGACGGCGCGATCTGTCGGCAGCGCGGTCGCGCAGCCTTGGCTCTTCGCGGTGGCACCCGCTTCCAACGTGCTCGGTATGTTGCTGTGTGCGGGCGCATCGAACACCGCCTATGGCATCATCTCCGCATGGATCGGCATCGCGTGCGTGCAGGGAGCCTCGGCGCTGCTCACCGTGATGGTGCTCGAGTTGCTGTGCTCCTGCTCGTCGCTGTGGGTTCTCCGCGCGGTGGTGGGCAGCGCGCTTGTCAACGCGCCGCTTGCTGTCATCGGAGACGGGGCGCCCTTCGAGGGGACCATTGCTCTTCTTATCGCCGGTTCGGTGGCTTTGGGACTATCTTACCGAGCGTGGAGACGCGGCGTGTGGGCGCCCTGCGCGGATCCGGTGTTCAAGCGAACCGGCTCCTTTCCGCCTTCCCTCATGGTGGGTTTGGCGATGGTATCCGCGGGCTTCGGCTTCCTTCAGCAGCTGCTCTACCAGCAGGACGCAAATGTGGTCGTCGGCGTCATCGTGGGCACCAAATTCGCTGCCGTACTGCTGTTCGTGGCTGTGGCGGGGCTGCTTGGGTCGGCTTTCGTCGCCACGCTGGCCAAGACGCTTATCACCTTCGCCACTGCGGCCTTCCTCGTGTTCCTCGCCCAAGGTGGTTACTCGCCGCTGTCGAGCGCCCTCATGTCCACGGGTTATTCCCTCTTCGAGATGACGACCTATTTGGTACTAGCCGAGTTGGCTCTTTCCCTGCGCGTGCGACCGCTTTCGCTGCTGTCGGGCTTCTATTTGATTGAGACCGTAGGCTATCTGCTGGGATGCTCGTTGGAGGCGGCTACCGGCCCCGGCGGACTCGATAGGCGCATGGTGGCGGCGGTACTGGCCCTTGCGCTGCTCATATGCGCCGTGTGGGTATTCACCGAGAAACACGTGAATGATCTGCTGTGGGGCCGCGGCGATGGATCGGCTGGCGGGGATGCCGTACGAAGGCAAGAGATTGATATAGACGCGGGGGTTTTGGGGTCTCTGACGGGAGGGCACCGCGGGGGCGGTGAGGCGCTGCATGGGGAAGGCTGCCGCCTGGAAGATGCCTCCGGGGAAAGCGCTTCGAGCCCCTACGGTCGCGGCGTGGCGCGCGTATCCGAACGGTTCCGGTTGTCGCCGCGGGAGACCGAGGTGCTGCGCCTGTTCGCCGCAGGCCGCTCTGCTGCCTTCATCGCCGAGCTGCAGTTCGTCACCACCAACACCGTGCGCTCTCATATCAAGCACATCTATGGAAAATGCGATGTTCATTCCCGCCAAGAACTCATCACTCTCATAGAGCGCGTCGCTGATCAGTAGCGCTCTGGGTCTCTTATTAGATCTTGTATAATAAGAACAAATGTACTATATTATGAGACGAAAAAGAGGTTGAAGAGGAGAAAGAAAGCAACTATAATTTAGTTGCAGAAAGAAGGCAACGATGACTCAGGTGGAGAAGTTGCTGGCGATGCTCATGGAGATGCCCCGCACGTTTCGGTTTCGCGATTTCACTCGCATCATGGAGCATCTGGGCTACGAGCTCGATCAAAAGGGCTCCACCTCGGGCTCTCGCGTGCGGTTCTATCGGGCACGGGATGGGCGCATGCTCATCATGCACGCGCCGCATCCGTCCGACGAGATGTCCCGCGGCGCGGTTCGGGCGGCAGTGAGATTTCTCCACGGAGAGGATGAGCTATGAGCAACGTGTTGTCCTACCGGGGCTATTACGCAACGGTGGAATTCGATAGCGAGGAAGGGCTGCTCTGCGGGTCGGTGGTCGGCATGAGCGACGGTGTGTACTTCGAGGTGGAGACTGCCGCGGGGGTGGAAAGCGCTTTCCATGAGGCCGTCGACGATTACCTTTCCTTTTGCAAGGAAAAAGGGAAGCAGCCGGAGAAATCCTATAAGGGATCGTTCAACGTGCGCATCAATCCTGATTTGCATCGCGCTGCCGCCCTGGCCGCGGCCGTGCGGAAGGAATCGCTGAACCAGTTCGTTGCCGACGCCATCGCCGCCGCTCTGTAGGGCGTCTCGTGCCGTCTGTGCAAATGACGCGAACGGGCGGGAAGTCGCTGGGGGATGGCAGGCTGCTGCGTTATACTGAATCGGTTGCCTGCGCCTGCCCGGGCGCGGCGGATTCGTGCCCCCGTCTTCGAAGGAGTGTCGCCCATGCGCGAGGGATTCGACAACGACAAGTACATCGAGCTGCAGGCCGAACGTATCCGCGAGCGGGTCGATCAGTTCGGCGGCAAGCTCTACCTCGAGTTCGGCGGCAAGCTCTTCGACGACCACCATGCCTCGCGCGTGCTGCCCGGCTTCAAGCCGGACACGAAGATCTCCATGCTGCAATCGATGAAGGATGACGTGGAGATCGTCATCGCCATCAACGCCAACGACATCGAGCGCTCGAAGGTGCGCGGCGACCTCGGCATCACCTACGACGAGGACGTGCTGCGCCTCATGGACATCTTCCGCTCCATGGGCTTCAAAGTGGGAAGCGTGGTCATCACCCGCTACGCCAACCAGCCCGACGCCGACCTGTTCCGCAAGCGGCTCACGGCCATGGGCATCACGAGCTACCTGCATTACCCGATTCCGGGCTATCCCAACGACATCGACTACATCGTCTCCGACGAGGGCTTCGGCAAAAACGAGTACATCGAAACCGAGCGCCCCATCGTCGTGGTGACCGCCCCGGGCCCCGGCTCGGGCAAGATGGCCACCTGCCTCTCCCAGCTCTATCATGAGCACAAGCGTGGCATCACCGCCGGCTACGCCAAGTACGAGACCTTCCCCATTTGGAATCTGCCGCTGTCCCATCCGGTGAACATCGCCTATGAGGCGGCCACGGCCGATTTGGACGACGACAACATCATCGATCCGTTTCATTTGGAGGCCTACGGCGAGACCACGGTGAACTACAACCGCGACGTGGAGATCTTCCCTGTGCTGCGCGCCACCATGGAGCGCATCTCCGGTGAGTGTCCCTACCAGTCGCCCACGGACATGGGCGTGAACATGGCGGGGCTGGCCATTTCCGACGACGAGGCGTGCCGCGAGGCGGGCAACAACGAGATCGTGCGCCGTTACTTCCAGACCGCCGAGGAGATCAAGCGCACGGGCGTGGGCGAGGAGGCCCTGAAGAAGATCGAGCTGCTCATGAACCAGGCGAACATCACCCAGAATCTCTCGCCGGCCCGCTCGGCGGCACTTCTGAAGGAGGAAATGACGGGCGGCCCCGCCGGTGCCATGGTGCTGCCGGACGGGCGCGTGGTGACGGGCAAGACGGGCAACCTGCTCGGTGCGGCCTCGGCGCTGCTCATGAACGCGCTCAAGGGCGTCTCGGGGGTCGACGACGAGCTCTATGTCATCTCCGACGACGTGCTGGAGCCCATCTGCCACCTGAAGACCGAGCACCTGAAGAGCCACAACCCGCGCCTGCACTCCGACGAGACGCTGCTGGCGCTGTCCATCTCCTCGGTGCACAACCCGCTGGCCGCCGAGCTCATCGACAACGCCGACAAGCTGCGCGGTTGCGACGCCTACTTCTCGGTCATCATCTCCGCGGCCGACGAGAAGCTGTACAAGACACTCGGCATCAACGTGTGCTGCGAGCCGAAGTACGAGCAGCACCGCTTCTACCACAAGTAAGCCATGGATCAGTTTTTCGCCGGGGGAGGCGCCCTGCAGGTGCCCTTCGGGGCCGACTTCTTCAGCGTCGCCGTGGGCGTTCTCACCGGGGCCATCTTCGCCTGCGACCGCAAGCTGGACATCGTGGGCACCATTGTGTTGGGCCTCGTGACAGCCTACGGCGGCGGCATCATCCGCGATCTGCTGCTGCAGGATCACGGGGTCTACTTCATGGAATATCCCGAGGTCATCCTCATATGCATCTGCCTGGCGGTGTTCGTGTTCTACTTCCGGGGGCTGTTTCGCCACACGGGCCAGGTGCTGTTCTTCGCCGACGCGCTCTCGGTGGCCCTGTTCGCACTGGCCGGGGCCAACAAGGCCTTCGCTTGCGGGGAGGGCTTCGTGATGGTGGTCATTTTGGGCGCGCTTACCAGCGTGGGCGGCGGCGCTCTGCGCGATATCTCGGTGGGGGAGACGCCGGGCGTGTTCCAGCGCTCGAACTTCTACGCGGTGGCCGGATTCGGCGGCGCGTTCGTGTTCGCGGCCATGGCTTTCGCGAAGGCGCCGCTCGTGCTGGCGGCCGCGGCCTGCGTGTTCACCGTGGTGTTTCTGCGCTACCTGTCG
The DNA here is from genome assembly GCF_009755265.1 of Adlercreutzia rubneri. Lineage (NCBI taxonomy): Bacteria > Bacillati > Actinomycetota > Coriobacteriia > Eggerthellales > Eggerthellaceae > Adlercreutzia > Adlercreutzia rubneri. The sequence goes on along the minus strand of NZ_WPOO01000005.1, from coordinate 38,014 downwards.
GTGTACTACGATTGGAAGACCTCCGACGAGGCCGACCTCACGCCGAAGGTGGCCCGTGGCGCGCGAACGGCCAAGCACTTCTGCGCCGAGCTGTTTCGCCGCGCCACCCTGCATCGCAAGAAGGAGCCCGCCACCCGCGCCTCGTGGTTTCGCCATCGAAAGGATTAGCTTATGCAACCCCGCATTCTCATCGTGTACACCGGGGGCACCATCGGCATGACCGAGGATCTCTCCACCGGCGCGCTCGTGCCCTTCAGCTTCGATCATCTGATGAAGAACGTGCCGAAGATCGGGCGTCTCGGCTTTAACCTCGATCACGTGGAGATGGATCCGCCCATCGATTCCTCGAACATGAACCCGGCCTGCTGGGCCCGGATAGCGTCCGTGATCGCCGACCGCTACGAGGACTTCGACGGTTTCGTCGTGCTGCATGGCACCGATACCATGGCCTACACCGCCTCGGCGCTCTCGTTCATGCTGTCCGGTCTGGCCAAACCGGTGGTGCTCACGGGAAGCCAGCTGCCCATCGGCGAGATCCGCGAGGACGGTACTGAGAACCTCATCACGGCGCTGCAGATCGCTGCGGCCCGTACCGATGCCGGCGAGCCCATGGTGCAGGAGGTGGCCATCTCGTTCGGGCGCCATCTGTGGCGCGGCAACCGCGCGACGAAGGTCAGCTCCACAAATTTCGGCGCCTTCCAATCGTTCAATTACCCGCCCTTGGCCGACATGGACCTGCACATCGTTTTCCGCGAGCGCCTGCTCGCTCGGCCCGCTACGGGAGGGACGCTGGCGGCGGCGCTCGCCATGGACGATGCGGTGTCGGTGGTGTTTCTGTATCCCGGTATCACCGAGGCGGTGCTGCGGCCCCAGCTGGAATCGAAGGCCGTGAAGGCCCTCGTGCTGCGCACGTTCGGCGCCGGCAACGCGCCCACCGAGTCATGGTTCACCGAGCTTATGGCCGATACGGTGCGCGCGGGAAAGGTGGTCGTGAACGTGACCCAGTGCCCTGCGGGCGGTGTGGAGGAGAAGCGCTACGCCACCGGTGACGCTCTGGCGCGCTCCGGCGTCGTGTCCGGTTACGACATGACCTGCGAGGCGGCCCTCACCAAGCTCATGTACTTGTTCGGCCAGGGCCTCACGGCGACCGAGGTGGCCGCCGCCATGGTTAAGCCCCTCGCCGGGGAGATGACGGTCTAGATATTCATTTTGTCGCGGGGATGGGCGTGGGCGTACTCCTCGTGGAGGTGGGTGCGGTCGAGGTGCGTGTACACCTGCAGGGTGGACATGTCGGCGTGGCCCAAGATCTCCTGCAGCACGCGCAGATCGGCGCCGCCCTTCAGCATGTGGGTGGCAAACGAGTGGCGCAAGGTGTGGGGGTGCAGATCGTAGCGGCCGATGACGCGGCCGGCCTTGCGCGCCAGGTTGAAGACGCTCTGGCGCCCGAGGCGGCCGCCCCGCTGGTTCAGGAACACCGCAGCTGTGGCATCGGCGGTTGGGTTGGCGGCCGCGCGCGCGAGGGCCGGGCGCCCTTCGGCTAAATACCGGCGCAGCGCGCGCTCGGCCGCGCCGGCAATGGGCACGATGCGCTCCTTGGATCCCTTGCCGAACACGCGCAGGAAGCCGTCGTCGAAGTTGACGGCCTCCATATCGAGCCCCACGGCCTCGCTGGCGCGCAGCCCGCAACCGTAGAGCACTTCCAAAAGCGCCCGGTCGCGCAAGTCGCTCGGGCGCTCGCCCACGAAGGCGTCCAGCATCTTGCCCACTTCCTCGATGGAAAGCACGTCCGGCAGCCGGTCGGCGGCCTTGGGAATGTCCACGGCGTCGGCCGGGTTCGCATCGGTGAGCCCCTCGCGCACAAGGAACCGGTGGTAGCCGCGCACGGCGGAGATGCGCCGGCGCACGGTGGTGACGGCGAGGTTCTGCTCCATGAGGCTGCGTTCGAAGGCGGCCACCTTCTCGCGGTCGATGTCGCCGAAGCCCTCCACGCCCTCGCCGTCGAGGAAGGCGAGGTAGTCCTCCAGATCGCGTCGGTAGGCCTCGGCCGTGCGCGGCGATGCCCCGCGCTCGATGCGCAGATGGGACAAGTACTCGTCCAGGGCGTTCTCTAATTCGAACACGGGGCTCCTTCTTTCGGGAGATCTTCCGACTTTTCGCTGCGTCTCCGATCGGGACGGTGCAGGACTCGGCGCAGGATGCGCGGACCTCATTGTAGCCGCTCGGCGGCCGTCTTGGCGCACCTCTTCAAATCTCGTTCACAGGTGGCACGTGCGCGGTCGCGCGCCCCACCGCGCCCCACCATCCGCATGAGTCGGGCATATCTAGTGGCCATTGTGCGCAATACCTCAATACGAATACAAGATATGGGAAATGCTCGCATTTTCCTTCGGTTACCCTTCCATATCTTGAGGATGACAAGTGGGGTGAAAATAGGGCAAAAGTGGGAGAAAATGTTGCGAAGTGGGGCATTGTGGGGTAATATGCGTGCTGTGGAAAACGACCGAGCGGGATTTCGAAACGCACTCCAAACGAAATCAAATCTCCCTCAAAACGCAGCACGGAAAGGAACACGTGGCCGCCACCGCCGACACCGAAGGGACAAGCGAGCTGCCCCAACATGGGGTAGATCTCAACGGCGAGTTCCATTTCAAGGTTGACGGCAAAGGTCGCATGGCCCTTCCCGCGAAGTTCCGCAAGGTTCTTTCCAAAGATCTCGTGGTGACGCCGGAGCTGACCAACGAGTGCGTGTACGTGTTCGAGACGCCCGATTTCAACGAATGGGTCGAGAAGCTGTTCATCGATCGGTTCGGCGAGTACAAGGAGTCCGACCGCGAGCACGTCAAGCTTCGCCGCGTGCTGAAGAGCCGCGCCCGCGATGTCGAGGTGGACGCCTCGGGGCGCATCATGCTGTCCCCGGAAGTGCGCGCCGCCGTCGGCATCGACAAGGAAGTCGTGGTCGTGGGCAACACGGGCCGCTTCGAGATCTGGGACGCCGACCGCTTCAAGGCCATGAGCGACGAAGTCGATCTGGGGCTGTTCTACAGCTAGGCGGAAAGCGAGCGAACCGTGACAAGCGAATACCGGCACATACCCGTTCTTCTCACCGAATGCATCGACGCCCTCGACCTTCCGGATCATCCGGTGTTCGTGGACGCCACGCTCGGCTTCGCGGGGCACTCCTTCGAGGCGGCCAAGCAATTGGGCGCCGGCGGCCTGCTTATCGGCATCGACCAGGACGAGGTGGCGCTCACTGAGGCCGCCGCGAAGCTGGAGTCGATACCTGCGGGCGATCGTCCCGAGCTCGCGCTTCTGCGCGGCAACTTCGGCGACCTCGATGAGCTGCTCGCGAGTTGCGAGATCCCCGGCATCGACGCGATACTGTTCGACCTGGGCGTCTCATCGGTGCAGATAGACACGCAATCACGTGGCTTCTCCTTCAAGGAGAACGGCCCCCTCGACATGCGGATGGATCCGGGGAAACAAACTCTAACCGCAGAAGAGATCGTCAATACTTACAACGCAGCAGATCTCACTCGGATCATTCGCAGTTACTCGGACGAGAAGTGGGCGAGCCGCATCGCGGACTTCATCGTGAAGGCGCGGGCGGACGCTCCGATAACCGAGAGTGGTCAGCTGGTCGATGTGATCAAGGCGGCTATACCCGCCTCGGCGAGGCGCGCGGGGGGACATCCCGCCAAGCGCACCTTCCAAGCCCTTCGGATTGAAGTCAACTCGGAGCTGACCGTTCTGCGTCGCGGCCTTGACGCGGCGGTACGCTGGCTCAATCCGGGCGGCATCATCGCGGTGATCAGCTACCACTCTTTGGAAGACCGCATCGTGAAGGACATGTTCGCGGATTTCGCGAACCGATGCACCTGCCCGCCGGACATCCCGGTGTGCGTGTGCGGAAAGCAGCCGGTACTCGACCTTATCACCCGCAAGCCTCTGCTGCCCAGCGCGGAGGAAATCGAGCGGAACCCCCGCTCGCGCAGTGCCAAGCTGCGCGTGGCGCGCAAGCGCTAGGGGAGTCGCCCGACAAGAGAACAAAAGCAAGCCCGAGGACGCTGTCATCGGGCTTGTTAAGCCTTAATGGACGCTTGAGCCGCAGAATGAGTGAGGAGGGCCAAGATGAGCGCCGCATCATACTCGCGCACGTCGCGCCCCCGCACCGACCGCGTCTCTTATGGGCGCTCCTCCGCCGGACGCGCCGGCGCTGCCTCCGGCTACCGCGGCGCCCGCTACGTCTCCTCGTCTCTGGCCGAGGAGCTCTCCTTCGAGGAGGCGCCCTCCATCTCGGTGGTGCCCGGTGCCGGTCGCCGCGCCCAGAGCGAGGGCATCTCGGCGGCGGCGCTTTCCCTGGCGAAGGCCTGCGCCGTCATCTGCATCGTCATAGCGCTCATCGCCATGGCCCGCGTGGCCATCACCTCGGCCGCCGCTTCCTGCGCGCTGGAGACGCGCTCGCTGCAGACGAGCATCGAGACCGCCCGGGCCGAGGGCAACGAGCTGGAGGTGTCCCAGAGCGTGCTGGCGAACCCCTCGCGCATCAAGGCCCAGGCCACGGCCCTCGGCATGGCGGCCCCGGCCCCCGAGTGCAGCGAGCAGATCACGCTGTCTCCCGATATCGTCGCCACCGATGGCGCCGGCAGCCTGTCGCTGTCGGAGTCGGTGGCGCGCATGAAGGGGCTCTAATCCCATGGAACGCTACCGCTACCCCGACAAAAGCGGCCGCGGCGGCCGTGCCGATGCCTCGCGCACCGGGCGCGTCCGCGGACGCTCCTTCGACGAGCCCCGGCGCGCCTCCTCGCGCACGGCCCGGGCCTCGGCCTCCTCGCGGGGTCGCGGCTTTGCAGGCGGCAACCGGTCCAGCCGCCCCTCGGGGCGCGCGGGCGCCCCTCGCCCGGCCCGCGCCGGCGTGGGCGCCGCCATCGACGCGGCCATGCCGACGGTCTCCGGGCGCGCCAAGGTGCTGCTGCTGGTTTTCGCGGCCATAGCGGCCGTGTTCTTCCTGCGCTTGGTGTTTCTGCAGGTCATCGTATCGGATCAGTACTCGGCCATGGCCGAGGAGTCCCGCACGGTCAGTTTCGAGACGACGCCGCGCCGCGGCACCATCTACGACCGCAACGGCATCGTGCTGGCCACCTCGGTGGAGGCCACCACCATCTACGCGAACCCCGTGGAGGTGACCGATGCGGCGGCCGAGGCGGCGTCTCTGGCCTCGGTGCTCGGGGGAGATGCGGCCGACTACCGCGAGCTTCTGTCCACCCCTTCCACCACCTTCGTCTACATCAAGCGCCAAGCCGACGTCGATGTGGCCGATAAGGTCAAAGAACTCAAGCTCGACGGCGTCTACTTCATCGCCGACACCCGCCGCGAGTACCCCAACGGCGCCATCGGCGGCCAGGTTATCGGCTACTGCAACGTCGACGGCGAGGGCATCACCGGCCTCGAGCTGCAATACAACGACATCCTCTCCGGCACGCCGGGCACCTACACCGCCGAGCGCGGCGAGCAGGGATTCCCCATTCCTGGCGGTGTGAAGGAGGAGACGCCGGCCGTCAACGGCCAGGACATCATGGTCTCCCTCGACATCAAGCTGCAGGACACCGTGGAACAGGCGCTCGCCGAGGGCGTGAAGGATCTGGAGACCGAGGAGGGCTCGTCCATCGTCATGGATGCCGCCACCGGCGAGATTTACGCCGCGTGCTCGTTGCCCTACATGAACCCGGCCGACATGTCCTCGTCGCAGGTGGGTAGCGAATCGGTGAAGGCCATCACCCAGGCCTACGAGCCCGGTTCCACCTTCAAGTCCGTCTCGGCGCTCACCATCCTGGAGCAGGGGACGATGGGCCCCGAGGACACCATGTTCTGCCCGAGCTCCATCTCCGCCGACGACTACGACGTGTCCGACTCCCACGAGCGCGACGGCGAGACCTACTCGCTGCGCGAGATCCTGAATCACTCGTCGAACGTGGGCATCTCGCTGGCCACGGAACAGGCGGGTTTCGACAAGCTCTACGACAACATCAAGCGCTTCCACTTCACCGAATCCACCGGCGTGGACTATCCCGGCGAGGCGGCCGGCAACGTGCTCGACTTCGACAACTGGGCCAAGATCACGGGCTACAACGTGAGCTTCGGCCAGGGCATCGCGGTGACGCCGCTGCAGATGGCGCGCTTCTACAGCGCCATCGCCAACGATGGGACGCTCGTGACCCCGCACTTCCTCATCTCGAAGCCCCAGAGCGGGGACGTGGCCGAATGGGAAAGCGAGGAGACGGGCGTCGACGAAACGGTGCTCGCCGATATGCGCTCGATGCTGCGCTCGGTAGTCACCGACGGCACGGGAGCCGCCGCCGACATCGAGGGCTACGAGGTCTGCGGCAAGACGTCCACAGCGGAAATCGCCTCGGAAGAGGGCGGATACAAGAAGGAAGTCTACAACATCGGCTTCTGCGGCTTCATTGACAACTCGTCAAGCAATTTAGTTTGTTTTGTAGGAGCCAACGAGGTTTACGCCATGCGCCAGACCACGCAGATCTTCAACGATATAATGGAGAACGCTGTCAAGCAGTACAACATTACTTCGATGCCGTCGAATTAGAGGAACGATACCGTTATGACCAAGACCTGCTCAGAGCTCTTCCAAGGGATGGATTGCACCATCATCGGCAACGGGAACGAGGAGGTGGCAGGGCTGGCGTTCCGCAGCGACGAGGTTCGCCCGAACGATATGTTCTTTTGCATCGTCGGCACCGTCGTCGACGGCCACTCCTTCGCCCAGGACGCCATCGACCGTGGGGCCACCTCGCTGGTGGCCGAGCGCAAGGTGTACCTGGCCGACGCCACCGATGTCACCGAGGTCGTCGTCTCCGACTCGCGCAAGGCCATGGCCTACGCCTCGGCGAACTACTACGACAACCCCTCCCGCGCCTTCTCGCTCGTGGGCATCACGGGCACCAACGGCAAGACCACCACGACCTATCTGGTGGAGCACATCGCGAGTGTGGCCGGCAACCGCTGCGGCGTCATCGGCACCGTGGGCAACAAGATCGCCGGCGCCATGGAGCACGCCGAGCGCACCACGCCGGAGTCGCCCGACCTGCAGAAGCTGTTCGCGCGGATGCGCGACGCGGGCTGCACGGTGGTGGCCATGGAGGTGAGCTCGCACGCGCTCGATCTGCGCCGTACCTGGGACACCGACTTCGCCGTGACGGCGTTCACGAACCTCACCCAGGACCACCTGGACTACCACCACACCTTCGACGACTACTTCGAGGCCAAGGCGCTTCTGTTCTCGAAGGACTACCCGGCCCGCCGCGTCATCTCCATCGACGGCTCCTGGGGGCGCGAGCTTCTGCGCCGCTGCACCGCCGCCGGCGACGAGGTCATCACCACGGGCTTCGACGTCTCCGCCCAGATCCATCCGGTGGAGGTCACCTACGAGGCCGCCCGCACCAAGGCGGTGCTCGAGGTGCGCGGGACGCGCATCGCGGTGGAGTACCCGCTCGTGGGGCGCTTCAACGTGGAGAACGTCATGACGGCCTTCGGCTGCGCGTTGGCCTTAGGGATTCCCGCCCAGATCATCGCCGAGGCCCTGGCCACCATGCCGGCGGTTCCCGGCCGCCTGGAGCGCGTGCGCCCTGCGGTGGACGCGCCGGTGTCGGTGTACGTGGATTACGCCCACACCCCCGACGCGCTCACCAAGGCCATCGCCTCTATCAAGGAGCTCTCACACGGACGCACCATCGTCGTCTTCGGCTGCGGCGGCAACCGCGATGCCACCAAGCGCCCCATCATGGGAGCTGCGGCGCTGGCCGCCGACTACGCCGTGGTGACGAGCGACAACCCGCGCCACGAGGAGCCCGATGCCATCATCGCCGATATCGTGGCGGGTATGGAAGACGCCGAGCGCTTCACCGTGGAGCCCGACCGCCGTAGTGCCATCGCGGCCGCCATCGCGCTCGCACGCCCGGGCGATGCCATTCTCGTGGCCGGCAAGGGCCATGAGGACTACCAGCTCGTGGGCGATGAAGTGCTCTCCTTCGACGACCGCGTTGTGGCGGCTGAGGAGTTGGAGCGCGCCTTCGGCGGTGCGTGTTCGGACTAGGCGAAAGGACTCGGCGTGCGCCTCAACGCAAAACAAATCGCAGCATACACCGGCGGCCAGTTCCTTGTAGACCCCATCGACGCCAGCGCCCTCATGACGGGCATCACCTGGGATTCGCGGGAAGTGCGCCCGGGCTGGCTCTACGTGGCCCTGCCCGGCGAGCGCGTCGACGGCCACGCGTTCGTGGAGGCCGCCCTGCGCGCCGGCGCCGCGGGCGCGCTGGTCACCGATGGCCCCTCGCAATCCTGCGCTCTTTTGGCCCGGGAGCTGGGGGCCGCCATCATCGAGGTGCCCAACACCGCCTCGGCCATCACCGACCTGGCCCGGGCCTGGCGCTCCCATTTGCGGGGCCGCGTCATCGGGCTGACCGGCTCGGTGGGCAAAACCACCACCAAGAACCTCACCCGGGACGTGTGCGCCGCCTACGGCAGCGTGGTGGCCACCAAGGCCAATCAGAACAACGAGCTGGGCGTTCCCCGCACATTGCTCAACGCCGATCCGGAGACGGCCGTGGTCGTCGTTGAGATGGGCATGCGCGGCCGCGGGCAAATTGCCGAGCTGTGCGATTTCGTGCGGCCGGTGTGGGGCCTTATCACCAACGTGGGCGAGAGCCACATCGAGCTTCTGGGCAGTCGGGAGAACATCGCCCGGGCCAAGTCCGAGCTCTTCGAGGCCCTGCCCGCCGGTGTGGGCCGCGCCTTCGCCAACCTGGACGACGACTTCGCCGCCTTTATGGCCGAGCGCGGACGCCTGTCCGAGCGCTCTGTGGCCCTCTCAGGCTTCGCCGGGCATCCCGATGCGGCCCTCCGCGGGGCGCTCGAGCGCGAGAGCGCCGCTTGCGATCAGGCGGTCTGGGCCGAGGACGTGTCGCTGGACGCCGAGGGCCGCCCCCGCTTCACCCTGTGCGCCCGCGATGCCGCCGACCACGACGACGGCGCCCTGTTCGCCACCGTGGAACGCGTGCCCTGCGCGCTCTCCCTCACCGGCGCCCACAACGTGGACAACGCCTGCGCCGCCGCCTCGGTGGGCTTCGCCTTGGGGCTCGATTTGGCCACCATCGCCGCCGCGCTGGGAGCGTCGGTGCCCGAGCCGGGCCGCCAGGAGGTCATCGCCGCCCGCGGCGGCTTCACGGTCATCAACGACGCCTACAACGCGAGCCCCGATTCCATGCGCGCCTCGCTCGCGACCTTCGCCGCCACGGACGTGGCCGGCCGGCGCATCGCCGTGCTCGGCGACATGGGCGAGCTCGGCAGCTTCGCCCCCGCCTGCCACGAGGGCGTCGGCGCCGCCGCTGCCTCGCACCATCTCGATAAGCTCATCTGCATCGGCGAGCTGGCGCGGCATATCGCCGCAGGCGCCGAGGCTGCCGGCATGGACGCGGCGCGCATCAGCCGCGCCGACACCGTCGCCGACGTGCTGGAGGAGCTGGACGCGCTGCTCGAGCCGGGCGACGCCGTGCTCGTGAAGGCCTCGCACTTCACGGGCCTTACCCGTATCGTCGAAGGATTGGTCAACTGATGTTCTCTCTGTTCTCCGCCTACCCCACGTTCATGATCTTCCTCGGCGTGGCCATCGCCATGGTGATCACCATGGTGCTCATGCCCGCCTGGATCCGCTTTCTGAAGACGAGCCACATCGGCCAGCAGGTGCGCGCCGACGGCCCCCAGAGCCATCTGGTGAAGCAGGGAACCCCCACTATGGGCGGCGTCATCATGCTCATCGCCGTCATCGTCTTCACCTTGCTCGCCTCGGTGGGCGCCCCTACCGCGGAGCTGTGGCTTCTGCTCGGCGCCACGGTGGCCACCGGTATCCTCGGGCTCATCGATGATGCTTCGAAGGTGGCCCACGAGCGATCGCTTGGGCTCACGCCCAAGGCGAAGCTGATCGGCCAGTTTCTCATCGCCGCCGTTTTCGTGCTGGTGGCGGTGAACCTGCTCGGTATCAAGCCCACCGTGGAGATCCCGTTTGTGGCCACCCTCGATTTGGGCGTGCTCACCACGGTGGTGCCCGTGGGCGACGGCATCGCCATTCCCTGGCTCTACCTTATCTACTGCCTTATCCTGCTCGTGGGGCTCTGCAACGCCGTGAACCTCACCGACGGGCTTGACGGTTTGGCCGCGGGCACGGTCATGGTGGTCATGCTCGTCATGGCCGCCATCGCCTTCCGCGCGGGCGTGCTTGAGCCGGCCCTGTTCGCCGGGGCGCTCGCCGGCGCCTGCATCGGCTTCCTTTGGTTCAACTCGCATCCCGCCGACATCTTCATGGGCGACACCGGCTCGCTCGCCCTCGGCATGGCGCTCGGGTGCCTCGCCGTGGTGACCAAGACGGAGTTCGTCGTCATCATCATCGGCGGCCTGTTCGTGGCCGAGGCGCTCTCGGTCATGATCCAGGTGTTCTACTACAAAAAGACCAAAAAGCGCATCTTCCTCATGGCGCCTCTGCACCATCATTTCGAGAAGAAGGGCTGGTCGGAGACGAAGGTGGTCGTGCGCTTCTGGATCGTTTCGGGCATGCTGGCCGCCTGCGGCTTTGTGCTGTACTTCGCGACGACGCTGGGGGCGTAGAGGCAATGGCTAGGGAAGGCATGGAAAACGTGGAGATGATCGCCGGCAAGAAACACGCCCCGAAGAACCTCGGGCGCGTGCTTATCTTAGGGCTGGGAAAGTCGGGCACAGCGGCGGCGGAGTACTGCTTGGATGCGCTGGGCAGCCGCGTGGAGACGCTGGCCGTGGCCGCCGGCGCGCCGGGCGAGGCGGCGCTGGTCTGGGCCGAGGGCGCCCGCGAGCGCGGGGCCGTGGTGCTCTTCGACCACGAGACCATCGAAGGCGCCTACGATTTGTGCATCGCGAGCCCCGGCATTTCCGAGAACTCCCCGTTCTATCGGAGCGCCGCTGCGGCCTCCGCCGAGGTGATCAGCGAGGTGGAATTCGCCTGGCGCGAGAGCGACGCTTCCTCGAAGTGGGTCGCCATCACTGGCACCAACGGCAAGACCACTACGACCGCGCTCACCTGCCATTTGCTGCGGGAGGCGGGCATGAACGCGGCCGCCGTGGGCAACATCGGCGAGACTTGCATCGATGCGGTGGCCGCCGGGAACACCGACGTGTACGTGGCGGAGACCTCCAGCTACCAGCTGGCCTCGACGCGCCTGTTCGCGCCGGATGTGGCCGTGGTGCTCAACATCACGCCGGATCATCTTTCCTGGCATGGCAGCCTTGAGGCCTACGCCGCGGCCAAGTGGAAGGTGCTCGCCAATCTGGGCGTCAGCGGCGGTGTGGCCGTGCTCGATGCCTGCGACGACGCCGTGCGCGCGAAGATCCGCGAGCTGCGGGCCCGAGGCGGCGTTCCCTTCCGTTACATCCCTATCGGGGGCGCCTCCGGTCTCGGCGCCGACATGCGCGCCACCTGCGGCACTGGCGCCGCCGCCTTCCGCGGCGACGGCGGTCAGCTCGTCGTGGCGTGGGACGGCCGCGTCTCCGACCTCGTTTTCGTGGACGATCTCCAGATCAAGGGCGGCCACAACCAACAGAACGCCCTGGCCGCCGCCGCATGCGCGCTCGTACTGGGCGCCACGGACACGGCGGTGGGCGAGGGTCTGCTCACCTTCCGCCCCCTGGAGCATCGCATCGAGCCGGCAGGGCTCGTGGACGGCGTGGCCTGCTACAACGATTCGAAGGCCACCAACGTGGACGCCACGCTGGTGGCGCTCACCGCCTTTCTGCCGACGCGCCCCATCGTGCTGCTCGGCGGCCGCGACAAGGGCACCGATTTGGCCCCGCTCGTGGCGGCCTGCGAAGAGAACGCCCGGGCCGTGGTCTGCTTCGGCGAGGCCCGCGAGCGGTTCCTGGCGGCTTTCGCGGGCTCGGGGGTCTCCCCAGTGCTCTCCGCCGGCACGATGGAGGAGGCGCTCGATGCGGCTCTTTCCATCGCCGAGGACGGGGACGTGGTCGTGCTCTCGCCGGCCTGCGCCTCCTTCGACGAGTTTAGCTGCTTCGAGGAGCGGGGCGACGTGTTCAAGCGCCTCGTGGCCGACCGGGCCGGGAAGGCCTAGGCCTTTGAGCCGCTCCTCCCGACATAGCGAGACGTCCGCGGGCCCCTCCAGTCAGGGGCCTCGCGTTCTGCTGCTTCTGTGTGTGCTGGCGCTTGTGCTGGTGGGGCTCGTCATGGTGTATTCCGCCTCCATGGTGAAGGCGCTGGATGCCGGCAAGCCGGCGACGGACTTCTTCACCGACCAGCTCCTATATGTGGCTTTTGGCGCGGCCTGCGCCCTCTTCTTGTGGAAAGTCGTGCCCTACCGCTTCTGGGTGGGGCCGATTGTATGGGCCGTGTGGGCCGTGGCCGTGGCGCTCATCTTCGCCGTGTGGCTCGCTGGCACCGACCATTACGGCGCCCAGCGCTGGCTCTATATCGGGCCTGTCGGGCTGCAGCCCTCGGAGTTCTGCAAGATCGCCTTCATCCTGGTGGCCGTGCGCCTCGTCGTCGATTGGCGGGCGGGGCTCGTGGAGAGCCGGGCCACCATGGTGCGCGCGCTCATCTTCATCATCGCCCCCATCGCGCTCATGTACCGCACCCAGTCCGATTTGGGTACTACGGCCATCTGCTTCGTGGGCATTCTCGCCGTCATGTGGATGGGCGGGGTATCGCGCCGGGTCATCTTCGCCTGTCTGGGCGTGGCCGTGCTCGGCGGTCTCGTGGCCATCTTCGGCACCGGCTACCGTTCCGACCGCCTCGTGTTCATGGATCCGTGGAACGACGGGGAGGGCGGCTACGGCACCGGCTACAACATCATCCGCTCCTACTACGCGCTGGCCGAGGGCGGTATCTTCGGCGTGGGGCTCGGCAATTCCCATGAGAAGTTCCAGTACCTGTTCGCCTCGGAGAGCGACTTCATCTTCGCCGTCATCGGCGAGGAGCTGGGGCTTGTGGGGGCGCTCTTCGTCATCGGGCTGTTCTTTTGCGTGCTGTATGCGGGGCTCGCCATCGCCGAGCGGGCGGCCGACGACATCGGTGCCATGATCGCCGGCGGTGCCACGGTGATGCTCGTGTTCCAGGCGTTTCTGAACATCGCCTGCGTCATCGGCGTGTTTCCCACGACGGGAAAGCCGCTGCCCTTCATCTCCTCGGGCGGCACGTCTATGATCGCCTCGTTCATCTTGGTGGGGCTCGTGCTCTCCGTGTCCGCGGCGCCGGCCGCCCCGTCCGTCTACGAGCAGCGCCGGGCCGATCTGCGCCTCGTGCGCCGGGAGCCGGCGCCCCCTGCGCCGTCGGGCCGAACGCGGTCGGGGGAGTCTTTGCGCTCGCGTTCCGCGGGCGCCTCGAGTCGTAGCGGATCCGGTCGCATCGATGCTTCGGCCCGATCCCGCTCCGCGCGCCCATCTAACCGTTCCAATTACAGGAGGTAAGCTCATGCTGGCCGTTCTTTCCGGCGGAGGCACCGCCGGGCATATCAACCCCGCCCTCGCTCTGGCCGACGAGCTGGTAAGCCGCGGCTGGGACGTGCGCTTCGCCGGCACCCCCGGCGGGGTGGAGTCGCGCCTCGTGCCCGCCGCCGGCATCCCGTTCACGGCCTTCGAGGCCTCAGGGTTCGACCGATCGCATCCGGCCTCCCTCGCGAAGGGCGTGGCGAAGATCGCCGCCTCCACGGGCAAGGCGAAAAAGTGGTTTGCCGACATCAAGCCCGACGTCGTCGTGGGTTTTGGCGGGTACGTGTGCATTCCCGTGGCCCGAGCGGCCGAGAAGACCGGCGTGCCCGTGGTGCTGCACGAGCAGAATTCCGTGGCGGGTATGGCAAACAAGTATCTGGCCCGGCGGGCTGACGCCGTCTGCGTGACCTACGAGTGCTCGGCGGAGAGCCTGGGCGCGGCCGCGCCGGTCACCGTGACGGGCAATCCCGTGCGCCGTTCGGTCATCGAGGCCGATCGCGCCGCGGGCCGGGCGATGTTCGACCTTGCCGAGGATGATTTCATGCTGCTCGTCTTCGGCGGGTCTTTGGGCGCGCGCCACATCAACGAGGCCGTCGTCGCCCTGAAAGACGAGCTGCTCGCGCGCCCGAATCTGCACATCGTGCACATCACGGGCCCCAAGGAGCTGGATGCGGTGACCGAGGCGCTGGCGCTCACGGATGACGAGGCGCGCCGCTGGCACCTTCTGGGCTACCAGGATCGCATGGGGGAGACTTTGGCCGCGGCCGACGCCATCGTGTCGCGCGCCGGGGCCACCTCGCTTGCGGAGATTTCCGCGCTGGCCATTCCGGCCCTGCTCGTGCCCTATCCCTTCGCCACGGCGGACCATCAGACCACCAACGCCCGCGCGTGGGTGGAATCGGGCGCCGCGTTCATGATGCCCGACGACGAGCTGGGAAGCGACGAGTTCAAAGCCAAGCTCTTCGCGCTCATCGACGACGCGTCGGTGCGCGAGGGCATGGTCGCGGCGGCCCGGGCCCAGAAGACCGGCGAGGCGGCGGCCGCCTTGGCAGATGTTGTGGTCGGCGTCGCCACGGCGCGCTGATGCTTTACAATAGCGGGATTGCAACGAGGACGAAAGGCGAGGCGACGTGAATAGCGAACAAGAGCAGCTTCACTTTATCGGGGTCGGCGGCGTTGGCATGAGCGGTATCGCCCGGGTCGCCCACGACCAGGGCATGGCCGTGTCGGGCTCGGACATCAAGGAGAGCCGCTACACCAAGCAGCTGCGCGATGCGGGGGTCACCGTGTTCATCGGCCAGGACGGCGCGAACATCCCCGACGGCGACGTGACGGTGGTCGTCTCCACGGCCATCCTGGAGAACAACCCCGAGCTCATCGAGGCGCGCCGGCGCAACCTTCCCATCGTGCACCGCGCCCAGATGCTCGCTCGCCTCGGGCGCGATCTGGACACGCTGGCCGTGGCGGGCACCCATGGGAAGACGACGACCTCTTCCATGCTCGCCAGCACGCTGGACGCCATGGGCTACGATCCCACCTTCCTCATCGGCGGCATCGTGCGGGCCTACGGCACCAACGCCCATTCCGGGCGCGGCCGCTCCTACGTGGTGGAGGCCGACGAGTCCGACAAGTCCTTCACCTACCTCTCCCCGGCGGCGGCCATCGTCACGAACATCGAGGCGGATCACCTGGACCACTACGAGGGACTCGAGGAGATTTACGCCCAGTTCGCCGCGTTCCTCTCCGGGGTGCGAGAGGGCGGTCCCATCGTCGTGTGCGGCGATGACCCGAAATTGGTGGAAGTGGCCCGCGGCACCGGGCGCACCGTGACCACCTACGGCTTTTCCGAGGACTGCGACGCCCGCATCCTGGCCACGGAGGCCCAGGGCGTGGGCACCCGCTTCACCCTGCGGCTACCCGACGGGCGCGTGGTGGCCAGCCGCATCAAGCAGAACCCGGGCCTGCACAACGTCTCCAATGGTGCCGCGGTGCTGACGCTCATCTCGCTTCTGGGCCTCGATGTCGATCTGGCGGCCGAGAAGCTGCAGGAGTTCGCCGGCGTTCGTCGCCGCTTCGACCTTATCGGCGAGGCCGGCGGGGTCACGGTGGTGGACGACTACGCCCATCACCCCACGGAGATCGCCGCCACCATCAAGGCGGCCAAGGCCCTGGATTTCAACCGTGTGCACGTGCTGTTCCAGCCGCACCGCTATTCCCGCGTCGCCCTGTTCACCGATATCATGCGCGACGAGTTCGGCAGCGCCTTCGACGAAGCGGACACCGTCACCTTCATGGACGTGTACTCCGCCGGCGAGGCGCCGGTGCCGGGCGTTACCGGCAAGACCTTCTTGAACGTGGTCACCGACCATGGGCATCCCCATGCCGTCTTCGTGCCGCGCCGCATCGACACGGTGCCCCATATGCTGGAAGTGGCCGAGCCCGGTGACCTCGTCATCACCATGGGCGCGGGGGACGTGACCGCCATCGCGCCACAGCTTGTGGACGAGCTGGGCCGCTAAGGGAGCCCCATGGCCCGTCACGCCTCGCCCGTGCAATCGCTGCTTGTGGACGACCGCTTCGACGGCGACGTCTACGCCCACGAGCCCTTAAGTCGCCACACCACCTACCGCATCGGAGGCCCGGCGCGCTTCTTCGTGCGCGCGAATTCCGTGGGGGCGCTCACGGGGCTGGTGGACGTCTGCGCGGCCGAGGGCACGCCTTGGGTCGTGCTCGGCCGCGGCTCCAATGTGCTCGTGGCCGATGCGGGATTCGCCGGCGTGGCCATTGTGCTCGGCCGCGACTTCCGCACCCTGCGCTTCGATGATGACCGCTTTATCGTGGGCGCGGGCGCCTCGCTCTCTGCAGTGGTGCAGGAGGCCTTCAAGCGCGCTATCGGCGGTTTCGAGTTCGCCGTTGGTACTCCGGGTACCGTGGGCGGCGCCCTGCGCATGAACGCCGGCACGGCTGACGAGTGGATAGGCCAGCGCGTCGTCTCCGTCACCACCTACCGGCCCGGGCGCGGCCTGGCCCGACGACGCGGCGACGAGATCTCCTGGGGCTACCGCGCGAGTTCCTTTGCGGCGGACGAGGTGATTCTGGAATGCGAGCTGGCCGCCGAGGCCGCCGATCCCTATCGGGTGCGCGACAAGATGGAGGGCAACCTCGCCCGGCGCAAGGGCTGCCAGCCGCTTTCCGAGCCCACCTGCGGCAGCGTGTTCAAGAACCCCGAGGGGGGATCGGCCGGGCGCCTCATCGAGGGGGCGGGATGCAAGGGCGCCGAGGTGGGCGGTGCGAAAGTGTCCGAGCTGCACGGCAACTTCATAGTGAACCGCGGTGGCGCCACGGCCGCCGACGTGCGCGCGCTCATGGAACAGGTGCGCGCCGCCGTGCTTGAGAGCACCGGCGTCGAGCTTGTGCCCGAGGTGCGCATGCTGGGCTTCGACGAAGATTTCCCGAGTGCGCGCGGTGCCGACGAGGCATTTGGCGACGAGTGCGCGCGCGGTGCCGCTGGCGGCACGTCTGCTGGCACGGGCGCGAGCGTTGCCTCTACGGCGGGCTCCGCGCCTTCTACCGGCGAGCGCGGCACGCCTTCCGCTGACGCGGCCGCTGGCGAGACTGCTGGCGAGGTTGGCGCGCTTTCCACAGGCGAGGGGCGCGACGAGGACGGTCGCCGTGGCTAGGAGATCGAGCAACCGCAACGTCTCGGTTCCCCGGGGCTCCACCTCGCGGGGGAGTGCGCGCGGAGGCGTTTCGCGCAGCGCCTCGCCGTCGCGGCGCCCCGCGTCGGCCCCGATGCGCCCGGCTTCGTCCCGACCTGCCCCGTCCGTGCGCCCGACCTCGCGCGCACATTTCGGCTCGGCGGCATCTTCGGCGGCCGGCCGCTCTGCCGGCGGTCGCGCCTCGGGCGCGCGCCCCGCGCCCCGCACGGTGACGACATCGGTGCGCCTGGGGGACTTGCCCGCGTCTCGTGGCGACCGCCGCGCGCCGGCGGCCCGGGCCATCGCCCGCCCGAAGCGCTCCGGCGCCTTCAAAGCCTTTATCGTGGCGCTTGTGCTCGTCTGCGTGCTGGGCATCACCTATGCGGCCCTCTATTTCAGCGGGGCCTTCGCCATCACGTCGGTGAAGGTCAACGGCGCCGACCACCTCACCAACGACGAGATGGCCATCCTCGCCGCCGTGCCTCAGGGTACGACGCTTCTGAACGTGGACACGTCTTCGGTGGCCAACAGCGTCGACCGCGACGCCTGGGTCGCCGACGTGTCCGTGAACCGCATCTTCCCCGATACGCTGGAGATCAACGTCACCGAGCGCGAGATCGCCGCCATCGTGGAAGTGGCGGCCGACAACGCGAAGGTCACCCAGATGTGGGCCATCGCCTCCGACGGCATGTGGCTCATGGAGATTCCCGCCCGCGATTCCGAACTTGGTGCCACCATTTCTCCGCAGATCTACGAGGACGCCGACCGGGTGCTGCATATCACCGGCGTGCCTTTCGGCCTCACGCCCGAGGTGGGCACCTACTGCGCCGACGGCAACGTGAACAACGCCCTGGCCATCCTGGACGGCCTTTCCACGGAACTTGCCGAGCAGGTAAAGACGGTGACGGCCACCGACGCCGCCTCCACGTGCCTGACCTTGGACAACGGCATCGAGATCGCCTTCGGCACCGCCGAGGATATCCGCGACAAGGAACGCATCGTCCTGCAGATCATGGCCGACAACCCCGGCAAAGTCTCCTACATCAACGTCCGCGTCCCCGACCGCCCCACCTGGCGCGCCGTCTAGGAGGTTTCGCTCGCCCTACGGGACGAACGTCCCTGCCGACGCTGCGCGCCCGACAGGCACCGGTTGGCTTCTCCCTGACTTCCTCGGGCGAAACCGTGAGCGATCTTTCCCGTAGGGGGCGACCTTGGTCGCCCCTCCCAACCGCGTCTACCGAGCAGGTGTCGCGGTCTTCGGTCGGCGAACACCCCCGTTTTTGCAGCAAATCGCGAGTTGTAAGCGTCTAGGGGGTGCGGAACTTTTTGAAACCCCCGCAGCCAATGCTCACGACCTGGGGTTTTGCAAATATGGAAACTTCTGCGGGCCTTCTCTCCCGCATCGAGACGCTTATAACTCGCGATTTGCTGCAAAAACGGGGAGGTTCGCCGACCGAGAGTTTTCCCAGGAAGCGAGAAAACGATGCGGTCGCTCGCTTCGGAGCCCTGCGAAGCACGGCGCGGTTGCCCGCTTTGCCGCCCTGCGAAGCGCGATGCGGTGGGTTTCTTGTCGTATTCGTGTATCTGCAGGCTCCTTTGGCGGTGATTTGCGTTGCAAACGAATGGGCATCGTGTACAATGTCCTGCATAAATGCCGCCTTTGGGCGGACCGCAGGGCGCGCCCGAGCAACGACGCGCGGAAACGAGACAAACGCAGCAGTAAAACGCAACAGGTGTGGAGGACGAAATGCCGAACATTCCAGGCTCTGAACATTTGGCCGTCATCAAGGTCGTCGGTGTCGGCGGCGGCGGCACGAACGCCGTGAACCGCATGGTGGAGGCCGGCGTGCGCGGCGTGGAGTTCATCGCCGTGAACACTGACCGCCAGGCCCTTCTCATGTCCGATGCCGACAAGACCATCCACATCGGCGAGGAGCTGACCCGTGGTCTCGGCGCCGGCGCCAACCCCCAGGTGGGCTGTCAGGCCGCCGAGGAGAGCCGCGCGGAGATCCGCGAGGCTCTGGCCGAGGCCGACATGGTCTTCGTCACCGCTGGCGAGGGCGGCGGCACGGGCACCGGCGCGGCCCCCATCGTGGCCGAAATCGCCCGCGAGGAGATCGGCGCCCTTACCGTGGGCGTTGTCACCAAGCCCTTCTCCTTCGAGGGGCGTCTTCGCCGCAATCAGGCCGATCAGGGCATCGATCTGCTCTCCCAGAAGGTCGACACCCTCATCGTCATCCCCAACGACCGCCTGCTCGAGATCGTCGATAAGAAGACTTCCATGATCGACGCCTTCCGCATCTGCGACGACACCCTGCGCCAGGGCATCCAGGGCGTTACCGACCTCATCACCATCCCCGGTCTCATCAACCTCGACTTCGCGGACATCCGCACGGTCATGAAGGACGCCGGCACGGCCATGATGGGCATTGGCATCTCCACGGGCGAGAACCGTGCGCTCGATGCCGCCCAGCAGGCCACCTCCTCCAGCTTGCTGGAGTCCTCCATCGCCGGGGCCTCCCGCGTGCTGTTCTCCATCGCTGGCGGCCCGGACCTCACGCTGACCGAGGTCTCCGAGGCGGCCCGCACGGTGGAGGCCTGCGCCGACGAGAACGCCAACATCATCTACGGCCAGATCATCGACGAGGAGCTGAAGGACGCCGTGCGCATCACGGTCATCGCCACGGGCTTCAAGGTGGGCGCCTCTCAGTCCTCCATGGACTTCGCCCCCCGCAAGGACCTGTTCGCCTCCACCGAGCCGGCTTCCCAGCCGGTCCAGCAGGCGCCGGTCACCTTCTCGGCCCCCGCGCCCACGAGCCGTTTCACGGATGAGGACTACATCCCCGACTTCCTGAAGCGCGCCCGCTAGGGGAGAGGTCGACGTTCGAGTCCCATGGCACTTCCCAAGCCGACATTGCAGGCCCGCCCGTCAGCGGGCCTTTCCTTTTTAACCGATGAGCCTCTGTTCGTGGCCACCGGCGTGCGCCTGGGTTTCTCGCGCCGCCAGGGCGGGGTGAGCGAGCCTCCCTACGACGGTCTCAACTTGGGTGATCACGTGGAAGACGACCCGATGGCCGTGGCTGAGAACCGCGCGCTCCTCTTGGATGCCGCGGGCCTCGGGAGTACTCGGCTGCTGACGCTCAACCAGGTGCACGGCGATGTCGTGCTCGCCTTGGACGACGATGCGGCTGCCGCATGGGAGGAGGTGACGCGCGCCGGGGCCGCCGGCGCCGACGGCGTGGCCGTGGCCGTGCCGGACGTGACGGCGCTTTTGTGCTTCGCCGACTGTACCCCGGTTATCGTCGTGTCCCCGTCGGGGGCTTACGCCGTGGCCCATGCGGGTTGGCGCGGAGCGCTCGCCGGCATCCCCGCCAAGGCCGTTGAGGCGCTGGCGGCTCTCGACGCTCGTGCGGGGCGAGCCGCCGATCCTTCCGAGTACAACGCCTACATCGGCCCGCATATCGGCGCGGAGTGCTACGAGTGCGTCCCCGACCTCGTCGGCCGCTTCGCCGAGCGCTTCGGGCCCTCGTGCGCTCGCGGCGCCGATCACCTGGATCTGGAAGCTGCCGTGCGCGCCAGTCTCGCCGAGGCCGGTGTCGCGGAGGCGCGCATCGCGTCGTCGGGGGAGTGCACCGCCTGCCGCGACGACCTTTACTTCTCGTATCGCAAAAGCGGAGGCCGCTGCGGACGCCACAGTGCCTTCGCCGGTCGAAAGGAATGAGCTTGTGAGTATTGCCGAGCGCTATCAGAGGGTGGCCGCGGAGGTGGCCGAGGCAGCGGTGGCTGCGGGCCGCGCGCCCGAGGACGTGCTCCTCGTGGCCGTGTCGAAGACGGTTGGGCCCGAGGGCGTGGCCGAGGCGATCGAGGGGGGCGCCCGGGATTTCGGCGAGAACCGCCCCGACCAGATCGTGCCGAAGTCCGCCGCGTTCCCCGAGGCTCGCTGGCACTTCATCGGCAACATCCAGTCGCGCCGCATTCCCGAAATCGTCGCCTCTGCAACGCTTATCCACTCCCTGTACCAACGACGCCATGCCGAGAAAATCGATCGCGCGGCCGCGGAGCTTTCCAAGGTACAGGACGTGCTCATCGAGGTGAACGTGTCGGGCGAGGTGTCGAAGAGCGGCGTCGACCCCGTCGAGGCGGCCGATTTGGTGCGCACGGTGGCCGCCCTGCCCCACGTGTCCGTGCGCGGCCTTATGACCATGGCCCCTGCCGGCGACGCGCAGGCGGCCCGCGAGGCCTTCGCGGGACTAGCTGAACTGGCCGCCCAGATTCGCTCCCAGCTTCCCGCCGATGACGCCGCCGTTTTCACGGAGCTCTCCATGGGCATGAGCGACGACTGGCGCGAGGCGGTGCCCCTGGGGGCTACCATTGTTCGCGTCGGGCGGGCCATCTTTAGTGAATCTTATCAGGAGTAGCCTTCAAGCTGGTATGATGATCGAGAACACTGCGGGGCCGCAAGCGCCCCTTTAGACCTTAGAACCACGGCGGGCGGCACCGCCCACACGAAGCAGGAGGCTCCATGGACGGCAAGAGCATGTTCGGCGACATCAAGTCGAAGCTGGGTTTCGGCCGTAAGAACGGTTACGAGGAGTTCTACGAGGACTACGAGGAATTCGAAGAGGGCGACGACTACGGCGAGTACGGCTACGACGAGTCCTACGAGCGCACGTCCGGCTCGGCCTATGACCCCTACGACTCGGTAACCACCCGCGAGCCCGGCGAGCGTTCCCGTGGCCGCTCCTCCATGCCCCGTCTCGTCTCCATCGACGACGTGCGCGCCCGCACGGCGGTCCCCACGCTGCCCGACGACGATGCGCCCGCGAGCCGCCGCGGCTCCTCCAGCTCGTTCCGCACGATGGTCGATTCCTCGCTGCCGCCGCAGATGACCCCCGAGGGCACGGCTGCCGCCTCCGCTGCGGCCTCGGCGGTGCACCATGCCCGTTCCGAGGGTCTGAACTCGCTGTTCGAGTCCACGACGCCCCCGGCCGATACGCGCCCGGCAAGCTCGCGAGGCACTTCTGCCTCCGCTTCCGGTTCGCGCTTCACCCCCTCTCGCACGCTGAAGGTGATTGCCCCCGGCGCCTACAACGACGCCGAGGCCGTCTCCACCGCGCTGAAGCTCGGCAACGCCGTGGTGCTGAACCTGGCAGCGACCCCCGATGCGCTGGCCAAGCGCATCCTGGACTTCTCCTTCGGCGTGGCCAGCGCGCTGGATGCGAACGTGGAATGTGTGGGCAACAAGGTGTTCGCCCTCACTCGCATCGACGAGCTCACCGAGGCCGAGCGCTCCTACCTGCGCACTCAGGGCATCATCTAGCGCTTGGCGCGCCCTTAAGACCTTCCGACTAAGGAGCCTTTGAACTATGCTGACCTACCTCCTCGTGAGACTGGCCGACGCCTACTCCATGATCATCTTCATCTACGTGATGATGTCCTGGCTGCCGAACACCCAAAGCGGCATCATCGGCGACATCTACCGCGCTCTGGGCAAGCTGTGCGACCCGTATTTGAACTTGTTCCGAAAATTGATTCCGCCCCTTGGAGGAATGGTGGACGTGACTCCCATCATCGCTCTGCTTGTATTACAATTCGGGGTACGTTTGCTGGTGATGATTTTCTAAATTCAGACGGCCGGCATTCCGACGTGTCAGCGACGTAACATCGTAAGAAACTGAGGTACCTACATGGCAATCACCGCTTCCGACATCCACAATCAGAGCTTCTCCATCGACCGCAAAGGCTACGATGTGGATGAAGTGGACGTGTTCCTCGAGCATGTCGCCGACGAGATCGATATTTTGAACGACACGATCGCGCACCTTCAGGATCAGCTGGAGGCCGATCGTTTCAGCGGCTTCGACGCGCCTGCCGCCTCCACGGTGGCCATCACCGAGGTGGCCGCGGCGACCGTCGACACCTCCGAGTACGACGCTCAGCTCGCCCAGAAGGACGCTATCATCGCCGATCTGGAGCGCCAGCTTTCCGACAAGCGCGCCGACGACAATGCCATCGCCCAGGCTCTCATCATCGCCCAGCGCTCGGCCGACGAGATTCTCGCCAAGGCCAACGCGAACGCCACCGAGACCATTCAGGACGCCCGTGACGAGGCCCAGCGCATCATCGATCGCGCCAACACCGACCGTCAGGACGTCATCGATGCCATCCGCAAGCTGCAGGACGACCGCGAGGACGCCCGCGAGGAGTACGCCGACCTGCTGAAGGACATCATCTCCGACGCTTCCCGCAAGTTGGCCGACATCGGCGCCAACGTGCCGGCTGCCGCCACGGCGCTGGATGGCGAGTACGACGTGGTGCCCGGCCTCACCGGCAACTTCGAGATCGACGAGTACGTGGCGCCTTCCGCCTACGTGACGCCCCAGGCTCCGGCCGCCGTCGTGGCCGCCGCCACCCCGGTTGCCTCTCCCTACGAGAAGGATCTCTCCGGCTTCGGCGACGCCGACGACTTCGAGTTCGAAGAGATCGACTAACCAACCGAGGAAATCTCCCTGGTAGAACGGAAAAGGCCCCACGGGGCCTTTTCTTTATGGTGCAAGCAATGTTTTAGATGCCCGCGAAGCTTTCCCCGAAGACCTTCTGCATATAGCTCTTCCGGTGGCGCGGATGCACCGCTTTCAGCACCTCCTCGAATTCCTCGCGAGTCACGTCGAACTGCTTCATGTAGCGAGTGATGAACCGTTCGCGTATCTCCTGCGCGGTAGAGACGCCCTCTTCTGTAAGCTGCACTTTAATCTTTCCGGATCCCGCTACCTTCTCTCGTTCGACGTAGTGTTTTACGCGACTGAGGCTGCGCACGGCGTTCGATACCGCGCTGTTGGATACCTTGAGAAGATGGGATATCTCCGCGCACGTGAGCACGGTGCCTCGCTCGAGCAGCAGCATGAGGATGCGGGCGTCGAGGAGGCTTAGGTTGTAGGTGCTCTTGAACCAACTGACTGCGCTGAGAAGATAGATCCTCGTTACGAAGGGGTAGAAGGCTTGTCCCGGCAGCTCGAGGGCGGCTTGAATGGGGTAGTTGCTATGCTCGATGAGCTTTGCACCCGAGGAGAGATAAATCTGCGTAGTTTGGGGGCCGATGAGGCTCCAGTATTCTTGGGAGTACTCGACGAGCGCCGTTGTGCATCGGCCGAGCTCTCGCTCGCCGTCTTTAGTAACGACCGCCCAAACAGCCTTGAGATCGTTCCGACTGTCGGCCTTTTCGATGAATCCCAGCGCTTCCAGATTCTTGGCGGCATCGCTTATGGTGCTGGCGCTGAGATACAGGGCCTCGGCCAGCGTATGGATGCGCGCCCGCTTGTCGGGGGTCATGCTGAGGAAAAAGAGCATACGGTATTCGGTTAGAGTGAGCTCAGTTTCGCCCTCGATGATGTCCTCGACGAGTCGGCAGTAAAGGGTCAATCCTGTGATCATGTCGGAAATAGGAGCTGCGCTTTCCATGCCCTGCCTCCTCGCATTGTTCGCATGCATTTCGGGAAGCTTCCTTTTCCAGTGCCGGCAGAGGACCCCTCCGTCCCGCCCGGAAACCTTCATGTCACATATTACGGGAACCAACGCGTTCTTGCACGGGTTGTGTGGGAAGAATTGTTCGATAGCGAAAATATCAGTTAAACGAAAACTTCTCCAACTGATGCTCCGCATTGCCAACCCTTGCCTGGAAATCGAGCGTTCTGAAGCGCAAACTGTGGTTAGTCTTGAGGAAGACGGAAGGGTTTTTCGAAGCTCGATCAGAGGAGGAATGATGGAAAACGCATTGAGCCGCAGGAATTTTATCGGAGGTGCCCTCATTGCTGGAGCGGGCATGGTAGGTGCCGCAGCTTTGTCCGGGTGCGCCGGAAAGGCCTACGCGAAGCAGGACACCACCGGCATTAAGTGGGACAAGGAGGCCGACGTCGTCATCGTGGGCGGCGGTGCGGCGGGGCTTTGGGCCGCCGTGCAAGCCTACGACAACAACCTCTCCGCTATTGTGCTGGAAAAGCAGCCCGAGGAGTCGGCCGGCGGCGATGTGCGCTGCTGCGGCGGTTATCTGTTCCCCATATCGACTGATCCCAACGTGCTGATGAGCACTGGCTCGTTCGGTGAAGCCAACGAGGATCTGGTCTACGGCATCGACGAGTACGGTACCGACGCCATCGATTGGCTCGTTGCCCACAAGTACATGGAGTGGGCCGATCAGCCCTATGTGGTCATCGATGGCGCGGGCCCGGGCATCTACAAGGGACTGCTGCAGGCGGCGATCGACGCCGAGGCCGAGATTCTCTACGAGACCCCGGGCTTATCTCTCATCACCAGCGACGAGGGGGAGGTGGTTGGCGTGGTGGCCGGCACCAAGGACGAGCCCCTCAATGTGAAGGCGCATTACGGCGTGCTTCTGGCCACAGGCGCCTATACCATGAATAAGGAGCTCATGGCGAACTTTCACCTCATGGGCATGGATTACTTCTCGGTCGGCTCGCCCCATCTGACGGGCGACGGCCTCATTATGGCTGGCGAGCTGGGGGCGAAGCTCTCCAAGTTGGCCAAGGGCTACGAGATCATGTACCTTACTTCCAAAGCGGCTAGCAAGGAGATCGGTACGGGCATGTTCTGTTTGCCCCCCGACAACGGCAGCGTCATGATCGTCAACCAGAACGGCGACCGGTTCATCGACGAGTTCTGCTCGTTCACCCACAATAAATCCACTTTGCCGCTGTTCGACTTCGAAGGCGACATGATGCAGTGCCGCGCCGACGGTGCCCATTATGTGAACTCCTCGATGTTCGAGATCGTGGATCAGGCGACTTTTGATGCCTTCACCTTGGGTAACGCCAACGCTGGTTGCAGCTGGGCCAACTGCATGCCCGAGGAGGTGGGCGGCTACATCTGGAGCGCGGACAACCAGGCCGAGCTCGAGAAGGGCTGGATCATGCGCGGCGAGACGGTGGCGGACATCGCCGAGGCCATCGGCATCAGCGCTGAGAAGCTGCAGGCCTCCATCGACAAGTACAATGCCGATTGCGCTGCCGGAGTCGATGCCTTTGGCCGCAACCCCGAGAAGATGGCTCCTTTGGGCGATGGCCCTTACTACGCCATCGAGCTTGCGCCTTCCATTATCTACACCATCGGCGGTCTGACCACCGACGAGTACGGTCGCACGCTCACATGGCGCAACGAGCCCATTCCCCGTTTGTACAGCGCGGGCAACATCGGCAACGTGGTCACCTATATGCAGCCTATCGCCGTCAACGGCTGCTGGGGCCAGGCCGGCGTGGCGATCAGCAGCATCGCCGAGCTGGAGCCGTGGGACTTTGATCTCGAGTAATTTCGGCTCAATAGCGAGAACAAGGACGGTACCATCATGAACAAGAAACTATTTCTGGGCAGCATGCTTTTGGGCGTGGCGCTCGTGGCGGCGCTGGCCGGCTGTGCGCAGCAGGCACTCTCTTCCACAGGAAGCGCGATTGACTGGAACGGCATAACGTCTGTTCAAGCCACACCTAAGGACAAGGTGAAGTTCAAGCTGACCGAGGAGTCGGAATGCGATGCCTGCCATGACTCGGAAGTGGCCTCCGCTCAAAACGAGCTCTGCCTTGCCGGCATCGAGGACCACCAGGACATTGGCTGCCTCGATTGCCATACGAAGGATAAGGCTCTGGAGGGGGCCCACCGCAAGCTTTCGGCTGACAGCAAGGAGGCCGACAGTCTGAAGCGCACAGAGGTGACCGATCAGACCTGCTTGAACGAAGACTGCCACAACTATGACGAGATGATCGCGAACATTCCCGACGACAAGCTTTTGGTGGATGCCAACGGCACGACGGTGAACCCTCATGAGATTCACAATGTGGGCACTTCCCACGGGGACATCAAGTGCTCCGACTGCCATCTGACGCACAAGGAGGGGGAGGCCTATCAAACAGCCACCGACAAGTGCCTCAGCTGCCACCACGAGAACGTTTACGAGTGCGGTACCTGCCACTAGGCGGCTCCGCGAATCATTGAAAAGGAGTGCGTAAGATGAGTATCTCGACGACTGCTCTCGATAGACGCAGCGCTGTGAAGATCGCGGCGGCCGCTTCCCTTCTTGCCGCCGGCGGAGCGTGCATCTTCATGGTGGACGCGGCACACGCCGAAGACGAGGGTCGGGCCGAGGGCGGCAGGGAAACGGGTCCCTACGCTGGCCGCGTGGGCTTTCTCGTGAAGCCGCACAATTGTCTCAACTGCCAAGCTTGCGTTGAGGCTTGTCGCAAGTTCAACAAGACCCCCGAATCGCGCCCGGCTCGCCGCCACATTACCAAGTACGAGAAAGACGGCGAGGCGCTGTTTGTGTCGACGTCCTGCATGCACTGCGAGGAGCCGGCCTGCGCGTCGGTGTGCCCTGCCGGAGCCATCAAGAAGGCGGAGGACGGGGTGGTCTACGTCGATAAGGATCGCTGCATCGGCTGCAAGTACTGCTACCAGGCCTGCCCCTTCGGCGTGCCCACCTACAGCTCGGCCGCTATGGACAAGTGTGACTGCTGCACCCTGGGCGGCACGCGCCCGGGCAACGCCCCGCGTTGCGCCGAGGCCTGCAAGTTCGGGGCGCTTCACTTCGGCACGGTAGACGAGCTTCTGGCCCAGTGTCCCGACGCCAAGGTGGTGGAGGCGTCCACGAAACCGTCCTTCTATTTGGCCTAGCCGATAGATGACCGGGGCGCGCCTGAGTGCCGCGCCCCACCGTGAAAACCATTTCGTGCTAAGGAGAGAGAATGGAAGGATTGCAAGATATTTGGGGCTGGCAGCCCGCCCTGTACCTGTTTTTGGGCGGCATGGGCGCCGGCGCGTTCATCGCTGCCATGGTGGTGTACTTCAGGGAGGGCGACAAGGCGCGCTCCACGGTGTTCGCGTCGCTTGTGGCCGCTGTTGTCTGCCTCGCCGTGGGCCTGCTGCTGCTTTTGAGCGAGCTCATCACGCCCTTGCGCGGTATGATGATGTGGCAGAGCTTCTCGAACTTCGGCTCGTGGATGACCTTCGGCGCCTGGATCGTGTTCGCGGCTCTCGTGGTATTCGCTCTTGAGGCCATCGTCGTCTGGGAGAAGACGGCCGGGGCTTTGGCGAAGCGCATCAAGGGCTTCGACGGGTATGCGCCGAAGCTGGCGCGCGCGTTAGGCGTCGTCAGCTGCGTGCTGGGCTTCTGCGTGGCGGTGTACACGGGCATTCTGCTCATGAGCGCTCCGGGTGTTCCGCTCTGGAACACATTGCTCCTGCCGTGCTTGTTCACGGTGTCGGCGCTGGATACCGGCGTGGCTCTGGTGGAGGTTATCGCGCTGGCCAACCGTAAGAAGGCCGCGCTTTCCAAGGAGACGAACCGCATTTTGGAGTACGCGGTCGTGGCGCTGGTGGTGTTGGAGCTGGCAGTGTTGGCCCTCCTTTTGGTCTCCATGGCGGGCTCGCCGGTTCAGGAGTCCCACGAGGCCGCCGTTGCCGCCCAATCGGCCGCACTCATCATCGGAGGCGATCTGGCTCTGCCGTTCTGGGCGCTGGTCGTCCTGGTTGGACTGGTCTGCCCCCTTGCGGCGGCGCTTGTCGCCCTGGTGGGCAAGTCCGACAAGGCCCAGGGCGCCACGCTCTGGGGTGCTTTGGGCGCCATGATCGGCGGCTGCGCTCTGCGCTTCATCATCGTTATGGCCGGCCTTCATGCCGACCCGGTAATTGATGCGGTGTCGCAGTTACTCGGATAGCCCCCTCGACCCCTTTGGGTGATCCCCTTCCTTAAAAACGGTCCGCTGCGTAGTCGCAGTGGACCGTTTTGATTCATGGAGAGGCAGTGCAAACAGAAAGGCGAGCGGGCCTGTAAGCCGGGTTCTGTCTTGGGACGGCCATTTATCTCGAACGCGAGTCGCCCCGCGCCTCTAGCACGCAACCCGAGCGCACGGCGGGCCACCGTATGGCGCTCCTATTTGCGCTTGCTCCAGATGGGGTTTACCAAGCCGCGACGTTGCCGCCGCGCTGGTGCGCTCTTACCGCACCGTTTCAGCTTTTCTCCTGTGTCGCGCATGCTGCGCATCGCAGCATGTTCCGAGCAGGGGAGTCTTCTTTTCTGTGGCACTGATCCGTCGGGTCGCCCCGCCCAGCCGTTAGCTGGCATCTTGCCCTGCGGAGCCCGGACTTTCCTCGCACCCTGAAAGGGTACGCGGCCGTCTGGCTCGCTCGCCTGTGGTATTGTAGCAGAACTTGCTTCACCCTGGTCGAACCACACGAGTGACACACCGTGTCATCCTGAGCGGAGCGCGCAGCACGAGGTCGAAGGATCTAGCGGCTCCCCGCAATGAGATCCTTCGACTTGCGCTCGCTTAAGGATGACATGGTGAATGTGAATGGAGGATATGTTTTGAGCACGGTCGCATTAGTTGGCGCATCGGATTTCAATGCCGCTCACTTTGCCGCCCATTGGAAAGAGGGCGCCTTCGATGCGGTCATCGCCGTGGACGGGGGGTTTGCCTCCCTGGCAGCTGTGGACTGCGCGCCTGATCTGGCCATGGGCGACTTCGACTCGCTGGGATACGTGCCCGAGGGCATGTCCGTGAAGGCGTTTTCGCCGGAGAAGGACGCGTCGGATATGGAATTGGCTTTGGAGGAGGCCCTCGCGCGCGGCGCCGATGCCGTGGAGGTGTACGGCGCGCTCGGGGGGCGGCTCGACCACACGGTGGCGAACTTGCAGCTCTTGGCCTCCTTTGCCGAGCGGGGGCTCGCTGTGGCCGCAGTGGGGGAGCGCGAGCGTATCGCGTTTCTCGTCGGCCCCGGCGAGCTGCGCCTTCCCGCGTTGCCGAGCGGTATCGTGTCGGTGTTCTCGCTGACCGATGTTTCTGCAGGGGTCGTGGAAGAAGGCTTGAAGTACGGCCTCGATGGCGTGGCCCTCACGAACCGCACGAGCTGGGGCCTTTCCAACGAGCTTGTCGGCACGCCGGCCCGCATTGCCCTGGAAAGCGGCACGCTGGCAGTGTTTTTGCCGCTCTAGCGCTGTGCCGTTCCCTATACTGGCACTACAACCATAGACTTGGGGAGCTTGCAGCCGCGTGGCGGCCGGGCAGGCTGAGAGGGGGCGCCGAATTCGCCCCGACCCGCAAAACCTGATATGGGTAATGCCAACGAAGGGAGTTTTCATGACTGACAGCCAGTCTGCCGACGCAGCACAGCCGATCACGCAGATCGACTTCGCCCGCGCCGGCGTCGTCACGCCTCAAATGGCCGCCGTTGCCGCCGCCGAGGGTCGCGAGCCGGAGGACATCCGCGCCGCCGTGGCTACCGGCCGCATCGCCATTCCGGCCAACATCCACCACGCAAGCCTCGCGCCCGCCGGCGTCGGTTCCACCCTGGAGGGCGTCCCTCTCTCCACGAAGGTGAACGTGAACCTCGGCATCTCGGGCGATCTGGCCGATGAGGCTCTGGAATGGGAGAAGGTGGACGTGGCCCTGGAACTGGGCGCTGACGCCATCATGGATCTTTCCAACTCCGGCAAGACCCGCGCCTTCCGCCGCGCGCTCGTTGAGAAGTCGCCGGCTATGATCGGCACCGTGCCCATGTACGACGCCATCGGTTACCTGGAAAAAGCGCTGATCGCCATCACGCCCGAGGACTTCCTGGAGGTGGTGCGCGCCCATGCCGAGGACGGGGTCGATTTCGTCACCATCCACGCCGGCATGAACCGCCGGGTCATCGAGTCGTTCAAGGAGACGGGGCGGCTTACCAACATTGTGTCCCGCGGCGGCTCCCTCATCTTCGCCTGGATGGAGGCCACCGGTCGCGAGAACCCCTTCTACGAGTACTACGACGAGGTGCTCGCCATCTTGCACGAGCACGATGTGTGCATCTCCATTGGGGACGCCATGCGTCCCGGCAGCGGCTACGATGCCACGGACGCCGGGCAGATCGCCGAGCTCATCGAAATTGGCAAGCTGACGCGCCGCGCCTGGGACGCCGGAGTGCAGGTGATGGTGGAAGGCCCCGGGCATATGGCGCTCGATGAGATCGCCGCCAACATGAAGCTGGAGAAGCGGCTGTGCCACGAGGCGCCCTTCTACGTGCTGGGGCCGCTTGTGACTGACATCGCCCCGGGCTACGACCACATCACGGCGGCCATCGGGGGCGCCATCGCGGCTTCTGCCGGCGCCGACTTCCTCTGCTACGTGACGCCGGCCGAGCATCTGCGCCTGCCGGACGCGAACGACGTGCGCGAGGGGCTGGTGGCTACGAAGATCGCCGCCCACGCCGCCGACATCGCCAAAGGCGTGCCCGGCGCGCGCGATCGCGACAATCGCATGAGTGATGCGCGGCGCCGCGTGGCCTGGGACGAGATGTTCGAGCTGTCGCTGGATCCGGCCCGCGCCCGCGCCGTCTTCGAGAGCGCCCCGCCTTCCACCGAGGGCACCTGCACCATGTGCGGCAAGATGTGCGCCATGAAGACCGTGAACGACATCATGGACGGTCTCGTGGTCGACCTGGATGCGGAGTAGGGGCGCCAAGGAGGCGCTGGAAGAGAATGGGGCGCGAGGCGCAGAGTCGGGTCGATCTTCGCCCCCTATCGAGGCAGAAAAATCGAGTTGTTAGACTTTTTCAGCAGGGCATTTTGCGGAAACAATGAACTAAAAAGGTCTGACCAGGCATTTTCGTAGTGTTTCCTCCTGTTTGCTCGGCATCGCGCTTGCGCAATGTCTAACAACTCGAAAAAAGTGACCAGAACGAGCACCCAGTTTGGAACAAGGAGTGAACATGCCTGTACGGGAACGTGGAAAGTGGTCGGCGGAGGCCATTCGCTGTGCCTTGAAGCTGTACGCGGTGACGGACAACGCGTGGCTCGGAGAGCGGACGCTGGCGGAATGCGTGGAAGCGGCGCTTGCCGGGGGTGCGACCTTCGTGCAGCTGCGCGACAAGCAGGCGACCGGCGATGCGCTGCGGGCCGAGGCCGCCGAGCTGCTGGCGCTCTGCCGCGATGCCGGGGTGCCCTTCGTGGTGAACGACGACGTGGAATGCGCGCTTGCCGTGGGCGCCGATGGGGTGCACGTAGGCCAGGACGACATGGCCTGCGAGCGAGCGCGGGCGCTGCTCGGCCCCGACGCCATCGTGGGCGTCTCTACCCAGACGGTGGAGCAGGCGCGGGCAGCCGAGGCGGCGGGTGCCGACTACCTGGGCGTCGGCGGCGTGACTGGCACGGCCACCAAGCCCGAGGCCGGGGTGCTCGCACCCGAGGAGTTCCGCGCTATCGTCGCAGCCGTGGATATCCCCGTCGTCGCCATCGGCGGCGTGAATGCCGCCACGGTGCCGTGCCTGTCCGAGCTGGACGTTGACGGCGCCGCCGTGGTGAGCGCTATCTTCGCCGCTGACGATATTGAGGCCGCAACACGCGAGCTTTCCCGTATCATCGAAGAAACCCTGAGTATTTAAGTCATGGTCGCCTGCTTGCCGCAGCCGCGAAAGGGGCGGCGCTCCTGGCTTCGGGCAACGCGCAGGGAGAAACGGGACGGGAATCGGAAGACCCGTTAGCGAGAAAGGAACTTCCATGCTCGGCGACGAGAACAACAACGACCTCATCGACCTCACCGCTATCGACCGCGCGAAGTGCGCGCTGCTCGTCATCGACGAGCTGGGCGATCCCACGGGAGGCCCGCTCGAGCCGGTGCTCCTGCCTGCCATCCAGCAGACGGCCAAGCTCACGACGGCCGCCCGCGCCGTCGGTATGCCCGTCGTCTTCACCAACGACGCCCACCTCCCCGGCATTGATCGCGAGTTGGCCCTGTGGGGCGCCCACGGCATCGCCGGAACCCCCGAGGCCCAAACGTCGCCCTTGCTCGATCCTCAGCCCACCGATTACGTGGTGGAGAAGCGCCGCTACAGCGGCTTCTTCCAGACGGGACTGCTTTTGCTGTTGAACGAGCTGGACGTCGACACCCTCATCTGCTGCGGCATGGATACGAATATCTGCGTGAAGCACACGGTGGCCGACGCTTATTTCAACAACTTCAACATCATCGTGGTGGGCGACGCCACGGCCACCTTCCTCGTGGGCAACCAGGAGGAGGGCCTCGAATACATGAAGGTGTGCTACGCTGCCAAGGTCGTCGACACCAATGAGGCCGTGAATCTCATCGAGGGGTAGCCCCCGTCTCATCAACGGTTGATTGCCAGAAAGGGGCGGCCGTGCAGGCGCGCCCCTTTCGTGTGAAATGATGGTTTCATGCGGCCGTTCGGGAAGCGGTCGACGCCGTCGCGAAAGGAATGCCATGAAAGCGGTTCTCACCATTGCCGGATCCGATTCCAGCGGGGGAGCGGGTATCCAGGCCGACCTGAAGACCATCGCCGCCCATCATCTGTTCGGGGAGAGCGTCATCACGGCGCTCACGGCCCAGAACACGCTCGGCGTTACCGACGTGCTCGAGGTGGATCCCGTTTTCGTGGGCACCCAGATCGACGCCGTCTTCGACGACATCCGGCCCGATGCGGTGAAGATCGGCATGGTGTCGTCGTCGGCCATCGTGGGCGCCATCGCCGATGGACTCGATCGCCACAAAGCCGCCAATGTCGTGGTCGATCCCGTTATGGTGGCCACGTCGGGCTCGGCGCTCATCGCCGACGCCGCCGTGGACGCGCTGGTGCGCCAGCTGTTTCCCCGGGCCACGGTGATCACCCCCAACATCCCCGAGGCCGAGGTGCTCTCGGGCAGGGCCATCGCATCTTCGGAAGACGTGGAGGCGGCTGCGTCGTTGATCGCCGACCGCTGCGTCGCCGTTTGGGAGAACGCGTCGGATTTCACGGACGCAGCGCCTTCCGTGCCCGCTATCCTCATCAAGGGCGGCCACGGGGTGGACGAGCCGGACGCCGCCGACGACTACCTGCGCATGGCCGACGGCGAATCGGTGTGGCTGCGGGGTACGCGCATCGCCAACGACAACACCCACGGCACCGGCTGCTCCCTCTCCTCGGCCATCGCCTGCGGCCTGGCCCGGGGCTTTTCCGTGGACGTGGCCGTGCGCGACGCCAAGGCCTACGTGGCCGGCGCCCTCGCGGCCGGTCTGAACCTGGGGCGTGGCTCGGGTCCCCTCGACCACATGTGGCAGTACGGCACCCCCATGCCCTGCTAGGGCGAGAACAGCTCTGTCGTACTGGGGTTTTCGCGCGAGCTTTTCACGCGATGCGGTTGCGGCCGCTCCCCGCATTTTTCGTAATTCCCAAAATTGGGGCTTGACGGGGGGCGCTTGCTTCCGTAACATACTCACTTGCGCTCGCCGCTTTCGGGCGGTGTGGCGAGAAAGTTATGTTGGGGTGTCGTCTAATGGCAGGACAGCGGTTTCTGGTGCCGTATGTGAGGGTTCGACTCCTTCCACCCCAGCCATTTTCTCGCGTGGCATTTCGTGGCTCCGTCGTCTAGCGGTTTAGGACGCCGCCCTCTCAAGGCGGAGGTCGCCGGTTCGAATCCGGTCGGAGCTACCAAGGAATCCGGGCCGGGAGGCGCCACGTCTCCCGGCTTCATGAAGCGCCCATGTGGCTCCGTCGTCTAGCGGTTTAGGACGCCGCCCTCTCAAGGCGGAGGTCGCCGGTTCGAATCCGGTCGGAGCTACCAAGAACTCACGAGCCGCCCTCGGGCGGCTCTTTTTGCGTCCGGCGAGTGTGGCGGAGAGGCGAGAAGGGAAGGCGTCGTGGAGTTTCTCATCGTGTGCCCGTTGGCGCTCATCGCCGGTTTCGTGGACGCCATCGCCGGCGGGGGAGGGCTCATCTCCCTGCCCGCCTACTTCTTTGCCGGCCTGCCGCCCCATGCCGCCATCGCCACCAACAAGCTCTCCAGCACCTTGGGCACGCTGGTGGCTACCGTACGCTATGCGTTGTTCGGTTACATGGTGAAGCGCTTCGTTGTCGCAGGCGTCGCCTGCGGCCTGGTCGGTTCGGCCATCGGCGCGAATCTGGCGCTTCTGGCCGACGCCACCGTGCTCACCGTGGTGATGCTCGTGGCACTTCCCCCCGTGGCGTTCCTCGTGTTCCGCTCCAAGAACCTCGACCGTTTCGCCGAACGTCCCTTGCCCCCGCGCCTGGCCCTTGCGGCCACGGCCCTCATCGCCCTGGCCGTGGGCGTCTACGACGGGTTCTACGGGCCGGGGACGGGCACCATCCTCATGCTGCTGCTCGCTGCCGTGGCCCACCAGGACGTGCGCACGGCCGCCGGCACCACCAAGGCGATCAACCTGGCCACCAACGTCGCCGCCCTGGCGGTGTTTCTCGTCAATGGTGCGGTGCTCATCCCGCTGGGGCTCGCCGCGGCGGCCTTCAATATCGCCGGCAATTGGCTCGGCTCCACCTTCTTCGACAAGAAAGGGGCGCTCATCCTGCGCCCCATCATGCTCGTCGTCATTGTCCTGTTCGCCATTCGCCTCGTTACCGACCTTCTGGCCTAGGACGTCTCCCTGCGAAGCTTTTCCGCGAAGGCGAGCAGCTCCTCGCGCTCGTTGGGGACGCGCTCGTCGATGACAGCGTCCAGGCACGCATCCAGCAGACGGCCCACCTCCGGGCTGGCCGCCACGCCGAGGGCCATGATGTCGCGGCCGTTTATGGCGAGGTGCTTCACCGTGAAAGCGGCCTCCTCTTCCAGAATCTGCTCCATGAGGGCGCGCAGCTCGTCGGCGGTATCGGCTCGGGGAGCGCAGAACGGCGCCTGGGCCAGGGCGTCGGCCCGCTTGATGTCGCAGAGGGCCGCGAACAGGTCGGTGCGTCCCCCGAGCCGCCCCAGCATGCGGCGCACGGCTCGGGCGTTGGGGGGCACCACGTCGTCGTGGGCCCGCACGAGAGGCGGCACGTCCCGGCGCAGCCAGGCAGGGAAGGGAAGGCGGTGCATGATGCCGCAGGCCAATGACACGCTGACGGCGGCATGGCCGTAGAAGTGCTCCACGGGCCCCTCGTCGGTCTCCTCGAAGAACGCCGCTGCGGGCTTGCCCATGTCGTGGAACAGGGCGCTCCAGCGCTGCAGCGGCTCGGGCGGCGTGCGCTGCACCACCCAGGCGGTGTGCTCGAGCACATCGTATATATGGTACTTCGTCACCTGGGCGCAGCCTTTCATGGCCACAAGCTCCGGCAGCACGAAGGCCAGTACATCGACGCAGGCCATAAGCGCATCGTGCACATAGTCGCCGCAGACGAAGCGCTCCAGCTCGCGGTAGACGCGCTCGCCGGACACTTGGCGCAGCAGGTTTTTGCAGGCGATCATGGCCTCGAAGGTGGCAGGGTCGATGGCCACACCGAGCTGTGAGGCGAAGCGACAGGCTCGCAGGATGCGCAGTGCGTCCTCGGAAAAGCGCGTCGTCGGGTCTCCCACGCTGCGCAGGACGCCGCGCTCCATGTCGGCCACGCCGCCGAAGGGATCGATGATCCCGCGCGCAGGGTGGTAAGCCAGGGCGTTTATGGTGAAGTCGCGCCGTTTCAGATCTTCCTCAATGGAGGAGGCTTGGGTCACGGAGTCAGGGTGGCGCCCATCGCTGTAGGTGCCGTCGGTGCGGTAGGTGGTGATCTCCAACGGCTCGCCGTCGCGCACTACCGTGAGCGTGCCATGGGCGACGCCGGTCTCCACGGTGCCCCAGCCGGCATCACGAAAGGCCTCTTGCACCGCGGGCCAGGGCAGGCTCGTCGCGATATCCACATCGTGGATGGGCCGCCCGAGCAGAGCGTCGCGAACGAAGCCGCCCACGCACCATGCCTCCCCTCCGGCCTCCTCGATGATTTCCAGAGCATCATGGGCGGCAAGAGGAAGGGGCAGCGCTTGGGGAAGATCGTCCCGAATCGCTTCGCCGGGAGCGAATTTGTTTTCACGTCCAGCACGGACAGCGACCGTCTCGTCGGGCTTTGTCGCGTCTGAAGGCCGCGATGCGTCGTTGGAGAAGCGATAAGGACGCGGTGATGTGTTGGGGTTGCGGTGAGCGGCAGTCATAGAGCTTGTCCTTAGGATCGGTGATTTATCCCTATTATACAGGGCTTTTGCGAGATAAGAAGATACAGCGTGATGCAGCTGGGCAAAAAGTTTTAATAAATTTCAAAAAACCCCTTGCGCGAAACCCGGGGAGCTGTATTATATGCAAGCTGTCTTTTTCGGAAGTACGAAAGACAGTGGTTCTGACGAACCTTCGAGGTTGTCAAGCGTTGAAACAAAATTGTTGAGGTTTTGTGAAGCGGTTGACAGGGACTTCGAAACAGCGCAAAGTATTTCCTTGCGCCGCTCGCGAGGGCGGCGGGGCGGGAAGCCTCCCGCGGAACCTTGACAACCGGATACTGAGGATGGAATTCGAGAGACGGACAATACGTCTTCTCGGATGTCAGACGGACATTCGAGAGAGCAAGCTTTAACTTTTTCCCTGTCAGGGGCCGAGGGGCCCCGACGGAGAGTTTTCAAACAGAATCGAGACTCACATCGATCCTACGGCGCCTCCGGGCGCTGTTCGAACGGAGAGTTTGATCCTGGCTCAGGATGAACGCTGGCGGCGTGCTTAACACATGCAAGTCGAACGATTAAACTGGCTTCGGCCAGATATAGAGTGGCGAACGGGTGAGTAACACGTGACCAACCTGCCCCGCGCTCCGGGACAACCGCTGGAAACGGCGGCTAATACCGGATGCTCCGGGGAGGCCCCATGGCCTCCCCGGGAAAGCCTTAACGGCGCGGGATGGGGTCGCGGCCCATTAGGTAGACGGCGGGGTAACGGCCCACCGTGCCCGCGATGGGTAGCCGGACTGAGAGGTCGACCGGCCACATTGGGACTGAGATACGGCCCAGACTCCTA